>JBEIEO010000204.1:0-5151 GCA_040382895.1 Halobacteriovoraceae bacterium
CAATCACCTATCCAGAACTGATTGTGCTGGAGGCTCCTCATATGGGTAAAGCCCAGGCCCTGAATTTTGGTGTGGCCCATTCTCGTTATGATTTAATCTGCACCATGGATGCAGACACAATTCCTACCGCCAGAGGAGTTGAAGCCTGTTTAAGGTCTTTTGCGACTCAACCTAAACTGATTGCCGCTGGTGGTGTGATTCAAGTTCTCAATTCTCAGATCCTAAAAGAAAACTCGCCTGTCGATCAGAGGCCTCATGGTTGGCTTACAACTTTTCAGAGCATTGAATACTTGCGCACCTTTTTGTGTGAGCGTTTAGGCTGGAGTCTTTTGAGTTCGACGACTCTCATCTCAGGTGCTTTCTGTATGGTAAAAAAATCAGCGATCCAAAGAGTCGGAGGTTTCTTAAAAGACTCCATCACCGAAGATCTCGATATGATTGTTCGTCTGCGAAAAGAATACCACGATGCGGACTACGCCTTTAAAATTCTTCCCATCACAACCTGCTTCACCCAGGCACCGGATCAGCGTCGACACTTGATGCTGCAGAGAATGCGTTGGCAAATGGGATTAGTACAAACACTTTTAAGGTATATGGAACTTTGTTTTAATCCGAAGTACCGTGTACTGGGAATGCTGGCGTTTCCATATGCCTGGTTTGTAGAAGTACTTTCACCGGTATTGAGCCTTGTTGCCTTAATCATTATCCCCTTTGCTCTGATCACCGGATGGATTGAATTAAGTCACGTGCTTACTTTCCTAGGGCTCGGCTTAGGCTTCAATGCCTTCATTACCATGGCAGGAATCTATCTGGATGGTCGCTATGTATCCCGATCACGAAACTGGTCAGTCCTGAAAAGTACTGCCTATACTTTCATTCTGCTGATTGGATATCGTCAGCTGACTACCTGGTGGCGTTTTCTTGCTTTAATCAAATGCATGAAAAGAGGTTATGAGTGGGGAGAAAAACCTCGAAAAGAAATCATTCACCTTTAAAGAACATGGATCGACTCTTCCATTTTTTTGAGATCCTGCGTTCTTCCGGAAGGGAGAATGGTTTTTTGCGATAACCTTGTCGCTTGGGATCTGACGCCAGCAAGATCTGTTGCTCTACGGTCTTTCGAAAAACATCCATCAGATTGTCTTCCTGACCGGCCGTTGACTCAAGTCCGGAGTGGTTCAGATCTTTAAGCACTTGATAAATGGATTCAACAGTTGACAGGCATCCCGGTAAGGGCTGATGCTTCACTTTAAATTCAGAAATTTTTTGAGATTTAAAACTTACTCTCGGTAGCTGATGCAGACTGGTGGTGAGCTTCATCATCTTCTTAGCGCAAGGCCAGGTTCCATCGATAACAATGAACTGAGAGGGCTTTGATCCTAATTTCTTTACAGAGCTGGCGTCAGAGAGATCAATCGTCTCATCACCTGGATAGAGCAAAAAAGATTCATAGACCGGATCATTCAGAAGTTCCCGGAAGCGCTGGTTCTGATCAAAATTTATATCCACCAAAACTTCGGAATTGCGAAGGATGAGATGGGTAAATCGCCCGGTCCCTACTTTTTCTTTTTTAAATTCCATGGGATGCATGAGAATAAGAAAACGAGACTCGGTCTGGAAGGGACGCAGGTACTCGCAGACACAGGTCAAAAGACGACGCCGGCAAGTCAGACATAAATTGAGTTTTTGCGTATTTTCAGTATCTATTACTTTCACTATACTCACTTTTATATGACAAAAATTACCACCAGCAAACCACAGATCCGTAAGATTGCTCTTTCCGGAGGCCCGGGAGGAGGAAAATCCACCGCCGCCGAACTCTATAAGCTTGAATATAAAGACTTCATCTCACTGGTGCCTGAAGCTGCGACATTATTATTCCGAGGTGGATATCCGCGAGTGGACTCCCCTTTAGTGGTCGAATCCATCCAGCATTCTATTTTTCATGTTCAAAATAACTTGGAAAAGACCTATGCGACTCTCTTTCCTCACCATGCCCTTTTGTGTGACCGAGGAACTGTGGATGGGGGTGCTTACTGGCCGAATGGAGCGGAAGACTTCTTTAAAACCATGGGCACAACTTTGGAAGTCGAACTCAAGCGCTACGATGCTGTGATCTTCTTTGAAACCGCAGCGGCCGGTGGTCTTGCTATTGACCTCGGAAATCCTGTTAGAAATGAGGATCAGCGCAAAGCGATTGAAATTGATTTGAAGCTGAAAAGTTTGTGGTCTCAGCATCCGAATTTTGTCTACGTGAAGAACGAAACATCATTTCTGGCAAAGACCATGGCAGGTATTAAGGCCATGGAAGATCTCTTGCGGCCTAACTAATCAGCCCCCGGCGAGCTTAACTTTAAAACCAGTCTTTTCAAGAAATGTTTTTATTTTTTCCCGATGATCGCCCTGGATCTCAATCATATTATTTTTATAAGAGCCACCAGTACCGCAAAGGGCCTTCAATTTCTTTTCCAGCTCCTTGAAGTAAGCTTCATTTTCTGGAAGTTCAAAGATGACGGTCACCGTTTTTCCGCCCCGGCCATTTTTTTCAAGTCGAATTTTCAAGGTATGCTGAGAAGGTATCAGATCTTCTTTTTTTGGGCAGGCACAAGGGTACTTGCTGCATTTCAGACAGCGCTTTTTAAAGTTGGGATCGTCACTATAAACAAGTTCATAATCAGACATAAGTTCTATTTAAAGGATGACTCGTCCATGAGTCAAGAACTCAAAGAGACTAACCTCATGTTAGTTGAAGGCGGCACTCGCAAAAAGAGTTGCTGTGACTGAGAAAAGACCAATACTAACCAGGAGAATGACTTTTTCCATTTGCACCTCTCGTGAAGGATTTGTACTGGAGATTGAAACAGGAATCCAGCAGGAAATAATTAAGTTAGAAAATGTAAGTGGTTGTATACTGCTTATGACAGAGTCTGACTTTTCGGTTAAGAAGGTTTTCATGAATCGCTACATTCTCTTCCACAAACCCTTTGGTGTTCTTTCTCAGTTTACTCCTGAGGACGGTGCCCGCAGCCTGAAGGAATTTAATCTCCCTTCGGATGTGTATGCTGCCGGCAGGCTGGATAAGGACTCAGAAGGACTTCTGCTTCTGACCAATGATGGCCTACTAATTGAGAGATTACTCAACCCAAAAAGCGATAAACCCAAAACCTACTGGGTTTTAGTTGAGCGAGTACCAACAGAAGAAGAACTTGAAAAAATGAGAAGAGGGTTGAAAATTGAGGATTATCTGACCAAACCTTGCAAGGTCCAGATCCTGGACCCACAACCGGATGTGCCTCCTCGGGATCCACCGGTGAGGGTCCGCAAAACCGTGCAGGATATTTGGCTGGAAATCACCATCACTGAAGGAAAAAATCGACAGGTTAGAAAAATGTCGGCGGCCATTGGTCATCCGACGTTGAGACTCATTCGAAAAAAGCTTGGTCAGATGGAGCTCGGGAATCTTCTTCCAGGTGAGTGGAAAGAAATCAGTGCTCAGGAAATCAAGCTCTAGCTTTCGCAGTTAAAACTCTCGATCCGCTTCCAGGATTTGTCGTTTAAATCGATCCACCATTCACCATTGTCCTTCTGATAAGGGGCCCGGTTGATGTCATGAGTTTCTCCAAAGACAAGTCCCGTCTTGAACTTGTAGCCTTTGAGCCACTTAATTTGCCCATCGGTTTCAGAATGCTTCGGGACACGGTTATCCCATCGAACAGGCTCCTGATACTCAAAAGCTCCCTGGCAGTGAACTTTGAAGTGACCGAACTCGCTTTGCCACTTACCTGCCAGGTTCATTTCCCGGATCTTTTTTGAAAGATCCGGATCTTGCTTAAAAAGCGCACAACTACTTAAGAGAAGCAGAACGATCCAATTCATAATTTAATATCAATTGAATCTTCGAAAACAAATCCTGGATCTTTTGGGTCAGTCCGCTTCGTCAAAGTCGCATTCGGTTTTCTCACGAGAACATTCTTACCATTAAGGTTAATCGTAATATTCTTATTAAGATCCAGCATGCTTGAATGCAGGTAGATTCTTAACCCTTTGCTCTGTTTTGGAAGTTCAGGGAATGTAAGGTTTATTGTCTGTCCATCAATCTTAGCATTAAAGCTCACGTTCTCGGCAACAGCAGTTGAAGTGTTAATGGCCTCTACCCAAAAGTAGCGACTCTCAGAATCGTAATCAAAAGTAATGTTGTTTTCTACCAATTTTGATTTAACCGTATGGAGATTACCCCATAGCTCCTTTTGATAAAGATTTCGAGGCGACTTAGTGATGAGACGGTTTAAGTGGGACTTAAAAAGTCCATAGTCATAATTATGGTTTCCATCATAAAAGACCACTTCCAATTTAGATTTAAGACCATACTGCGTTTCTAGTGCCTTGGTATTTTTTAATTGAGCTTGAGTACGGGTAATGAAGATATCAAAGTGGTCATTTTTCCCCTGAAGGTGAACATAGGGAACATTGAAGACTTTGTTGATATGATGCTCAGTCTGATGTTTTTCATCCATCCCCGCCGCCATCGGTAAGAAGAAGGCAAATTCATCTGCGGCCCAAAGGTAGTTTCGAGTAATCCCCATACCTCCCATAGAGTGACCAGACATTCCGATACGGTTAGGATCAACGTTTAACTCTGTTCTCATCAAGCTTACTAATTCACGCCACAATCCGCGCGTGTGTCCACCCCAGTTAAGACCGTTGGCAGAAGGTAGCACCACGATAATTCCTAGTTCGTCGGCCAGTCGCTTGAGATCCGGCATGTACATATTCACAGCTCGGATGGAGCCAGCGCGATCCATGGTTGAACCACCGCCGCCATGACCGAAAATCAAAGCGCCGACATTTTTCTTGGCCTTCACAGAAGCCGGAATATAGTAAAAAATGTCGTAAAGAAAAGTGTTTGGCCTGTAGCGCTCGGGCACCCATTGAAAACTTGAGACAGCACCAATTGTGCTGAAATGTGTTTTAGAAGGATTGGTGACAACCTTTTGATCAAAGGCCTCTGCCACATCTATCGCCTCTTCAGCGGTTTCAACACCGGCCAATGGGGTAATCTGAATTCCAGAATCGCTGGCAAATGCCGCGGTAGTAATGAGCGCCAGAGAAAGGATATACAAAGATAATTTCATGGTGTTCCCCTTTTGAGTA
>JBEIEO010000205.1:0-5084 GCA_040382895.1 Halobacteriovoraceae bacterium
ACAATAAATTGCAACTAACTTGCAAAAAATGATTTCGTTTGGTACTCCTTGAATCAAATTTTAGGAGCAATACATGAAATTAGACACAAGATTGCCTGTGACAGTCCTTTCTGGATTCTTAGGTGTTGGTAAAACCACACTCCTCAACCACATCCTTAAAATACCAGAAGTCACTGAGGCGATTTAGTTATGTTGTCTCCTATCACAAGTTCTGTAGGCTCAATGTTTGGAAATCAGTCATCGAGTTTACGCTCGATCTTGTCTCCTGAGGTGAATTTCGTACTTTGGCAGAGAAATTTATCTTCCTTTCTTGATGCTTGGTCTTCTGAGATCAGGTGGGAAAAGACTGAAGTCCTTGAGGGCGAGTTTGATCGAGAAGCGCTAGAGAGTTTTGAAGATGATCTTTTCTATGAGCTTAAGAAATGGCGGACTCGTGAGCCGGATTTAACTCGATGGGTTGCTAATGACATGTGCACCAACATTAGAAATTTCATGGATTTTACAAATGCGAAGGAAGTTTTTGTGAAAATCGAGCCTGTCGCGGATGATATGTGTCGACTTTTTCATGTGGACAAAAACTTACTCCGCATGCTTTGCACCTATGTGGGTGAGGGAACCCTTTGGCTTCCGAATGACAGAGTCGATCGAAAATCATTGGGTCAAGGGCGTAATGAAGACATTGTTTTAGATCCACTGGCGATTTTCCAGGCCCCAAAGCTTGATGTGCTAATTCTTAAGGGAGAAAGATGGCTTCATAATCTTGTCGGGGGAGCTGTACACAGATCTCCGCCTTTAAGGCCTGGGGACAAGAGGCTGTTACTTAAAGTTGATTTCGTTGAATGAGGGGATGGCAAAACCACATTTATGACAACTTGTCCCTTCGGCTACCATAATCTAACTGGGCGCCCATGTTGGATCGAATTTTCTAAAAAATGATAGAACTCCGAGCACTCTTCCAAATTTGAGTAGTGGATCTGATCTTATTGATTTGAAGTGATGAAAAGATTTTGTAGAAAGGTTAAGTGCGAAGTCTTGTTTTTTAGGAAATAAACGCCATCTCGAAGATGGTGCCTTATTTCAGTGATATTTTAGGTGTTTCTCATTATCCAAATCAATCTTTAAAATAACATACGATCTATTTCATAAGTTCTGGCGAGGATGAAAAAAGATGAATCCCTGGTTTGTCTTCTTAATCTCTGCGCGCTTGATTCAAAACTAGATAATTGAAATAGTAAAAGGTTTAGAGTTTTCAACCGGAAACTCTTTGTCTGAGCATCTGGCACGATCAATTTTTAGAAAGTAATTTGAGCTAGGAAGGTTTGTTGGAAGTGGAATTTGAAATTCGCCATCTGCTGAAATATCAAACCAGGAAGATGAGTTTAAAATTTCAGATCCATTCGAAGTAAACATTTTGAATTGTAGTGAACAGTTTTCTACACTCCCACCTTTTAACTTTATATTAATGTTGCCCGACGTGGAAGGCATCGGATTTGGATAGACACTGAGTTTAGGGAAGTAGGTGTCAGTTGTTATTGCTATGCCTTCTTTTTGGCAGTTATTCCTAGAAAGTTGCTTGTCTTCATCAAAGAGGAAAGCAATCTGAAAAAGACTCAATGACTTGTTAAAATATTCACTTTCATTTTCACAGCCCAGTTTCTCTTTTATGGATTGATAAAAGCATAAGCTACTAAACATATCATTTTGCCCTGTCTGAAATCTGGAAAACAGTTGAGCAGTTGAACCCTCTGACACTGTTATAGCGAAGCTTTGACCACTATTTGATTGTGATTGATATTCCCTCGCTTTTAATGGTGCCATTGCACTGGCGCAAAAATCATCTTTATATGCCAGGCATTCATCAGTGGATGTCAGGTTTTTTTGACCAAGCATCGCAATGATCTGATCTAAGTTCTGATTTTGGTCGTATTGGCAAGAGGATGAGGAGAGATAATCTAAGCACTTTAGCCTCTTAATTTCTTTTTTATAGATATTAAATTTTTGATTGTAGTAGGATTGCCCGAGCGATTGAAAATATCTACCAAAGATTGATTCTTTTGGAGCTTTTATCAAAACATTATGAAAAAAATCATCTTCATCCTGGAGAATCAAAGAGAATGCTTTACCTTTGTGGCGTTCGCAAAATGCCTTCATTTGTGAGAAAATTAAGGCATCTTCAATCGTTGCAAGCTGTTGATTTTCTCTCGTGAATATTTCTGGTAAACAGACAGGTTCAGAGGCGTTGACCCCTGAGTCTTCAAGAAAGTTATTTGCTTCATTAAAACCGTTAATCAATTGAGTATTGTTCTTTTTTACATTTTCGCAAAGTGATGTGTTGTTTTGTCCCTCGGTTTTAAAGAATTTATTATTTATAAATGAGTCATAGCGATCTTGATAGTAGAGCTCGACATCTTCTCTGGTACAAACCTCGGCGGAGGCCAAAATACTTATGCTAAAGGTGGCCAATAAGGGGATGATTTTTAGCATACTATTCATGATCTATTTTTCGGCTAACGATCAGATATTCTTAAGTTTTTATGAAATCAAAATGCTAGTACTAGATCATGACTTATACTTTTTCAATAGCTTAAGGCCGGATTTGGCCCACAATCATCTGTTTAATTCTTCCGAAACTGCGCATGTCCTCTTACCTTATCTTCGAATTCTCTCTCATCCGTTGTACTGAGTGTTCGAGCAACCTTTGCATCACTTTTCTCCCAGCGCTTGAGCCACTCCTCTCCGAGAAGAGTCACGCCTTGCCTGAGTGCGAGGGAGGATTCGTTGTAGGCAACTGTCGTCGTGCTCTTCGGACCAGTTGCTGGTCCATAGCCAACAGTCCAACCAACTGCTAGGAGAGTGGCCCTTACTGCAGTGGATGCTGAGTAGTTGAGAAGTTGAACTTCATTTCCGCGGCAGTCTTCGAAGATCCTCGCGAAGGCTTCCTCAGACCAAAGTTCGACGTTGGTATGAATGGAGAATGGGTCATAGAAAATGACGTGAGGCTTAGATGCTCCTTTGAAGGTATGAGAGAAATCGCCCTGGATGAGTTCCCATTCGATGTTTCCTTTCGGGGCAAGCCATCTATTAAACTTTAACAGCTCATTCGGAGCCGCGTGATGGAGGTGAGGGAAAAAGCTTGAGTTTCTCAAGGCCAGCTTCAGAGGATCGGTATCGTTTTCAAAACTCAATAATCGAATCTTACCCGTGAATTCTTTATTTAAGAACTCATGGATCACTGCCATAGAATTGTGAGCAGCACCAAGTCCCACGTCCCAGATGACGACTTCATCAAGCTCTTTGAGTCTTTCATCGATTCTCGCGGGCAGCACATAGAGGTTGCGCGCTTCTTCCTGTGGCGGATTCACGGAATGCATGACTTCACCGGAACTCTTCTGGCGAATGCTCGAGAACCCGCGACCGGAGTCGTGAACTTCATAATCACCAAGGCTTCGACGCTTATCTTTTTTATACGGTTTCTCCGGAGTCATCGGAGTCGGAGGATTCTCCTCATCGGACATAACAAGTTCTTTGCGTTTGCGATTATAGAACTCAAGAAACGTATCATTGAGTATGCTCAACCGCATCTCTCGCATAAGCCGGTGGTAGAAAGTGATGTTGTGAAAAGAGAGTAGGTGCCATCCCAGTGGCTCATCCGTTTTCATGAGATGATGGAGGTAGGCACGTGAGTAGTTGGTACAGGTCAAGCAGTCACAAGCTGGGTCAAGCTTCTCCTCTGAGAACTTGTACACTGAGCGCCTCATCTGAAAATTTCCAAGACTCGTAAAGGCCACTCCTCGCTGGCCATACTGATTCGGTACGATACAGTCGAACATGTCGACACCGCGGTGAACCGCCTCGAGGATGTCGATGGGAGTTCCGACTCCCATGAGATAGCGTGGGAGATGTTCCGGAAGCATCGCTGCTGCGATTTCGGTGAAGTCCTCACGTTCGGATTTTGTTTCACCTACCGCAAGACCTCCGATGGCAAATCCATCAAAGCCTTGTCCATCTACGCGAAGATTGATCAGCACATCCGCACTTTGTTTTCGAAGATCCTCATGACAGGCACCCTGAACAATCCCGAACATGCTTTGCCGAGAATCACCGCGGGCCTCAAGGCTTCGCTTGGCCCATCGATGGGTGAGCTCCATGGCGGCCTTTGCATCTTTGTGGTTAGCATTGGATTCGATACATTGATCGAGTACCATCATGATGTCAGAGTTGATGGCCTTTTGCATGTCGATGGAAAGCTCTGGAGTGAGCAGGATCGGGCGGTTGTCGACGTAGCTTAAAAAGCGCGCACCTTTTTCATTCATCTCTCGATGATGAGAAAGGGAGAAAATCTGAAACCCACCGGAGTCGGTGAGGACAGGCCGATCCCAGTTCATGAATTTGTGGATGCCACTGAACTTTCTCATCACTTCTGCGCCTGGGCGAAGAAGGAGGTGATAAGTATTAGCGAGGAGGACATTCGAGCCAGCAACTTTTAGTGATTCGACAGTTTGGTTTTTCACTGTCGCTTGAGTCCCGACCGGCATAAAGATCGGCGTCTGCACCTGGCCGTGAAGAGTGGTGAAGGTGGCGGCGCGTGCGCGTGATCCCGAGGCCGTGGCTTCAAGTTTAAAATTCAATCGACTCATAATGAATGAGAATACCTAAAGAGTGTCGGGTTCGTAATTAACTTTCAGAAGATAGAGTCCTCGCGGATCGGCTTTTTTCCAGGGACGCTGCTCTTTTTGCTCACCATGGAGAAGCTCTGAGAAATCTTTAACCGAAAGGCGGCCATTGCCCACCATCCACAAAGCACCCACCAGGTGGCGGACCATGTGCTTTAAAAAGCCTTTGCCCACGATGCGAAACTGCCAGCAAGATGAAACCTCGCCAGCTGTGAATAAAGTGCCTTCAAAGAGCTCATCCGGTTCGATGAGGGTGAGGTCGCACTCCAGGATTTCACGAAAGGTGGTGTTTGAAAGGCCACCGATGGACCAGAAGTTTTTAAAGTCGTTGGTGCCTTTGAGCATCGCCACACAGGCTTGGATGTGATCGAAGTTCAAGGTGTAAGGTGTCTGGGCGATATAGCGCTGATC
>JBEIEO010000206.1:0-5073 GCA_040382895.1 Halobacteriovoraceae bacterium
GAACTGGAAATGATCTCCTTGTTTCATCAGTTCCCCGGCCTCTACGATGGGCAAAATACAGACTATTCTTCGCAACTTCTGCATTCCATGCAGGAAGAAACAGAACAGTTAAGAAACAAGGCGGAGATGAAGATCCGTCAGGCCTGTAAAGAAACGAAAGCGGAGATCAAAGTCATCAAGACTCACGAGTTGAATCTGGGTGATCATCTAGTGGAGGTTCTGCAGGACGATAAAGTGAACCTCGCCGTTCTCCAGCGCAGCCATAAGAGCAGCATGGAAAAATTGCTGATTGGCTCAGTGGCCTCAGCAGTTCTGGAAGGCTTTAAAGGGAATCTTCTTGTGGTCTGAGGAGCCTGCTTTTAGTTCCAGGTTCTTGCTCGCTCCAAGGCTAGAGCATAGAATTCTTCGAAATCCTTAAGATGGTTCTTAACGATTGATTGCACGATCGCAGGTTTGATCTCTTGATAGTCATGCACAGAGATATTTCTGAAACCAACCATGGCACAGAGCTTTTGACTCAACTCTTTATCGATAACAGAATGTTTAAGAAGAATCTCGAAAGACTGGCGGTAAGTCGTGGGCAGCCCTAAACCTTCTTTTGATATAATCAGGTTTGCGAGGTCAATAGATGCCTGATGGCCCTCTGAAGGTTTAATTCATAGACTGAAAGTTTAAACTCCATATCTGCAAGCTGAGTCGTTGCTTTTTCGATCGCCATCAAACAGTTTTTGATAACATTGATTTTTGAAAATACAACGTCGATTTCAGACATATTTTTTCCTATTTAAAATGTTCTTTTCGATGATTGCCCGGGAAGCTTTGAAATCAGGATATCTTGAAAGTTGTTCTGATTTCCATTTGAGGAAGATCCCGTCGTCATTGATAAAAAGTGGTCGACCAGTTTCTAAAACCTGAATCCCAAATATAACGTCTATATCATTCAATCCAATAAGATCTACTTCCCGGCTCAAACGATGTTCAAGATCTTGCTTTATTTTCATGGAAACTTCCGTAGAGTTGAAATCTTTTTCCCAGAAGACAGCTAAGTCAATATCACTGTCAGAGGTAAACCTTGGTGTCGCGGCTGAGCCTAGAAGCAAGCAAAATGTCGCCTTTTTTCCTATGACGTTTTTAACAATGGTTTCGATCTTATCGAAAGTAATTTCATCAGCGGTCATACATACTCATTTAAAAAAAATCCACATCGGCCTTCGGAGCGGGTCTTGGTTGTCGTACTGGAAGCTTATACCTTGTTCCGGTAAACTGACTTCTTTTAGCTCCTCGACTACATCAACTGCATTCGAACTAACAGATGTTTCAATCCATCGGTAACCTTTGAATCTCTGTTTAAGCTGTTCATAAGCGTCGAAATCAACCCAATAATTTAGGGCGATGGTGGTGATTTTGTTTGTTGTTTTGCTTACGAAAACTCGAATCGGACGCTGGTTAGATTTCTGCGGAAAGGAATAGAGTCGGGTCGAAGGGGTATCTTCTATCTTTTCGGGTATCCCGAAAAATTTTTCTAAATCTTTCGGACTATTCGATTTTCTTATCGAGGTGATCTTATCAAACTCATCAAGCTGTGGATAAGACTCTTTGCTGCCAGTACTACAACCGATCAACAATAAAAGAAAAAACATAAGAGCTCTCATGGCTGCTTCTCCTTTGTCTCGACAATCTTCTGAATAATCGAAAAAGAAACGGGATTATTTACGAGGACTCTATTTGGGTTAGTGTGATAGATTTCGATGTGGTTTGCAAGGTCTTCGTTGATCGATATGGTGGAATCCGGCAAGAGAGGATTCTTCGGTGGAACTGGCCTTAAACTTGTTTCATCTAGAGTCCACCCTGAAGCAACCGAGAACTCGAAGGTAAGTTGGGGGTCGAGGTTTAACAGTGCTATGTGTG
Source organism: Halobacteriovoraceae bacterium (assembly GCA_040382895.1). Classification (GTDB taxonomy): domain Bacteria; phylum Bdellovibrionota; class Bacteriovoracia; order Bacteriovoracales; family Bacteriovoracaceae; genus Peredibacter. Next base: position 1,909 of record JBEIEO010000206.1, read on the forward strand.
CCATTTCGTGGATGATTATCGCGCGTTTATCAATTGATGAGAAAAAACTATCAAAGATGATCAAGCTTTTAGTTAAAGGTGCACTTGCTGCTGGGTTTAAAGGATGCCCACCTTTGTCACCTCGCAGAATCTCAGTCAACTTGTACTCTTGAAGCCAGGCCGGGATCAGAGCAAAAGACTCTTCTACAATTCTCTTCTCTTTCGGATTCCATTTCTTAAATCTGGTATTTAGGTTTGGAAATTTCTGCTTTGTAGAATCTTGAAAGTAAGAAGCACGCTCAAAAATGGTACGACAATGTGCGGATCTTTGATGGGATGATACTTCAGTACCATCATTCTTTTCGTAGCTTTGTATCTTTTGGGCCCTAATGAATAATTCATTTGGAGCACATGGCTTCGCTAAGAGAGGCGCTACTATTAACATCAGGATCAATGAGATCATGCGTTAATAGTAGCAGGCTTTTACCAAAACTGAAAACTCAAACTTCCTTACGCATTGCTTACGTAAAAGTGTGCTGGAACCTAGAGTTTTTCAACCAATGCATGAACTGATTTTCCATCCATAGTCCTTACGAACAAAAGGATCTGGTTGAAGTCGAAAGCATTTGGTTCAAAGCGCACAGGGATAGTAAACTGTGCTCGTCGACCAGAGCAGTCTTCACTGACTTTTTTCATGATCGGAAGAACGGACAGAGTATCTTTGCCGTTATTAAGCATTTCAAGTTTATCGAACTCAAGACATTCCGGAGCACGCCCAACCAGGAACACATCTCCGTTTACACCACCAGTAAAGCCCAATTCAACGTAATCCACCTGAGCGTAAAGGTGATCATCAACGCTGTTAGAGCGTGACTCTTCAACTGCGATAGTATCCTTTAGGGTACCATTGACGTTGATCTTATAGCTGCCGGCTTGAAGAGAACCGATTGTCACGTTTTCAAGGAAAAGTACTCCTACTTTTTCGCAGTTTCTCTGGTCCTGGTTATAAAGAGCAGTCACGCGAACATCAATCTGATCCTGATTAACTTTGACCTCTACTTTGTTTCGGGAATAACAAGTATTAGCAAATTTACCAGTCACCACTACTTCTACGTTGTCATTGTTATCAAATCCTTTTGGGATAAACATATGATAAACCGGAGCCGTCACTGTACCCGGACCAGCGAATGCGCTTAGGCCGAAAGAGAGTGGAAGAATAGCAATCAAGAGACGTTTCATAAAAATCCTTTGTTATGTGATGACCAAACACTACCGCCGGCGAAACAGACTGAAGTTGATCAGTATTTTGAAGTTTTATGATATTAGTCAGGTTCATCTCAGGCCCAGGAGATCTATATTCAAGCCATCTCATTAAGGAGGGATATATGAAATTTCTCGCGACGACTCTACTGTTATCTCAAGTGGCTTTGGCCGCTCCAGAAGTGATTATTTCACCAGTAGAACACCTTTATGTGCCAGATGGATTTGACAGCAACGACGCGGTCGAGCTGGTTGTCACAGGCACTTTTCCTAATCCATGTTATTCCCGTAACAAGGTGCAAGTTAAAGTCGTCGACGATGTCATTGACATAAAAGTTCTGGCACTCGCTCCAGATGATCGCACCAAAGGCTCTCGCTTCTGCCCGCAGATGATGGTTCCCTTCAAGGAAGTCATTTCGGTTGGAAATCTTCAGGGTGGCGATTATAAAATTAACGTGAACCAGAATACCCGGTATGCCCTGGCCGATAAAATGATCGTGAAAGAAGCCACTTCTTCAGCTGTGGATGAAAACATCTACGCCGCTATTGAATGGGTCGAATCAAAAGGTAATGATCAGTTCGTGCTTCACGGCTGGCGCTATAGCCCTTGTATGGAACTAGAGACTGTAAAAGTTGTGAGCAATAAAAATGACACTCTTTCAGTCCTTCCAGTGATGAAACAAGTTTCTGGCTTCTGCCCGATGAAAGGCATTCCGGTCTCTTACCCGGTGAAGTTTGATTTCAGCGGGTTGAAAATGAAGCAACCACTTCTTCACGTAAGAACAATGGACGGAAAATCAGTGAATACAATCATTGATCTTGAAGGCCGTCGATGAAAGCACTTCTTCTTATCCTCCTCCTCAACAGCCCAAGGGGATTTGGACTATGTCTGCCAGATTCCCAAGTGATTAAAGAAGATTTAAGAAAAGAAGTAGCGCTGCTAGAGTACGAGGCGAGGAGTTTTGAAGATATTTATGCAAGCATCCTCGCTCCGGAACATGATCTTATCATCCAGTTGGAAACTCTCAATCCGCGTGTCAACGCCGAGATCATCCGGCAGGATAAGAAAGTTGTTATCTCTATCATGGGTGGCATGCTCAACCATCCCAAGATGAATGGAGACGCTTTCCGACTGCTTTTATGTCATGAACTTGGACATTTTAAGGGAGGAGCTCCGTTTAAATCTCGTGGAGGCTGGTCTTCCACTGAAGGTCAGGCCGATTATTACACAGGCCTTGGGTGTGCTCGTCAGCTCGGGATGGATGAGTACTCGTTTATGGAAGGGGCGAAAGTTCTGACAGGGATATTTGCTCAGGTCACTGGTGAAGAGCCACCGAAAGTAGAGCGCTGTGATGAGCGAATCGCTCCTCGCACGAACTACGGATATCCACCGGTGCAGTGTCGTTTGGATACGATGCTCGCAGGATGGAAAGAATCTCCTCGACCAGTTTGCTGGTTCAGAGAGTAAGGTAAGTAAGGTTCCAGCACACTTTTACTTACGCAGCGTTTACGTAAAAGTGTGCTGGAACCTTTTCAAACACCCGCCCAGCTGTAATATTTGCTGAAAAACTTACGAGATGCCGCAATTATTTCAGACTGGAGTGGGTGATCCTTCATGGGTTCAACACCAACAATTGCTTTTTGCAAACCATGGTGATGAGATTCAAAATGATTCTTAAACTCTTCTTTAGCAGTTCCAGGCCCAACGACGAAGATCTCTTTTGCCTGACCTAAAGTTACGGCAACTTCATGGTAGAACTTCTTTTGATGTTCCTTATCCATTTTGCCATGATGGCCATTCATAATTATTTTTTCTTTAATGCCTTCTGCATTGAATTCGAATATATGGGCAGTTTGATGGTCAATCCAGATAGTTGCATGGCTCATGAAGTCTCCCTTGTTAGTTAAGACCATTATGGACCTTAA
>JBEIEO010000207.1:0-5069 GCA_040382895.1 Halobacteriovoraceae bacterium
CATTCATTGAGGCCATCAGCCAGTTTGCTCTCGATGTGGGAACGGAAAATGTGCTTTTCGTTCACTTGGTTCTCATTCCTTACAACGCAGCTGCTGGAGAGTTAAAGTCAAAGCCGGCTCAGCACTCAGTGAAAGAACTCCGGGGTATTGGTCTTTTCCCTCAAATTATTATTTGTCGTGCGGATCGGGAAATCGATTCTTCCATCATCGATAAAATTTCTCTGTTCTGTAACGTCCCTAAACAGAATGTCTTCCAGTCTATTGATCTGGATCTCATCTATAAAGTTCCCCGTTCATTTCATGATCAGGGGCTTGATAAGCGCATCTGTGAATTGCTCGGCATCTGGGCCGTTGAACCGAAGATGGATGAAATCAAAAAAGTGATCTACAACGCTGAGAACCCGCTAAAAGTGGTAAATATCGGAGTGGTTGGAAAATACACAGACCTGATTGAGTCCTATAAATCGTTAGATGAAGCTCTTCGACATGCGGCGATTGAGAATCAGGTCAAATTAAATCTCACTTACATCGATGCTGAGGACCTGGAGAAAGGTGCCAACACAGAACTTCTGGATAAAGTTGAAGGGATTCTGGTTCCTGGAGGTTTTGGTGCTCGTGGAACAGAGGGAAAAATTAAAGCTATCCAATACGCGCGAGAAAATAAAAAGCCCTTCTTTGGCATTTGCCTCGGGCTTCAGCTATCCATCATTGAATTTGCAAGAAATGTGGTAGGAATCAAAAATGCCACATCCATGGAATTTACCGACAAAGGTGACATGGTCGTCCACTACATGCAAGGTCAGACCAAGGATGGTGCCAAAGGCGGAAGCATGCGACTGGGAGCTTATGATTGTGAACTAACAGAAGGTTCTCTGGCCTACAAGATTTATGGCCAAACCAAGATCACTGAGAGACACCGTCACCGTCTGGAAGTAAATAACGAATATGTTTCAAAATTAACTGAAAAAGGCTTAGTTGTTTCTGGCATTAATCCAAAGTTGAACTTGGTGGAAGTGATTGAAATGAAGGATCATCCTTATTTCATCGCCTGTCAGTATCATCCGGAATTTAAATCCCGACCATTTAATCCGCATCCGCTGTTTGCCTCGTTTGTGAAGGCCAGTGGGAAACTCTAAAAGGATACACCTATGAAAAAGATGGATTTCTATATCGGACCTTGTGTCATCGAAAGTGCCGATCTCGCCCGTCAGATTGCAGAGCGATTGCTCAAAGATCTTGAGCCGTTTAAAAACGAAATTACCCTGCACTTCAAAGGTAGTTATGATAAGGCCAACCGCTCCTCTTTTACCTCTTATCGTGGACCAGGAATTGATGAGGGTCTCAAGATTCTTTCTATGATCAATAAAGAATATGGTCTTCCGACACTGACGGATTTTCATACTCCAGATCAGGCTGAACCAGTCGCTCAAGCAGTAAGTGTTCTGCAAGTACCAGCTTTTTTGTGTCGTCAAACAGACATGATCTTTGCGGGCGCAGAAGCTTGTAAGAAATATAACCGTGAATTGAAAGTGAAGAAGGGTCAGTTTCTTTCACCTGAAGAAACGAAGAACATTGTTGATAAAGCATCACACTTTCTGCCGAAAGAAAAAATTATTCTGACTGAGCGTGGTTCATCGTTTGGTTATAATAACCTGGTAGTGGATATGGCCTCGTTTCAAATTATGAAATCCTTTGGAGTGCGTGCCATTCACGATGCCACTCACCGTGTACAACGTCCGGGTGGTCTGGGTACTGCGACTGGTGGAAAGCGTGAACAGATTCTGGTTCTTGCCAAAGCAGCAGTAGCAGCAGGCGCGGATGGCATCTTTATGGAGTGTCACCCCAATCCGGATAAAGCACTCTCAGATGCAGCGACAGCTCTTCCGCTTGATAGTGTGAAAGGGATCGTAGAAAAATTATTAAAAATCAGACGTGCGGTGGAAGAATGAATTTAAGAGATGCAGCAAAAAAACACGAAGCTAAGTTAAAAAAAATCAAAGTTGTTTGTTTCGATTTAGACGGTATCCTCACAGATGCTCACGTGTGGTGGGCTTCGGAAGAAGTTGGATTTAACCGCACTTTCAATATTTATGATGGCTACGGCATGAAAGTGCTGATGAAGGCAGGATTAAAAGTGGGGGTTATTACGGGTGGAAATTCTGTCTCCGTAACAAAAAGAACCGAGCAATTAGGTCTCGACTTTTGTTATGCCGGCAAAGAAGACAAGCGCTCGGCATTTCTGGATCTGTTAGAACGATACAAAGTCAGATCAGAAGAGGTTCTTTATATGGGTGATGAGCTTTTTGATATGCCTCTTTTAAGAAAAGCTGGTTTCTCAGCGACTGTTCCCAATACTTGCGAGGAAGTTAAAGAGATTTGTGACTACATCACTGTTCGTGAAAGTGGGAAAGGGTGCGCTCGGGAAGTGATCGATCTTGTTCGATACGCCCAGGGTATTGTGCCAGCGAATGAGGATTTCTAATGTTGGGTAAAAAGCTTTATAAGACGTCGATGCTGAATTTGTTTCGATTGGCGATCCTTGCGATCGTGGTTTTCTTCTTTAATGATTTTTATCTGGATACGTTTACCTACGAGAATTTTCAACTCGAGGGACGTTTTAAAATCCTGGATGTCATCAACTATCACTATCGTTATCCGGCTGAGTTTATTACTTTCTTCATGATCATTATCATCCCGGCCATCTACTACGGTGTGATACGTGGAGTGAAATTTCATGAGAAGGGATTTGTCTTCAATCGTGGCTTACCATTTTTTAACAAAGCGGTTTCCTATCAGGACGTGAAGACCTATAAACTCTTGCATCCTAAAAAGGCGATCTCGATCCATACCAAAAATGGTGATGTCTTCGTGATCGCCGATAATCGGGTAGAGCGAGTGATCGCTATCCTGGATCAGCATAATATTCAGGGAGATCTGGCACAGGATGATTATGTAAAACTCATTACCAATTATAAAAAATTTATGATGATGGTGATTGGATTTACTGTTTTTATATTTGTGATGAAAAAACTGGGATTATTTCAGAATTAGTCTTTAAGTAGCTTGAGTGCCATGGCAGAGAATTGATTGGCCTGACCCATCACAGCTGTTGCTGCCATGAGTTTTCCTTCCGAGCGTATCTTCTCTGAAGTTTCGTAGGCCATATCAGCATCCATCACTCGTGAATTAGCGTCGGATTCATTCACGTTACGGGTTTCGAGGTTCGCGATGGATGAGTTAAGGCGAGCGTGGAAGGCACCTGCTGTTGCACGTTTTTCTGACAAGCGAGTGATGGCTTCATCGATGTGTCCAAGATTGATCCGAGCTTCTTCTGCACTCATAATGTTTGAATCAACAAGGCCGAGACTAAATTCAGTGACCACAAGATCGGTGGCGCCAATGCTTAGTTTAGAGTCAGCGTCGTTGTTAATTCCCACCATGAAATCCTGAGAGGTTCCACTCTCATTGCGAAGGATGTTGACACCATTGAACTTTGTTGCGCGGGCGATTCTTTCAATTTCTCTTCTGACTGACATGTATTCTTCGTTGATCATTCCGCGCTCAGATTCACCGTAGGTTCCGTTAGAGGCCTGAACTGAAAGCTCTCTTAATCTTCCCAACATACCACTGATTTCATTCATGGCGCCTTCTGCGACCTGAAACTGTGAGATTGCATCATTGGCATTTCGAATGGCCTGTGATTGAGAGCGAATGTTAGATTTTAATTTTGATCCGATAGCTAATGATGCTGCATCGTCAGCAGCACTGCGCACACGACTGCCTGAGGAGATTTTCCCCGAAGCACTTTCGATTTGTCTTGAGTGTTCACTCATCGAGCGTTGTGCTCTCAAAGCAGACACGTTGGTGTTTAAACGCATTAGCCAGTCATACTCGTCATCCTTGAAAATAGTTAAAACATGCCTCCACCTTGAGACATGCCGTCGGTAACCAATCGGAAAGATTGAAGTGCTAGTTGAAGGTAATTTTTTAGAAAATTAAAAACTATTTATGGGAAAGTGCCAAGAAAAGTTGGCAGGAGTCTAGTAGACTGCTTCAGTCTCTAAGAGGCAGTGGCTTGTTTCGAAGGTTCCAGAAGTCCAGTTTATGTTCATAAAGAGATTGTTCCCATTCGTAGTGGCAAGAGGGCCTGCTTCAACAGATGTAAAGGTTAGCTGATTGGTAAAAGAGATATTAGATGCTGTGATGGCCGTGGAACCTGTTGTCCCTGTGTTGTTTAAAGCATGATCCCTTAGTGATAGTGTGGCAGATCCTGCGGCGGCTGCCCGGCCTTGACACCTTAGGTATTGATTTACAAAAGCCGTACCAAAGTCCCCCGTGGAGCTAACTGTCCTGAATTCGACTAGATTTGAAGAGCTTGAAATATTACTGCTCATCCCTGCTACCTTCTGAATCGCAACAACATCCTCGATCCCGACGATTCTTAAGATGAGTGCAGCCTTGAAGACGACCGCTGTGCCAGTGGTGGACCTGGCGCGGAATTCAAGCTCTCCTGTCGCTGGAAGCGATGGTACGTTAACTGTTGCACTGGCCGTCGTTTCAGAAGTGTTAGTGATGCAGGTTTCGGTTGTGGTAATTGTCGTGTTGGTTGTTTTATTCCAAAGTTGACCGCACATATTCCCTGCAACTTTCCTGCCTGAGATGTGGAGAATGGCCGTATCAATTTTCGAAAATTTACTCCGGACAAAATTATAGGGTACAAAACGTTGCTGGTCAGGTGCACCCATGGTGGTGTTAGAGATGGTCAACCCTGCAGTCTCATTGATGGAGGTTAGTGGGATGAGAATGAGTGTTTTATTCGCATTCGTTTGGCGCACACTAATTTTTGAAGAGAATACTGTAGGCATTCCGTTCTCGGCCCGGAGTGTCCAGTTGCCACTTGCTGTCACTGATGCATTAGAGACTGAAACATTGTATCGGGTAGGAGTCAAGGTATTAGCTGGAACAGTTATGGATGCAATATTCGTAGTTCCAATCCTTAATCGGATAGAGGAGTTGGTTGAACTGTTTGTGTTTTGAGCGACGATGGACCAGGTATAAGTGGTTGAGCC
>JBEIEO010000208.1:0-5037 GCA_040382895.1 Halobacteriovoraceae bacterium
ATCTAAGCTTCGGATCCGTAAACCAATCATATGTGCCCAAATCAAGACAGAGATCATTCAAAAATTACGTCTTGGATGGAGTCCACAAATTATCGTGGGTAGGTTCAGAAAAGAAAAATTAGTTTCTATGTCACATGAAACGATTTATCGCTTCCTTCGAAAGAATCCTGAGCATGCGAACAAACTCAAATTCTACAAACGAAGAGGATACGGCAGATATCGCCAACTAATGGCTCGCCCTTCCTGGATGATTGGCATAAAACATCGCCCCAAGGTGGTAGATCATCGTTCTCGCTTTGGTGATTGGGAACGAGACACGATGTACACGAAGAATCGTGGCTTTTTATTAGTTTGTCTCGAAAGAAAATCAAGGCTCATCAAAATCGCACAACTTCATTCTCACAAAGCTGAGGAAGTTGCGAAGCTGACTGAAAAACTGGTTACAAGTGCAGGTCGAAAAGTTCATACCATTACGAATGATAACGGTGGGGAATTTAGATGGAAAAATCCACTGAGCTATCAATGCTTCTACTGTGACCCACACAAACCTCATCAATGAGGCTCAGTTGAGAATGTGATTGGATTGCTAAGACAGTACATTAAGCGAGATACCGATTTAAAAGATGTTGATTTGGGAAAAATAGAAAGTCTGATAAACAAAAGACCCCGGAAGGTGCTTGACTACAAGTCACCAATCGAGGTCTTCTATAATTAAAGTTGCACTAGAAGTCTGAAACCAGCTTGGAACCTTTTCTTTCTTACATCAATGGGGAGTTGAAATACTCTTCGAAATTGAGTTCGCTCATCATCTCTTCGATGAGATCTACAATCAGAACACCATTGAGGTGATCGTACTCGTGCTGGGCGATGATAGCGCCGAAACCGGTGAGTTCTTTTGTGATGTACTCACCCTTGCGGTCGAAGTAACTAATGTGAATTTTTTTATAGCGCTTCACTTTAAGTGAGCGACCTGGAATGGAGAGACAACCTTCGGTGGAATCTTTCACGCCAGCTTCCTGGATATATTCAACCTTAGGATTGATCACCACAGTCAGAGGAACTCCCGGCCAGGATTTCATCACAAAAATTCTTAATGATTGATTCACTTGCGGGGCCGCCAGACCCACACCACCAGCTTCACTCATGGTGCTGATCATATCGTCGATAAGTTTTTGGAAGGCAGGATCATTGAGTGAATTTAGATCTACTTCCTGGGCGGTGGCGCGCAGAGTGGGGTGACCGAGCTTGATAATTTCCAGTCTTTCGGCCGCCGCGGAAAAAGAAATGAGGTACAATAGGAGAGTGAAAAATTTTGTCATTAGATGATGCTATAACGATTAGAGCATCAATGAAAATGATAATTTTCGGGGTCAGTTGCGTCGTATTCTTTCGGATAGGCCAGCGCGATTTCATCCAGGGCATGGTCCACGAATTCCACTTTTTCCTGCCACACCTCATGCGAGCGAAGCTGGCGTTTTTGCAGCTGAAAGTAAGCTAGGGCCCCTGGAATTCCGAAGGCAAAACCCAGAGCGTGGGCAAGATAGCTGACTTTTTCTTCTATGGCATCAGGCCAGAAAAGAATCAGTGATACACCCAGAGCGATGATGATGCGCTTATGGACCTTCATCTGCCGCTCCAGCGCAATAAACATCGTCATCCAGAATGCTGCCATAAAATAAATCACACCGGAAATTCCTATCAGATAGATGTGGGGATCATATACTTTAAGCGCAATAAGATTGATGATCCCACCCATGAGCAAACTAAAAAACGGAAAGACCCAGAACCCAAAGTAGTTGTTCAAAAGCACGGCAAACACGACAAAAAAAATCGTATTGTGCCCGAGGTGAATAAAATCCGCGTGCATAAGAGTGGTGGTGAAAGCTCGCCAGTATTCGCCCTGATTGTAAACAATGTCTCCATTGGCCGAGAGTCCATGATGATTGATCACAAAAATAATCAGAAGAATCAGATAACTCGTCAGACCCAAGAGAATACTCTGGGGCGTGGGCTTTTGAGATAATAAAGTGCGTATCAGCGTTAGCTTCATAGAAACCTCATAACCCATAAGATGCGACTGATGTAAAAGATGTCAATGCCCGCGAGTAATGTTAGTACCTTGGAGCGTTATTCCAGAATCAGGGTCGAGCCTGCTGCAGGAATAAGGACCTCATGACCCTCGGAGGAAAGTTTGTCTTTGAATTTCAACTTAGCTTCTGTTTCACCATGAATCAGGCAGATTTTAGTTTTCGGATTTAGTGAAAGCCACTGGATCAATTCACCCTGATCTGCATGGGAAGAAAAAGCTTCTGAGCCCCAGACTTCTCCTGACCACCACACGGTTTGACCTTGTTTGTTCACAAGTTGCCTTTGTCCTTCCAGCATTCTGCGACCAGGAGTCCCCTCGGCTTGATAGCCCGGAAGAAAAAGAATGGCCTTCTCGTCATCCTGCCAGTTTTCCAGATGCCGCAGAATTCTTCCGCCGTTGAGCATACCACTGGAGCTTACAATAATGAGAGGCCCTTCTTTTCGGCGAAGCGAATCCCATTCTCCCTGGGTGTCGATGCACTCAAATTGTGAGAGGGCTTCGAAGACTGAATTCGCAGAGTGAGTGAGATGAGAGTATTTCTGATAAATGAGATTGGCCTTTTCCATCATGGGTGAGTCAAAGACCACCCGAACCTTATCTTCCGGATACCGTTGGAAAAAATCATGAATCAGAGTTAAGAGCATCTGACCTCTTGCCACCGCAAAACTTGCGATGATGCCTACGCGCTTTTCTCTTGAGACGGTCATGAGAAAAGAATGTAACTCTTTTTCCATGTCACCCTGACGAAGCTTTCCTCCGTAAGTTGATTCCATGACCACAAGATCAGCTGCGGGGGCCGGGTCTGGAGCTGGAATGAGCGGATCATTATGGCGTCCCAGATCCCCGGAAAAAATAATTTTCTTTTGCTCAGACATGATCTCGACTGTGGAGGCACCCAGGATGTGGCCTGCCGAGTGAAATCGGATTCTGGCGCCAGCTAGCTCAAAAATATTATTCCAATCGTGGATAACGATTTGATTCAGAGTCTGTGTTACATTCGCTTCCGTATAAAATTCATCGTCATTGAGACCAGCACTGTCAGTGAGAATGACTTTCATGAGTTTCGCGGTGACAGGAGTGGTGTGGATCTTACCTTTAAAACCATCTTTCACGAGTTTTGGCAGATAACCAGAGTGATCAAAGTGCGCGTGGGTGATAACAACAGCATCTATGGAGTCAATCGGAAAAGGCAGCGAAATTTCTTTAGCCTCTTTTCCCTCAACTTCTCCTTGCTTCATCCCGCAATCAATCATGATACGCCCCTGAGGTAGATCCACAAAGGTCATGGAACCGGTGACACCTTCAGTAGCCCCCCAGAATGTCAGTTTCATAGTTTCCTCTTTAGTAGCTGATCAAGTTCTAGCATTAATTGTTCGAAGTCCACTTCCGTCATCCCAAGTCGCATGAGGAGTGTGCGGTGTTCACGTAACTCTTTTGCCAATACGATGTTTTTCTCTAATAACTGGAGTTTTATCATTTTGGTAAGACGCTTAAGGCTTGTGATCGGATAAAGATTTAAGTTTTTGATCTGATCCAGAAACGAGCACTCTTCGGGGGCATTTACTCCCAGTAGGTTGAGGCCTGTGCCTTTGGCATAAGCCAAAGCATCTTTGGTGAAGGTGGTGTTACTGGCCAGATGAAAACCCGTTAGAGTTTTACCCTCCGGGCCATTCTTTAAATCATCCCAACGTGCTTTGACGTAGAGAGCAATCTTAATATCATTTTTTATACCTACGTGATTGTGGAATTTACACTCTATAAAATATTTCTTACCCGGACGGGTGGCGACCACATCAACTTCATGGTTCACCCACTGACCGGGAATCGTCTGGCAAGTTTTCGTTTCATATCCCATTTCTTCAAAGTAGCGGGCGACAAAAGTTTCGAAATGATGACCACTTGGACCGAGATCAAAAATGGCGCGCTTCAGGGAGTAGTGGATCGCGGCGACATGGGAGCTTTCATTAATGAGCTTCAGGGCCTTGCGGTAAATATCGCGGGTTTTCTGTCCTTCATGAACTTCCCGTGAGATTTTATCGGAAATATATTCACATTCTTTGTGAGGAAGCCCTGCGCGCTTGAGTGATCGATGTAATTTGTGACGGGAAAAGGGTTCCGGATAACCTCCGGCTTTGTAGACATGGACTTTTTTGAATCTAGAGTTTTTCATCTCCCTCAATTATCTTCGTCATCAGAGGAGAAAGTCCAGATGCTTTATCGTTCAGGGCATCCTCAATATCGGATCTCCCCAGAAGGATAACTTTTGAATTTTTTTTGACCTTGGCACCGACTTTAACCGGCTCTTGATTCATAAGTTGCTGAACACCCAGGATGGTGCCATTTCCGACGGTTTCCAGCACACGAGACTTTCTTGTGAGTTCTACCTCACCATCAACGACTGCTACGCCTGCATTGGGAACTTGTTTCTCATAGACCAGATCAAAGTCGCTTGAAAATGATAGCACCTGATGTTTGGACTTGAGGAGGGAGAGTTCGCTTTCATTTAATCTGTTGATTTTCTTCTTCATACAAGAAGAATAGCCCAAGCGACCCGGATCAAATATGTCCTATGTCATGAAATTCGATGACTATAAATTAAGATTAGCGAATTCAATGAGCCTTTTTTCGTCCGTAACAAAGATCGTCTTACCTTCCTGCTCAATCAGACCTTCATCTTTGAACTCAGAAATAAAGCGGATCACCGTTTCATTGGCGGTTCCCACCATCGAAGCAATCTCTTCGCGAGTGAGTTTGATATCAAGTTTCCAGCGTTTCCCTTCCTGAATGCCGTAAGTTTTCTTAAGCATTAAGATGAGTTCAGCTAGTCTTTCGCGGACATTTTTCTGGGCCATGGCAGCTGTGCGAGCTTCGGCTGATCCCATCTCCCGACTTAGTTTTGTGATCAGATTAAGAGCAACTGTTGGTTCAGTCTCAACTGCTTTATAGAT
>JBEIEO010000209.1:0-5031 GCA_040382895.1 Halobacteriovoraceae bacterium
CAATGGACAGTGAAATCCAAGGAAGAACTTTTTCAGAAGATGAAGTCAGCAGCTGAGGAACTAAACTTCGAAGAAGAATTCAGTTCTACTCAGCCGATTGAAATGCGTTTTAATGAAATGCTGGAAGGCTCAAGAGCCGACGTCTCTTTGCGCGTGATGGGGCCTGATCTCTCTTACCTTGTAGATGCTATCGATAACTACGCTGCAAAGGTTGAAAAGATTCAGGGGCTTGAAGGAGCTGAGATGGATCCGCTGACGGCCCTTCGTCGCAGTAAGGTAGTGGACATTTCTCCACGTTTTTCTGAACTATCAAAACTTGGCATTCCACTTGAGACTTTTAACCAGAACATCACGGCGTTCATGCAAGGGGTGCGGATTGGTCATTGGACACAAGGAACAAAAAAGCTTCCTATCGTCATGCACCTCTCGGAAGAAAAACGAGATGATCTGGAAGAGATAAAAAAACTTCCCATCGTTTTACCGGAAGGGGGAGTGGTTCCATTGGAGAGACTAGCTAACATTGAGATCAAAGATCAGGTGACCACCATTGCCCGTAACTGGGGCCGTCGTTACGCTGCTCTCTCGTTAAATATTGCTGATCGAGATACTTTGAGTTTTGTGAGTGACGTGAAAAAAGTGGTGGAAGAAAATCCTGTCAGGCCAGACCACGTGGTAACAATGGGAGGCCAATTTAATAATTTGGAGCGTGCCAAAAATCGCTTACTGCTCATCATCCCCCTAACGCTTTTTCTTATTATTTTTATCCTATGGAGAGAGTTCCATTCGATCCGGGACGCCTTGATCATCTTCCTCTGTGTTCCTTTTGCGGCCAGTGGTGGTCTCTTTGCTTTATTCCTCAGAGATATTCATTTAAGTCTTTCAGCTGCCGTTGGATTTATCGCCCTGATTGGTATTGCTCTGTTAAATGGAATTGTGTTGCTAACAATTTTTAATCAACTCAAAGAGAAAACCTCAGATCTCAAAGAAGTGGTTCTGCAAGGCACTCTCTCGCGGCTGCGTCCTGTTGTGATGACCGCTTTGGTGGCGTCCATCGGTTTTATTCCGATGGCGGTAAACACCGGTTTGGGCTCGGAAGTGCAGCGTCCGCTTGCGACAGTGGTGATCGGAGGGATTTTATTTTCTACGGTATTGACGCTGATTATTCTACCGACAATTTACTTGCGATTTCACAACCGACAGATTTCATGAGTTCTGTCGGCCGCTGGAATTATCTTTGCGGGGGTGATTAAAAAAATCGGCGTCTTTGTTCTTTCCACCTAAGGCTCCATGAGGATGGATCTTAGGCTCAGTTGAGTGGAGAGTTTTTTTCTCCCAAGGCTTCTCTGTGATGCCGCCAACTTTATGCACATGTTTCTTTTCTTCATCAGTGGGATTTTGATTCAGATTTTGTCCCACATTCTTAAGAACTTTTTCTAATTTCTGTGTCACGAAATAGAGAATTTTGTTCAGCATAGTAAGCTCCTTGCTCAGCTTACATTCTAAACCTCAGAGACCCGATTTAACATGATCTTGGTCAGTCACCAGTTTAAGGGAGACAGTTTCGGTTCATAAGTTTCAGTGTCTGGCAGGCCACGCGCTTGCCGAGTTCCAGACCATCACGGTTATCAGCTTCAAAATGAATCCCACCATAGATCCGGCTCTTTCCGGCTTCCAGAGCAGCGCTCCAGGCGTTACTGAAGCGTTTGCTCTGACCCGTTTCATCTTTAAAGGTAAGAAGGTTCAATCCATAAGCGTTCAGAAAAGTCGCAGCAGCAGCACTGAATGTGGAGTGGCCACTGACATACGAAGGAAACGGAGGAGTATCCAGACGTGGAGTCCAATTAAAATCAAGACCCGTATCGCGGATAGCACTGATCGGTCTCCAAGTATTGAATTTGTATTTCACTTTCCAGCAAGTGACGCCGGCAAAACTCAACGCAACAGTTAATCCGCGCATGATAGAAACCTTCTGAGTATCATTATAAGAAGAGAGTGCGAGAGCATTAATTGCTGCCTGCATCCACATGCCCGGTGGAGTAACGGTTCCTGAACCTGCTGCCCAGAATTTAGCGATAGTTTCCATGCTAGGATTGAAGTTTGCTTTGTTTCCAATCTCCATCACTTCATCGAGCTCAGCATAGTAAGTAGGAGACATCAAGTGAGGAGGATTTAAACCTTTCGTGAGAGGATCAAAAGTACCACCTTCAAATTTCAGAATCTCATGCCAATACGGAAGTACTGCTGGTGCGTGAAGAGGAGGAGTTGGACGCCAGTGACCATCTTCGCGTGAATTGATATTCATGGGCTTCGACGCATACGCGAGAGCTTCTTTCTTCTGGGCAATCCATTTCTGCTCGATTCGATTGATGAGTTTGGCGGTGTACTCCGCATTCTCCAGGGGAAGGATCTGGCGTTTAAATGCTTCGTTAACGATGCCCTGCCATTTCGGTTCCAGATGTTCAAGAGTTAAAAGAAAGGCAAGTGTAAATGGTTTTTGATAAGAATAGAGTTTTGTTGCTCGCTCACCACATTCGGTGGCCAGTGCCATGATATGAGCGAAGCGGGGAGGGGGTAATGGGCTCTTCTTCACATACAAAAGAGCCAGTTCAAAAGAAGGAGCAACCTGACTGCGGAAAACTTCAGTTGCATGAGCCGACCCCATCATAACAAACGCCATCATCCAAAAAATGATTTTCACAATACCCCCACATAATTTCATTTGGGCGCAATGTATAGATTGCTTCTTAAGAGGTCAAATATCTTATTCCAAAATGTGTGTGTGATGGGCAGAAACAAGCCCTGTTTTCACAGGGCTTGCGAGTCTAAATAGATTTACTCTTCCAGCTTCTCGCGAAACGCATACCTTAGAGTCTTGAGATCGTCTCTTTCTGATACCGCATGATAACTCACACCGCTGTGACGAAGTTGTTTAATTTGCTTGCGAAATTTAAATTCCATTTTCGCCCAAGCATCAATCTCGTTAGCAAAGTCGATACCCAAATCAGCACTCTTAGAAAATTTAACCTTTAACACTTCTACTTCAGCGGGCCAGAGGGAACGAGAATCAACTTTCATGACCATTCCTTTGGTTATAGGTGTACATAAATTTGGGGAACAAAACTGAACAAAAAGACAAAAAACAGAACTGTTTTCCGATGACTCATTAATTTTCGCACTGAGATGCACAAAAAGATAGCGTTAATTTATTCCCACTTTTGTGTTAGGGTAAGTCATGGAAAATCAAGAATCAAAGGCCTGGTCCGAGCTCAATCTTTCGGCCGAAATGCTACAACTTATTGAAATGGCCAGCTATCGCAATCCTACTTTGGTGCAATCCATGACTATTCCACTCGTAATGGAAGGTCACGATGTGCTGGTTTCTTCCCAAACCGGGAGTGGAAAAACCGCGAGTTTTGTTATTCCCACCGTGGAAAAATTCAAAGGTAAAAACGGAACTTACATCCTCGCACTGGCACCCACTCGTGAAATTGCTCAGCAAACCGGTGCCGTTTTCGAACAATTCGCTGGTGCTTATGGGATGAAAGTCGCGGTCTGTATTGGAGGCGCATCCATTCCTGTCGAAAAGGAAGCACTGGCCGCTTCTCCCCATATCATCGTGGCAACACCCGGACGATTATGCGATCACCTTGAGCGCGGAAACGTTTGGTTGGATTTCATTCAATGTCTGATCTTCGATGAAGCTGACCGGATGCTCGAAATGGGATTTGCTAAACAAATCGACATCATCACGGAGCAGATTCCTAAAGAACGACAGACATTGATGTTCTCAGCGACCTATACACCGATCGTTGAAAAGCTCGCACGCAAAGCAATGAAAGAACCAAAAGAAGTCACGATCAAAAAGACGGCCGATACGGCACCAAAGATTGAGCAGACACTTTACTGGGTACCGGAAGAAAAGAAACTTCAAAACCTTCTGAAAATTCTTCGGCAGGATCCGGGCACCATGTTTGTGTTTGTGAACGCAAAAGAGCGAGCTTACCAGGTCTGGCGATCATTGGCCAACGCTGGTTTTGAAAGTGCGACTTATATTCACTCGGATCTTCCTCAGGAAGCTCGCGAGCAAGCGGTAGCCGATTTTAAAGCGGGTAAGTTCCGCGTAATTATCGCCACTGATGTGATGGGAAGAGGAATCGATGTAGACGATGTTGCTCACGTGGTGAACTACGATGTGCCTCGCGAGCCAGCAGATTACATTCACCGCATCGGTCGAACTGGTCGACGGGGCTTGAGTGGTCATGCTTCAACCTTTGCCATTCCTGGTAAAGACGATCGCTCTATCAAAGAAATTGCAAAACTCAGAGGAGTGACTGCTCCTGAGAGAGAAGAAACTCCGAAACGCGATGAGCGAGCACCGCGAGACGCTGGACGCCGCGACGGTCGCCGGGATCAGAGAGGTCCGCGCCGGGATGAGCGACATCGAGATGATCGTCCTAGAGACGATAGACCTCGCGATCAACGACCGCGTGAACATAAACCACGTGAGCAGAAACCGCGAGACGCAAGTCCAAGAGAGCAGCATAAGCCTGTTCAGGCACCAGCTGCATCAGCAGTGGTGGAAGCTAAACCGAAAGGCTTAATCGCACGGATCAAATCTTTTTTTGGTGGCAAATAGATCATGCTAAGAATTTTTATCGATGCTGACGGGTGTCCGGTTAAGGAAGAAACTTATAAGGTCGCTCTTCGGTATCAGATGAAGGTTTTCATCGTTGCTAATAAACCGATCCATATTCCTCTCCATCCATTGTTTGAAATGCAGGTCGTAGCGGCGGGACCTGATGAAGCGGACAACTGGATCGCCGAGAATATTGAAGCTTTTGATATCTGCATTACCTCGGATATTCCACTGGCCGATCGCTGCTTGAAAAAAGAGGCGAGAGTTCTTGGTCATCGCGGAGATGAGTTTACCGAAGATATGATTGGTGATGCGCTGGCCACCCGGGAACTTATGAAACACCTGCGGGAACTAGGTGAAGTAAAAGGCGGACCAGCGCCTTTTGAGAAACGGTA
>JBEIEO010000210.1:0-5029 GCA_040382895.1 Halobacteriovoraceae bacterium
CTTTAACTGGCGTTTGAAGGTTGCGATATTTTCTTGAGTGGTGACATCCGGATGAGTTCCGGTTTTGATGGCATGGTTTTCTGCTGGTAAACCGAATGAGTCCCAGCCCATTGGGTGAAGCACATTTAAACCTTTCATGCGCTTGTAGCGGGCCATAATATCGGTAGCTGTGTAACCTTCCGGATGACCGACGTGCAGACCAGCACCTGAAGGATAAGGGAACATATCCAGTACGTAGTACTTTGGTTTGGTGGTGTCTAATTCAGTCTTGAACGTTTTGTGTTCGTCCCAATATTTTTGCCACTTCGGTTCGATCTCGGTGAAATTGTATTCCATGAAAAATGCCCCTTAAATTAGTCTTGGTAGTCTAATTCATCAGGGGCAAGAATGAAAGATTGAGAAGGTGCGTTAGATTGGGATTCGGTTTAGAATCCCATTCCCTGGCCTTGAATATAGCCGCCATTGATTCCGCCGCCAGAACCACTGCCTAATCCGCTTGCGGCGCCGCCTATGTACCCACCACCATATCCGATGCCAGGACGTGAGTCTGTGAAGTCGGCCAGTTTCATCGGGTAGGGCGGAGCTTCCGGTTGCTGTCCAGTGAATTCATGCCCGCTAAAAGGGTTTTGAAAATACCTTAAGTGATGGTCACTAGTATTAGAGATAAAATTCAAGGCCCCACGCTGCTTCTGAGAGAATCCGTCCAGGCTTAAGAGCTTATGGACCTTGTGGACATTCTCTAAAATCTGCTTCCGGCTTTTATCTTTAAGGGCGTCTTTGGTAGGAGCAAATACCGTCTTAAGTATTTCAGGTTCATTTTTGAGCATGATCACATTATCCTGACGTTGAGATATCAACTGCTTCTGCATACCCAGTGTCAGCTTCTTATTACTCATGAAATAACCGTTTTGGGCCATATGCAAGTTGTACTGAAGGCTGGAGCTTTTCATAATCAATTCATTGGCCTTGTCGACCATCTTTCTTTCTTCATCAGTGAGTTGTCTCCTTGGATCTTGACCAACTCGATTCATGAGATTCTGATACTGTTCACTTTTTAGGTATTCGCTTTTTTCCTTCTCTGCATTTTGGGATTCGACATTCAGTTTGCTTTTAAATTTCTCAGGATCAGCATTGTATTCTTCAATTTCTTTATTAATGTCTTCTATCTGCTTTTCAATCTTCGCTATGGATTCTTCTGTACCTTTAATGAGATCTTCAACACTAATATCCTTAATTATTTTCTCTGCTTCCAGCATGTCCTTGTTGTAGAACGAGGCGAAGTTTTTCTTCACTCCCTCCCAGAAGAGGAGGTTGAATGCAGCATTGTCGTTGATACCGTAAAGATTCTGGCTAAAGCCCTGTGCTGATTTAATACAATGTTGATGAGTTCTCACTTTGTCATAGATTTTTCTTAGTGGGCCGTTCGGGCCCGTATCCGTTGGCGGCTCGAGCTCACCGGAATTGTATTTATCAAATTCCGGTGCAATCGATGCCAGCTCCTGCATTGCTTTCTCACAAGCCGAAGGGTCCAGTACATTAAATTTGCGATCGAGTTTAGAGGCGTAGTAGAAACCTTTGCCTTCTTCAGAGCAAAGTGGATCAACCCATATCGCAGCGTTGAGACCTTCGATTCCGGCCAGCATACGTTTAATTTCCGAATCCACAGACTGGGCTTTATTAATGTTAAGTATTTTCTTCTCGTTCATCATGATGTCCATGATGTACTCATGTCCTTGAGGGCGGGTGGAAAGGGGAGCTGAGCCATCATATCCCCCGATAAGCTTTACCTTCGGGTAGATGGAGCGCCAGTTTTTCACTTCATTAGTTACACCTGTGTAACACCCAAGCAGAAGGAGTGAAGTGACCTCATTTAATTCTGGAAAATCGGCCATAATGCTCGCCATTTCACTGCGGGAGAATGAGCCTTTATCGCCTCCGAAGTGTCCACCACCATCATGACCAGAAATAGCAACACTTACGATTTTGGCATTTTCTTTCTTTAGTGCTTCAAGTCCCGATCTTACCTGCGCATCGAGCTTAGGCTGTTGAATGCTAAATTCCACTTTTGCATTGTGGGCAGCGTTCTTGGCATCTTGCTGAGGTCCGCATTTCTTCCTGGCTTCCTCAGAATAGTAGTCACCGACTTTTGCGTCTTGCAGACATTTTGTAAGTACTTTTTGTGCTTCCTGGAGTTTTTTTGAATATTTCCCATAATCTTTATAGTTACTAGGGATAACGACTAATCGCTCACCTCGCTCGCAAGCAGCTTTGCGGGCCACTTCGATCTCAAGTTCTGATTGGTTGGTATCAACAAAGAGATCCACCTTCGCGTTATTGATCTTTTTGTCACAAGCGAGACTTTCGATTGCATAGCTAACAAATAAAATGACTAGAAGATGTTTACCCACGCTTCACCTTCAACTGCTTGAGTCTATCCTTAGATATGTCGGGATATTTTTTTTCTAACTGATCTAGTGTCTTGGACTTTAGATCCATATAGAAAATATCTTTTTGTAATTCATCCCAGTCCTTGGCGACTGCCAACCCTTCGAGCAAAGAGTCGCGTTTCGTTTTATCAGGCAGCGAGGAGAATTCATTTTCCCCACGGGTAACTTGATACCCTTTTTGTTGCAGCTCCGATGTATCCACTTCGGGATCAACCACCTGAACTTGCACCTGAGCAAGAGTTGCATAAGAAAAACATAGAATAACAATGAGTAGAGTTTTCATAGTCTCTCTCATCGGCAGGATTTAAAACGAATTAAATTGGTCAGGAATTATTCGGCGGCTTTAACCACGGCTGCAGCGTTGCCCTTAACTCTGAACCAGTCATAGTCCCGGAGTTCGACCTTTACTCCGAAAGAATCGCGGATGTAGAACGATCCAATGTCACCTTCGCACTCTTTTGGATCAGTGTCGTAGCATTCTCCAGGAAGGTTGTCGTCGTAGCCCACAATCAAAATCACATGCCAATAATACTCATCGTTGTAGTTCACAATCACAGGACTCTTATGTTTCCACAGAGCTTCTTTGATCATTTCCACATGAGTATCGTTCAGCACGTTAGTGCTCCAGCGGTTCCCGAACTGAAACAGCTTAATTGTTTCAACTTTAGGTACTGTGATGCGAGGGAGCTTAGAAAAGTTGGGGTGCTGGCTCCACACCGATTTATTCACGTAAGTGCCGTTCCAGGCTTCAAATGGCCAATGGGAAATATGCACGGCCTGACCTCTATTGTATTTGAGGACCGGAGTTTCGATGAATGACTTACTTATGGTAGTCGGAGAATTAATGGTAAAGGATTCTGCCAGATCATAAGGTCCAAAAGGTTCCGGATTTTTTAATCCGGCAGCCTTATTCGCAATTAGTTCAATAGCACCGGTGGATGCGATAAAAAGACATGTATTTGTGTCACCCTGATCAGGAGCTTCTGTTACGTAATCCAGGAGTTCGGTGTACGAAGCCGGCCGGGCCATGGCGGCAGCAGATGATAGGATGAGAGTCCCAAGGAAAATTAGCTTCATCCAGAAAAATTATCAATGTAGGGAAAGCTTGGCCAGAATTAAAAAAGGGACATCGGCATCCGGCCTAGTCCCTTTTTTCAACAGGGGGGTATACTACTATCAGACAGAGTGACAAGTGAGGGGGTAAGTCATCTCATGCCCTTTAGGAGATGTGATAGAAAGGTAGTCATTAACATCTGAGAATTCATTGGTATTCTGGATGTTGATCCGGTGCTTGTTACCGTCGATATAAAGAGTCTTCGTGAAACCCAAGTGCTTGGTGTGAGTTCTGACCGACTCAGCACCTACAGAAGAAATAGAACGATTTACGCCCGATTCGTCTTCCTTGTGAAAAGAGATGCGGCCGTCACCGATGACAAATCGCTTTTCTCCGAAAGCGGTCTGGCACTCAATCCCGCCAGTGGCAGCGTTAGCGCTAAAAGCGTGGACCGTTAAAAGTAAGCCTAAAAACCCTAGGATGGTTGAAAGTGATAGTGTTTTCTGTTTCATAAATTCCCCTGTTTTAAGTTTTGAAGTGACCTCATCTTGAGATCAACCCTCGACTCAGTATGTACAAGTGGGATGCCAAAACTGGCCCAGTTCTTTCAAGTGCTTAGTGGGGCGTCAAAATCTTCATTCTTAACACCTGTCTAAGGCTTTGACAGTTTTTGAGCTCTAGCTGGCTATTAGCTGTGCAGCAAGGATCTGAACATTCTCCCCAAAGCCCGCAATTAAGCTTAAGCTTTGACAACTTATGATTCCTCTAAATTACAACCAGCTTTATTACTTTTATAAGATTGCGGAATTGGGATCTATTTCCGATGCCTCCAAAAAACTTCTTATCAGTTCCCCGGCCTTGAGCATGCAACTAAAAGAGCTGGAAGAGTTTCTGGCCACGCCGCTGTTTGATCGGGTTGGAAAAAAGCTCATCCTGACTGAATCCGGCGCCATCGTATTTGAATACGCCAAAGATATCTTTAAGCTTGGCTATGAATTGCGGGATACTATCGGGGATCGTAAACAAGTCAAAGAACGAATTAAAATTGAAATTGGTTGTCAGGATTCTATTCCCAAGAATATTGCCGATCAGCTATTAAGTTTTTTGATTGAAAATAAAAAGTGCAAAGTATCGCTCAAAGAGGGAACCCTGGAGTATCTGCTTCAGCTCCAAAGTGACTACAAAATTGACCTCATCCTTACCAACGCGGTTCCCGTTCTGAACAAGACTTATGGTTACGAGTCTCGCTTACTTCTCAAAGAACCTCTGATTTTGGTTGGCCACCCGAAGTTCAAAAAAGCGAAGGGGCGCCTTGAAGATCTCATCAAGAATCCCATCATCTTGCCTACTTTTGATTCCAATTTGCGAAGAAAGATTGAAGACTATTTCAGCCAAAAGAAACTCACCCTTGATGTGATTGCTGAGGTTGAAGATAAAGCTACGGAGATTGATCTTGCTCTAAAGGGTGTCGGTCTGGTGCTGGCGATGAAATCTACCGTGAGTCATCTATTGAAAGAAAAATCTTTAA
>JBEIEO010000211.1:0-5024 GCA_040382895.1 Halobacteriovoraceae bacterium
AGTTTACCTCGTCCGCAGTATGTCGTGGTAGACGAGGCCCATCGACTGGAGAGTGAGGCCACGAAGGCTTACTCCATCGAAGTCAACCACAAGAGTGTCGAGAGTTTCCAGCGAAACTTCCCGCAAGGGATGGGGGCGCTGATCTACCTTCTGTCCAGCATGGAAGATGAGTTTCAGGTCGAAGACACTATTAAGACGATCCGGGAGCAGACCCAATTCAATCTGCGCATGCTCAAGGACCACTACGATGCCATGCCAGGAGTGATCGAAGCCTTTTTTAAAAAACTTCCGAACTACTCGCCGGCCTACTCCAATGAATTACCGTTTCCTAAAAAAGGGGAGCTCAAAGACTCCCTCGCAGCTGCGATCCTGAATCACGCCGAAAGTCTGGGCTTCATCTTCAACTCTCTCTACACTCTTTTCATGCCGTTCATGTCCCGTTGGGAGAACCGCGATTTTAAAAACGAACCCCAGAAGCTCAAGGCCTGGGCCGTGTTCGAAACCAACTTTGGGGTGCTGGAAAAACTCACGGCTGCTTTCAAGCATTACCTGGAACTTCCCAACGATTGGTCAACCATCATTAAGTTTTCGGAGAACGACTCCTATACCTTTGAGTCCTCACCCATCGACGTTGGTAAACGCATTCACGATGAGCTTTTGATGATGAGTCATTCCGTGGTTTTCACCTCGGCAACCCTCGGGAATGCATCTGGAGACGCAGGTGTGCAGGCGGTGGAGTGGATGACGGGCTACACATACCTTACTCCGGACAAGCGCTTCAAGTCCGGGCTCTTCCTGGATGCGGTCTACGATTACAAAAATAACTCCAAAGTTTATCTGGCGCCGGATACCCGCAACATCTCCGATCCGCTGTTTGTGCCGGATCTTTTAAAACATGTGAATCCGCTGATCTCCAAACTGGGCGGCCGTACCCTGTTGCTCTTCTCTTCGCGTCTGCGCTTTGAAGCCGCGGTGGATATTCTCCTCAAGGAATTTGAGGGGAAGATTCCGGTCTATGTTCAGGGGCTAGGGAAGAACGTGGTTGAGGAATTCAAACGTGAAGAAGCGGCTATTCTGATTGGGATGGAGAGCTTCGGCGAGGGCATCGATGTTCCGGGTGAAAAACTGCAGTTCATCGTCGTGGATAAGATCCCCGACGTGAGGCAGGATCTCGTGATCCAGAAGCGCCGGGATTTCTTTGAGTTTAAGTTCGGAAACGAGTTTACGGATTACTTCCTCGCTCACCGCACCCGTTCCTTGCACCAGAAGTTCGGTCGCCTACTGCGCTCCGAGAAAGATCACGGTGCGATTCTTCTAGTGGATAACCGGATCAAGAAGTGGAAAGGACCAACGCTGCGGACGTTCCAGAAACTGATGGAGCCGTATCAGATTATCTCCGTCCCACTCGAAGAGGCATGCAAAGAGATCGCGGATTATTTCAAAGTCTAATCAGATTGTATTTTTCTTGAGATTCTTAATCACGATCTTCTGATCACCATGAATCATCTGATAGGGAATGGCATAATGTTTGGAGATGAAAATTTCCACAGGTGATTCGACATTCACTGAGGACGAATCATTTTCATAAACGCATAAATGGCTCGCCGAAAGGGGAGCGTTGTTGATTTTAAAATCCTGCAGGTCGCGGGTTTTAAACTCAGCGAACACAAGCTTTTCTTCTGGCGGATGTTCGTAATCCCACATATTGTGCGTGCTCACCAAGGTCACCGGAGTTCTTCCTGTAGCGTCAAATTTCTTAGACAAGGTCCAAATGACGGAGGTGGCAAAGGCCGGCGTAGTTAGGTAATGCTTTGAGTTAAGGGGACGCTTAAACTCTTGAGTCTTTTGTGAATTTTGAAAAGTATACTGAAGTTCCTGATCATGTTGGTCTTATTTAAAGACTTCCTGACAGTATCGATTACCCAAAGATTTTTCGATTCGCACAAAGAGGGGTTGATAGTGATAGTTCATCTCGAAGCGAATCATCATTTTAAGAAATTCACCAGTCTCAATCCGCGACAGAATCTCAGAGTAGATGTGGAACATCTGACTCTCTGGGAACTGCACAAATTTGAAATTTTCTTGTGAGTAGTTATGATCCTTGTTGAAATACAAGTACGAACCTTCAAGAAGAATTTCAGCGTTGATGGACATTCATCTAAGTTAAATGATCACCAGTTTCATGCCAAGAAATTAAACAATGTGTTAACCGATTTTATTGGTGGTGTTTGAGCCTTCAAACAAACTTGTTTTTTTTAGCTGACGTTGAGTTTATGAGTCTAGGGTGTTAGATTCTAGGCATTAATTTTTTTCACCAAGGTGTTTATGTCTCTTCCAATCGAAGGTTCATTGAATTATTTCTCCATTCTGGTGTTGATGATCATCGCATTGATCGTTACTTCGGCCATCGTGTTGATCAACCAACTGATGGGTAAACGTCCGGTTGCTACTACTGCTAAAAAATACGAAACATACGAAAGTGGTGTGACTCCTGTTGGAGATGCTCACCAGCAGTTTTCAGTTCGTTACTACCTCGTGGGGATCATTTTTTTGATTTTTGATGTGGAAGTCGTCTTCATGTACCCTTGGACTCTTGTTTATCAAACGTATTTAAAATCTGGCCCCCTCATTCTTCTTGAGATGGGCTTATTCTTTGTCCTACTACTAGGTGGGTACTTCTACCTGCGCTTAAGAGGCGCATTGAGCTGGGACTAAGGGAGAAATTATGTCTAAAGATGGAAGTTCATTTTTTTATCCAACACTCTTGAGCGAAGCTGCCAAGTGGGCACAGAAGAATTCTCTGTGGCCAATGCCTTTTGGTACTTCATGCTGCGGAATCGAGATGATGTCTACCCTTTCTTCAACTTACGATCTTTCAAGATTCGGAGCTGAAGTGGTGCGATTCTCTCCTCGTCAAGCCGACATGCTCATCGTTGCCGGTACAATCACCACCAAAATGGCTCCGGTGCTTCGTACGATCTACGATCAGATGCTTGAACCAAAATGGGTAATCGCCATGGGTGCTTGCTCTTCATCGGGTGGTATTTTTGATACCTACTCAGTTCTTCAGGGAATTGATGAGATTATGCCAGTGGACGTATACGTTCCAGGTTGTCCGCCGATTCCGGAAGGATTGATCTACGCCATCCTCCATCTACAAGACAAAATTGCTAAAGGTGAAGACCGTCGTCCAGCTGAGCGTCCTTCTCAGGAAGATGCGATGAATGCCATGAGCTACCGCAAGGGTGTAGGCTATGACATCAAAGCGAACTTCGTTGTAACTCCTGATCACGTGAAAGACATCAAGGCTAAGCAGGAGTTGAAATAATGAAAAATACTTCCTTCGCTAAAGGCGGAAAATTTCTCGAAGTTCAGCAAGCCATTAACACTCGTTTGACTGAGAAATATGCCAAAGATCGCAAACTAGAATTTGATAAATTAAATGAACCAGTGCTTTGGGCAAAATCTCCGGAAGATGCTCACATGCTGGTGAAAATGATGATGCTCGATGAGCATACCCAGATCGATTATCTCTCTGACTTAACTGCGTATGACAACAAAGACGGTGAGGATGGAGATAAGCGTTTTGTGCTGGTTTATCAGTTGCACTCACTAAATAATCACTGCCGGATTCGTATTAAAACCCTACTGAACGAATTTGAGCAAGGCCTCACACTAACTGATCTGTTTAAGACAGCTAACTGGCTCGAGCGTGAAGTGTTCGACATGTACGGCATTACTTTTAAAGACCACCCGAACATGCGTCGTATCCTGATGGATGAGCGTTTCTCAGGGCATCCTCTGCGTAAAGAGTATCCTATTAAGCAGCGTGAACCATTCGCGGATAACATCACTTTCCACCTTGGTCCAAATCCATTGGAAGTGCCTACAAACACTTCAGAAGGAGACAAATAATGTCTTCACTATTTCAGCACACTCAAGACGGTAAGCAGAACGATTTCTATAACCCGAACGTTCTCATTAACCTTGGCCCTTCTCATCCGGCCATGCACGGAACTCTTCGTGTTATGTGTCGTATTAACGGAGAAACCATCGAAGATGCAAACTGTGAGATCGGCTATCTTCACCGCGCGATTGAAAAACTCGGCGAAGATAAGACCTACCATCAGTGGATGGTTTACACCGATCGTTTGAACTATTGTTCTGCTCTTAACAACAACATTGCCTATGCTATGGCCGTTGAAAATATCATGAGCATCTCTCCGACTGAGCGCTGTCAGTATATCCGCGTGATCTGTATGGAGCTTGCTCGAATTATTGACCACATCATCTGTGTAGCGATCAATGCCCTGGACTTAGGTGCCATGACTGTTTTTTGGCTCCTTTACCACTGGCGTGAAGAAGCTTACACCATGATCGAATCGATGTGTGGTATGCGTCTGACGACAACTTATGCCCGTATCGGAGGCATGAGCTACGATCTACCGGATAACTTCACGGAACGCCTGTGGAAGTTCTGCGAAGAGTTCCCGAAAGCTCTTGATGAAGTGGAAGGTCTTTTGACTTCAAATCGTATCTGGATCGATCGTACTAAAGGAGTGGGTGTACTGTCGAAAGAGGATGCTCTGAAATATTCCATCACAGGTCCGTGTCTGCGTGCTTCAGGAATTGATGTGGATCTTCGTCGTGACCGTCCTTACTACATCTATCCGGAACTGGATTTCGATGTCGTCGTAGGATCAAACGGTGACGTTTATGACCGCTACCTCGTACGTCTGGAAGAAATGAGACAATCTGTTCGCATCCTACAGCAGTGTAATAAGAAAATTCCAAATGGCCCGCTGTGGGTGGATGACCGCCGTGTGCACATCCCTAATAAGCTCGACGTTTATACCAAAATGGAAGTTCTGATCCATCACTTCAAGATCTTCATGGAAGGAATTGATGTGCCAAAAGGTGAAGCCTTCACATGTGTGGAAGGACCGAATGGTGAGCTTGGATTCTACATTGTAAGTCGTGGTGGCCCAAAAGCATGGCGTATGCGAGTAAAAGCTCCATCATTC
>JBEIEO010000212.1:0-5018 GCA_040382895.1 Halobacteriovoraceae bacterium
AATAAAAGGAACATACCAATAAGGAACCCAAGATCCCCTACTCGGTTTACAATGAAAGCTTTTTTACCAGCGTTAGCTTTCTCAGTTTCTGTGTACCAGAAACCAATTAAGAGGTAAGAGCAAAGACCCACGCCTTCCCATCCAAAGAAAAGCAGTGGGAGGTTATTCCCCATCACAAGGAGAAGCATGTTGAAGCAGAAAAGATTAAGGTAAGAGAAGTAACGACCAACACACTCTTCTTCATGCATATAAGAAGTTGAGTAAACGTGGATCAAAGTACCGATTCCGGTGATGATCAGAACCAGAAGACCTGAAAGCTTATCGATGCGAAGTTCAAAAGGGATATTTAATCCACCGAAGTTGAACCACTCAAAGCAGTTAATAAGTAAAGCTGGCTCGGCTGCTGTTGAACTGGAGATTTTGCCGAATGCAAAAAGGGCCAGCACAAAGCTGAAAGCGATAAAAGCTGTTGCGACACCACCTGCGGTATTAGCAGGAGTTTTTGCAAACCCCTTATAGCTAAGAGGTAAGAAGACAGCGTTGAAGAAAAATCCTACGAGCGGTGAAATAAGAATCAGAGCAGGCAGGACTGATGACATGTTTTCCACTGAGCTTATCCTTTAAGTGTAGTTGCGCTTTGAGTTTTGATCGATCCGAAATTCCGGTAAAGGTTTACCAGGATAGATAAACCGATCGCCGATTCCGAAGCCGCGATAGTAATGACGAAAAACACCTGAACCTGACCTTCGATCATGTGAGAAGCTTTTGAGAAAGCAACCAAAGAAAGGTTCGCAGCGTTAAGCAACAATTCGATCCCCATCAGGGTCATGATGGTGTCACGGCGTAAAAGAACAACCAACATTCCCATCGTGAAAAGGAAAGCGGCCAGTAATTGAATGAGAATTTCGTTTGTCATGGTCTTACCTTAATCAATCTTTCTCTTGGCCAGAACTACAGCACCTACGATCGCAACCAGGAGTGCTAGAGAAATGACTTCAAAAGAAACGTAAAATTGTGAAAATAGAGCGTGAGAAAGGACTTTTGAGTTTCCACCTAACTGCTGGATAACTTCCGGTGAAAACTGTCCCATCTTGCGGTCAGTGAGATTGGCGAAATGCTGATTAAAGGCATACATGATGAAGCCAAAAACTCCCAGACCAAGAGCAACACCACCTAGGAAAAAAGCCGGCTTTTCTTTATAGTCATTTTCAGAATCGGTAAGATTTAAAAGCATGATAGAGAAGATAAAGAGAACCATGATGGCACCGGCGTAAACCACCAATTGAATCGTGGCAATCATATGCTCACCAATCAATCCGTAGATACCAGCTGTCATAATCAAAACGCCAAGGAGACAGATCGCAGATGTGATCGGGCTTCGGGCAAAAAGCATGGTCAGCGCAAGAATCGCCGAGATGGCACAAAGAATTACAATTGCGATGCTCATTTCTTTTCGCTCCTTCCATTCATATCACGCTTAAGGTGATCAAGATCGTAGATGGCTTGATCGCGTGAATCCACGGCCAGCTCATAATTGGTAGAAAGTTTGATGGCATCCTTCGGACAGGCTTCTTCACAGAAACCGCAGAAACAACAACGAAGAGCATCGATATCAAAGCTCACCGGCTTCTTCTCTTTTTTCACTCCATACGGATTATTCTCGTCTTCGCGCTCATCGGCGACGATGTGGATACATTCGGCCGGGCAAATGGTTTCGCACAAGTAACAAGCTGTACAGTTTTCAGTCTTGTTCTTATCTACGGAGATGAAGTGCATCCCGCGGAAGCGGTCAGAGTAATCACGTTTTTTCTCCGGGTACATGATGGTGTCATGTTGTCTGAAGAAGAAACCTTTGATGAATCTCTTCATCGTGATTTTTAAGCCGACAAGTAATGCCGGAATATAAGCTTTTTCTTTAGCGGTAAACTTTTTTGAAACGTTAATGGTTCCCATAAAAGCCCCCCTTACGAATTGAAGTAGTAGACACCAAGAGTGACCACTACAAGGTTAATAAGAGACAGCGGGAAAAGGATTTTCCAACCCAAATCCATCAGCTGGTCAAAACGGAAACGCGGAATCGTCCAGCGCACCCAAATCATAATGAACATAAACACAGCGACTTTGGTGAAGAAGCTGACAAACTCAAAGAAGGCTTTCGTATTCTGAAGGCCGACTTCGCCGAAGCTAAAGTGAGCGCCGATCGCATTCACCAGAACTTCCATACCCGGGAACATGTTATATCCACCGAAGTAAAGCGTAACCAGAAGTCCGGAAGCCATGATCATGGCAACATATTCGGCCATAAAGAAGGCAGCGAACTTCATTCCGCCGTACTCAAGATGATAACCGGCAACGATCTCTGACTCTCCTTCCGGAAGGTCAAAAGGAAGACGGTTGGTTTCAGCGAAAGTCGCGATCCAGAAAACAAGAGCACCAAATGGATTCACGAAAACACCCCAGCTCGGTAGCCAGCCAAAAAGTGTTCCATTCTGCCAGGCCACCATTTCATGCGGATTAAATGATCCGTAAACGATCAGCATAGAAAGAAGGGCCAGCCCCATTGAGATTTCGTAGGAAACGATCTGAGATGAACCACGAAGTGCACCTAGAACTGAGTACTTATTTCGGGAAGCCCATCCTGCAAGGATCACGGGATAAACTTCGAGCCCTGCAAAGGCCAGGATGAAAATTACACCGGTATCCATCTGAGCGATCTGAAGCAATACTTCCTGACCATTCACAATGACTTTAGAACCGAAAGGAATCACGGCTAGGGCGCACAGTGGAGCAATCAAAGCAATGATTGGCGCCATCAGGTAATAGAAGCGGTTAGCATTTTTAGGGATGAAAGTTTCTTTGAACATGAATTTGATTACGTCAGCTAGTGGCTGAAGCAAACCAAATGGGCCTACACGGTTTGGCCCTACTCGACGCTGCATCCACGCAGCTCCTCGACGCTCAAACCATACCAGCACCGGAACCACACCCAAAGTACATGCGAGGATAACCAGAATTTTGGCCATCATCATAGTAAGATCAAAAATCAGCGCATTGTCCATCATACGTTCCGCCTGCCCTTAAGTTAAAGATTTCCAAAGACCAACCACCTGGTGAGCACTCATCGCTCCCCCTCTGTGGATGATGGCCGGGTGGAACTTTTGTACGATTCCATCTGCGTTCTTATAAGAACCTTCTTTCTCGATCGTAGCGAGCCCTGCGATCACGCCAAGAATGTTTCGAGTCGGAAGTTTTCTGACTTCATCCTGAGACCAAACACCCCAAAGAAGAACTTTCTGATTAGAAGACATCTTCGGAACACCAGCGCGACCGTTTCTGAAAAGGATCACAACATCGGCACTGGCTTCGCCATTAGCAAGCGGCTTAACACCTTCGTCTTCTACGCCACGAGTATTAGGAGTCAGATCTTTCATCTTCAGGAGATTATCCAGCTTCTTATCGTCAGCTGAAGTGGCTACACCGTTAGTACCGTTGTAGTACGCAACCGAGACGTTGCCACCGATGATGGCCGGGAGTTTGTCTTTCAGAAGAGCAGCTTCTTCACGAGTAGCATCTGTCCCAATCACAACCTGAACGCTGGATGCAGCTTTGAGTTGGGCTTTCACATTCGTCAGAAGGGTTTCAATAGAAGTCGAAGTCATAGAATCATTGTGCTTCATAAGCGGAGCAATGATTCGCAATGGATTCATGTATTCCTGGTAAGAATTACGACCTACATCGCACATCCAGTGACCATTCACCATTTCGTTATAAACCGGGATGTAGCGATAAACCACATCTGCATCTGAGTGAACTTCGATGTTACACCCCTTAGAACAGCGATCACAGATCGAAGCTTTACGAGTCAGGAACCAAGAGCGCTTTTTGAAGCGGAATTCATTCCAGGTGAGTGCGCCAACCGGACAGAAATCAGTTAAGCAGCCCTGGTAATCGTTAGTAAGTCCTGCTTCAGTGGTCGTTGTGAGCTCTTTATGCCAACCACGATTCACCATCACAAGATCATTGGTTTTTGTCACATCATCAGTAAAGCGTACGCATCTTTCACAGTGAACACAGCGGTTCATGTTAAGAGTTACCTGGCTTGAGAGTTTCTTAGTTGTCGCTTCGTCGAAAACACGTTTTTCTTCTTTGAAGTTAGACGTGCCTGGACCGTACTCATAGTTATAGTCCTGAAGCTCACATTCTCCTGCCTTATCACAAACCGGACAATCCAGAGGATGGTTAGTCAGGAGGAATTCCATAACCCCTGTGCGGGACTTAAGAACTTTATCTGAGCGCGTGTGCACTACCATGCCGTCAGCGGCTGGAGTTGAACAAGACGTCATAAGCTTGGGAGCTTTTTCCACTTCCACTGTGCACATACGGCAAGTACCGGCGATCGGCATGCCCGGGTGGTAACAGTAACGAGGAATTTCCTCATGCACTTTATAGCGTTCAGCTACCTGCATGATGGTATCACCTGGCTTGAATTCGTAAGTCTTTCCGTCGATGGTTACTTTTGGGAGAGGCTTAGCTTCAGGGCTTGGATCTGAATGAACCGGCTTCTTGTCAGAAGTGTAGTTCAGATCCTCTTTTGGTTTTTGGATGTCGATTTCTTTAGACATGGGCACCTACAAGTTTGTGAGAAACAGATTCTTCTCTGCCGATTCCTTTCAGGCCGCCGTTAAGAATGAGTTCTTCGAACTCAGAACGGAACTTACGAACTGAAGAAAGTGCAGGACCTGTAACGGCGTCAGCGAAAGCACAGATCGTTTGTCCGGCCATGTTGCCACAGATTTTAGCGATGTAATCAAGATCTTCCTGAGTACCGCCGCCATCGAGGATTCGCTTAAACATACGGGCCAGCCAGTGTGAGCCTTCACGGCACTGAGAACACTGACCGCAAGATTCGTGTTCATAGAATTTTAAAAGTGTATAAGTTGCTTCGACGATGTTCACTGAATCGTTCATCACGATTAGTCCACCTGAACCGGCCATGGTCCCTGCTTTGGCAAGGGAAT
>JBEIEO010000213.1:0-5002 GCA_040382895.1 Halobacteriovoraceae bacterium
CCTCAGGAACGGGTTTTAGACTATATGTTTGTCTACAGTCCAAGCGATATGAAAAAATGGACTGACTATTTCATGTCCAATGATGTGACCTGCCCCAAAGTCAGTAAGTATTCAGATTATTACAACCATCAGGAAAAAGCCTACTGCTATCTGATAAAGACCAGTATGTATTATTATCAGCCGTTGGATTTAGATAAACTCGAAAGCACTGGAAGTGAAAAGCATGAATGGATCAATTGGGAAGTCAGCAATGCCTATCGGCAGGGATTTAGAAGATAAAGAAAAGGGCCTTTAAAAAGGCCCTTTTTTATTTATTAGAAAGGAAGTAACGTCACGCCCTTGTAGTACTGGTAAGGAATCTGCTCCACCACCTTATCAGTGATGTTCTTTTTTACCTTACGTTCTATCTGATGCTGAATGAGCTTAATCATCGAAGGATCACCTTCAAGATTCAGTACAACTTCGTTCTCACCATTGGCCTTAACCTCTCCAGTGATCTCAATCTTACGAGTGATATCATAGATGGCCCCAACTGTTTGGGCATCGAATTTACCTCTGTAGATAATTTTTCTAGCAATCATGGTGTCACCTTATTTCGTAATCATTTTGATAAAATGGATAATTGCCTTCGGGAATAATCCAAACTGGATTGTCATAGCAGCAGAAACAAATGCTGCTACCGAGGCACCTTTAAGCTTCTGGTATTTGGCCATTTCAGACGTGGAGTCTTTCATGAATAGATAAACAATTACTCTTAGGTAGTAGAAAACTGAAACAACAGAGGTCAGAACCGCGATCACAACCAGCGGGATTTCTCCCGCTGTCACAGCAGCGCTGAAGAGACCATATTTTCCAATAAATCCTGAAGTCAGAGGGATACCGGCCATAGAAAGAAGGAAGATCGTCAGAAAAGTACCCAGGATTGGATGTTTCATGCCAAGGCCGGAAATCTGATCCAACGTCAGGTCTTTTTGATTTTTCTCTTCGAACAGGGCGATTACTGCGAATGCACCCAGGTTAGAAAGCGCGTAGAAGAAAAGATAAAGAACCAGAGATTGAGAAGACTCTTCTCCCAGATTCATAGCATAGAGACCAAGAAGCAAATAGCCCGAGTGAGCGATAGTAGAGAATGAAAGCATACGTTTAATTTCATTCTGAGAAATCGCTACGAAGTTACCGAAGATCATGGAAGCAGCGGCTACGAACCAAACGAAGTTCTGGAAGAACTTAAGGCTTGGAACATTATCAACAAAAACCAAGTGCTGAGCGATACGAGCAAAGGCCAGGAAAGCTGTGAACTTAACAGCTGCACCCATAAAGCCTGTGACGTTTGTAGCAGCTCCCTGATAAACATCTGGTACCCAACCATGGAATGGAAAAGCACCGACTTTGAACATCATAGAAGAAACGATCAAACCTAAACCAATGAAGAAAATAAATGAAGGATTCGGGGTTTGTCTGAGAGCATTCTCGAGATTAACCAGTTCAAACGAGCCAAGAGCACCGAAGACTAGAGATGTTCCATAAAGCAGCATAGCCGATGCCAGACCACCCAGAATGAAATACTTAAGACCTGCTTCAGCTGAAAAACGGCTGGTTCGGCGCATGGCCACCATCACGTAAATCGCAAGCGACATGATCTCAAGTGCGATGAACATAAAAAGCAAATGAGTGGTAGAAACCATAAGGATCATACCAGCAGTAGAGAAAAGGATCAGAGCATAGATCTCTGAAAGAAGACCTTCTTTTTTATCCTGACCATAAGTAACAACAACACCCACGACTGCAAATGACATAAGCATGAGCGAAAGAGTTTTAGTAAAAGGAGAAAAAGTCAGAGTTCCGCCAAGGAGTGTTACATCACTTGAGAAAAGAGCAAAAGAACCCTGAAAAATAGCCGCCGCCAGAACCCCTAGAGAAGCTAAACAAGCGTAACCATGACCTTTAACTTTATGAGTACCAACAAGAAGGGTGAAAAGAGCACCGAATGAAAGAACAAATAATGGCAACAGGTTTAATAGTTCCTGGGAAGTTAATGCCTGAAGAGGAAAAGTTGTCATCAAGTTCATGGGTTGCCTACTTTCGTAAGAATAGTATTGGAGTATTGATCAAGAGTCGCATCTGACTTCCAGAAGAAGGTCTTCGGAAAAAAGCCAATTCCGAAAACGAAAATCGTCAGAACTATCATGGCGATTATCTCTTTAAGGTTAAGGTCGTGAAGATGATCAAGATCAGAACGAGTCTGAGGTCCTAGCATCACCATCTGATAAGCCTTAAGGGCATAAACAGCCCCAAGGATCACACCTGTTCCAGCGAAAAGCACGAATATCGGCTTAGTCTGGAAAGCACCAAGAAGAATCGGGAACTCACCTACAAAGCCATTTGATCCTGGAAGGGCAACAGATGAAAGAGTCATGATCATAAAACCGATGGCCATGAGGGGAACGATTTTGGATAGACCACCGAACTCTTCGAGGTTTCTGGTGTGCAACCGTTCATACAGAAAGCCTACGATCAGGAACAGGCCACCAGCTGAGATACCGTGATTGATCATCTGATACAGAGACCCGGCAAAAGCTACTTTATTGAAAGCAAAGAGTCCAACCATGATGTAACCCATGTGGGAGACTGATGAGTAGGCCACAAGCTTTTTGAAATCTGTTTGAGAAAGTGCACAGAAAGCGCCATAGATAATTCCGATTACGCCCATAAGAACAAAGAAGTCACCAAAGTAGTGAGCAGCCTGAGGGAATAAAGGGATGGCGATTCTCATCAAACCATAGGTACCAAGCTTTAGAAGGACAGCGGCCAGGAAAACTGAACCAACCGTAGGTGCTTGAACGTGAGCGTCCGGGAGCCAGGTGTGGAATGGGACCATCGGAACTTTAATGACGAAGGCAAGAGCAAAGGCCAGGAACAACAAAGCTTGAGGTGATAAGAAAGCTGACTGCACAGATGAACCATCGAAAGCAAAGTTTAGCTTCGCTAGATCCATGAAAGCAGCTGATGGTTGGCCAGCGAGTTCAGCTGTGGTGCGAACCATGTAGAAGATCGCAACCAGCATAAGGAGCGAGCCTACCATGGTATAGATGAAAAATTTTACGGTCGCGTATATGCGCTCTTTTCCACCCCAGATACCAATCAGGAAGAACATCGGAATGAGTACCACTTCCCAGAAGAAGTAGAAGAGGAAGATATCAGATGCCAGGAAAGTTCCGTACATGCCTGTCTGAAGGAACATCAGCATCATGACGAAGAACTTTTCTTTTTTGAGTTCCACACCTTCGGCCGGCCAGGTTCCAAGTATAGCGACCGGAGCAACGTAAGCCGTCAACATGACCAGAGGAAGACTTATACCATCGATTGAAACGAAGTAGTTAATCCCCCATTCCGGTAACCAGGAAATCAGGTGTCCCATCTGAGGAAGTGCAGAGTTTCCATCAAAATTAAAGTAGACCACCGTCGCGATGAGGGCATTCACCAGGGTCTGAACCAGTGTGAGTTTTCTTAATTTCCCTTCTAAAACCGAAGGTGAAAGGAAAGCCACCAGTGCAAATAACAGCGGAGAAAAAATTAACCAACTAAGCAGGGTAGATGATGTTTCCATGTGTATCCTTAAACCAGTACTTTAAAAATGAAGAAAATGACCACCAACAGACCCATGATCATCATGAGAGCATAGGTCTGAATGTCACCGGTTTGAAGGGCACGAAGACCTGAACCGATTTTACGAACCTGAGAACCTAAACCGTTCACAGCTCCATCCACAACATACTTATCAATGATACTGCCTGAGAAGTTTGAAATCTTCTTAAGCGGATTCACGATGATAAGAGCGTAAAGCTCATCCACGTAATACTTATTCTCAAGAACTTTATGAATCGGAGAGAAAGCTCCCACGATATCACTCACAAACATATATTTCTTAAACAGGGCCACACCACTGAAGAATGAGACGATCGCCAGCACAGAAGATCCCGCCATAACGACACCTTCATGAAGAGCAATCTTTACACCCACAAGTGGAAGTGTCTTAGAAGGCACAACAGGATCTAACCAATGAGAAAGCCAGTGAGGCATATGCCCAAGATAATCACCAAGTAAGTGAGGGACACCCAGGAAACCACCAAAAGCAGCAAGTCCGGCAAGTACGTAAAGTGGCATGGTCATAAGACCTGGAGACTCATGCAGGTGATGTTCAACGTCATGCGAGTAACGTTTCTGACCGTAAAAAGTCAGAGACATCATACGACCAGTGTAGAACGCAGTCAGAACTGCTGTCAGAACGCCGATCACGAAGAGATACGAAACCCCGCCCGGAAGAGCGATCGTTGAATAAAGGATTTCATCTTTTGAGAAAAACCCGGAGAAGAATGGAATCCCTGAGATAGCCAGAGATCCGATCAGCATGGTGAAATGAGTATGAGGAAGGTGCTTTTTAAGAGCTCCCATCTTCGTCATATCCTGCTCACCGGAACAGGCATGGATAACAGAACCGGAACCAAGGAACAAAAGAGCTTTAAAGAAAGCATGGGTCATCAAGTGAAAAACAGCCGTCTGGTATGCACCAACACCACAGGCCAGGAACATAAAGCCCAGCTGAGAGACGGTTGAGTAAGCCAGAACTTTTTTGATATCGGTTTGAGCGATGGCGATAGTACCGGCAAATAAAGCGGTAATAGCACCAACGTGGGCCACAACTGAAAGGGCGATGGGAGAAAGCTCAAACAAAGGATTCAAACGAGCAATCATGTACACGCCGGCAGTCACCATTGTAGCAGCGTGGATGAGAGCAGAAACCGGAGTCGGACCACTCATCGCATCAGGTAGCCAAACATAGAGTGGCATCTGCGCTGATTTACCAGTAGCCCCCACAAATAGTGACAAACAGATAAGAGTCACTGAAGGCATAATGCGGGCAACAACTTCAGGATTTTTAAGAAGAGTGTTGATCTCCGGAAGAGTCAGAGTTCCCAATTCACGGAATAAAAGGAACATACCA
>JBEIEO010000214.1:0-4917 GCA_040382895.1 Halobacteriovoraceae bacterium
GTAAAAGTCAATGACATGGTTGACGGTGGAGTCTATCTCTACGTGCCTAACGATGGAGCAAATGCTACACTTGTGAACAACGACCCTTCTGCGGGAAGTGCATCCATCAATTTTGCCATTCGCCAGACGGGTAACTACCGAATCTGGGCCCTAGTCGATGCTCCGAATGCAAACGACAATGGTTTTTATCTGAACTTGACAACGACGACCACTGGGTTCCGAGAATTTGACGTGCCAGTAACCTCGGGATTTGAGTGGCGCATGCTGCAGAATTTCTCTGTGAATCTTACCAATAACCAAAACCATACAATTCAGATCCGCCAACGAAAAGATGGTGCAAAAATTAAAAAACTTGTTGTTACAGCTGACAATAACTTTAATGGAACTACCGCTGCTGATTTCATCGGCGTAACACTCACTTATGATATTGGAGAACAGGTGCGGGTCCCAGGAGTACAGTTCAAGATAGATGTAGCAGAGTACGACCTCTACAGTTACAAATTCATCAACCCTCGCATTGTCACCACTAGCGCCAACATCAAAGTAAAATCAGTGCGTCTTCTGGTGAACAACGAGTACAACCCTCAACACTCAACCTTTACACTGATTGACAAAGTAGCAACTCCGACTGACGGGAAGCTCAGTGACTTCAATATGATCGTTATCAAAGACAAGGGGTTCTCAGGAGATAAGATTTCTTTTAGCTTTGAAACACTCCAGGTTGACAATGGGATGAACGATGATCCTATACTTGCCGCAGATCAGGAGGACTTCCGGTCCACTGTGTATGCTGTTTCTCGCACCAATTGCATCAACTGTCACACCACTCAGAACCCTCCTCATGCTAACGCTGATTACAAAACAGCTCATGATGTTGTGACGACACAATCACTGGTGAATTTCACCACCACTTCTCAATCACGACTGGTAACGAAGGTTCGAACCAATCGTCACAATTGTGGAACTGCCACCCAGTGTGAAGCCATTGCTGTTCAATTTGAAAATGCAATCAACGAATGGAAGACCAGAAGGACCCCGTAAGCTAGTCAAGAAACCGTCTGACTTCATCCAATAATGAATCCATAATCCGATGTCTGGGGCAGAAACCCTGGGCACCGGCCTTTAAAAAAAAGTCCGCTCCTTTAGTCAGATCAGCAGTGAGGATGATGCAAGGAGGAGCGTTTTGCAGTGATTTAAGTTGCTCAAGAAGCCAGATTCCATCGCCATTTTCCATTTGATAATCAGAAAGAATAAGATCAAAAGAATTTTGCCTGAGGAGCTCCATAGCTTCAAAGCCCGATGACGCTGCCACGGTTTTGTAGTTTTCACCTAAAAAAAATCTGATTGCAGAGATGTTATCTGCAGAATCATCAACCAATAATATTCTATTCATAATAAAACGACCACGTCAGCTCAAACAACGGATACAAAAGATAACTTACAATTACATTATGTACTCAGGGATCTTAAAGATCTCGCATTTATTGAGATGTCAATAAGTTGGAACCTTTTGTTGTTCAGGGAATAGAATGTAGATAGGATCAATTTACACCATAACAGAAATGTAAATGAAACTTGATAAGAACCTATCCAAACTTTGTAAGGACAGAGGTCTAACTC
The DNA here is from genome assembly GCA_040382895.1 of Halobacteriovoraceae bacterium. Lineage (GTDB taxonomy): Bacteria > Bdellovibrionota > Bacteriovoracia > Bacteriovoracales > Bacteriovoracaceae > Peredibacter. The sequence goes on from JBEIEO010000214.1 coordinate 1,621, forward strand.
TGGCAGCACTCGCGAAAGAAAGCGGTGTGAAACAACCAACGCTGCATGGTTGGACTACTGGTCGTTCTGTGCAAAACATGGATGACCTTAAAAAGGTTTGTGATGTGCTCAAAGTTAGTCTGCATGAGATTCTTTACGGAGAACGAGATCCCTGGGAGATCAAAAGCTGCCCTAACTGCAAAGAAGAATTTTAAATATAACTTTCAATGCTTCCTTTTTCATCCTAACTTTTTTATCAATTCAATTTAGCGAACAAAATTTTTGATGGGTGCTGGATACTCAGTTCAAGAAAGATAAACAGTGATCTTAGATTGAAACTCAAAGTTAAAGGAATGTAACTTCTAAGGTAAAAAAAAAGGCCCGTTTCCGGGCCTTTGGTGATTACTGTCTGGTTCGGCTTGGTGGTTTTGTAGCTCCGCCTTTTGAGAAATTCTTTTTCTTTTCTTTTTCTTTATCATACATGATGGCAGAAAGCTTTTTACCAACATCTTCCAGTTCTTCTATGAGTTTTTTCTTCAGAAGCTCAGGTGACTTAAGTACTTTGCGGAAGTCGGTCAGAGCTGAAGTTTCTTCTTTGATTAATAGCTGTCGCTTCTCAACTTCTTCTTTAGTCATGCGGTAGATCGCCATATCGGCCAGGTATTCAGCGTAGGTGAATTTCGACTTGGTCAGATAGTCGATGTAATCCTTGCGATTGGCCTTCTTTTCGGCGATCGCGTAGTGCTTTTCTTTAATGAAACGGATGATCTCATTATTCTTCATCAAACGATCTTCATAATCTTTAATCAGAAGTTCGTAGCGACGTTTAGTCACAGCGATACGTTGAACAGTGAAAACCTCGAGGATCTCTTCAACTGTATGGAAAACCTTAACCCCCTTTTCAGTGATCAGGGTGTAGTTAGGAACGATGGAGCTTGTAGCACCCATCACTGTTTCCACTTCTTCCAGGGTCGGAGTCTGTCCACGCTTAAAGATCAACTCGATGTTAATAACGTTATCCACTGAAGAATCGATGTAATCTTTGAGGAAATCGTTATCCATGTGTTTATTCAAATGACGGTAGATCTTCTGAGCATCATAGCCCTTAGGTACCTCAGTGATGAAGATCTTCTCGCCCACTTGTTTGAACGCCATGCGGGTAATGATTTTATTTTTGTCATCAATCTCAACCTTATCCGTATAGTATCGAAAGTAAGGCTTGATTTTTTTAACCTTTCCAGTTTCTACAAATGAGATCATGGACTTGATGATATCTTCGTGGTTAAAGCTCGGGATCACAGAAGAGAAACCCGTACCGATACCTTCAGCTCCGTTTAAGAGCATGATCGGAAGCTTAGGAAGAAGACCAACCGGCTCCATCACCTTCTCGTCATAGTTCGGGACCATCTGAACCTGGTTCATATCATCAAACAAAAGCAATTCGGCGACCTTACCCAATTTACACTCAATATATCGTGCAGCAGCTGCCTGAGTCTCCATTCTCTCTCCAAAGTACCCCTTCTTATCGATCAAAGGGTAGTTGTTTGAGAAAGTGTAATCTTGAGCGAGGTTCACGATAGACTGTTCAACCGAAGCCGGACCATGGGGATGCAGAGTCAGAACCAATCCAGTCAAAGAGCTTACTTTAATAAGACCTTTGTTGGAGTTTTTCCAAAGCGTAAAAAGGATTCGACGCTGAGAAGGCTTAAGCCCATCCTGCAAGTACGGGATCGCTCGATCCATCAAGGTATAGATCTGATAGGTTCGGTATTCTTCTTTAACCAGTGCCTCAAGCGGCACGGCAGACATTGAATGGAGTGCCTGATTATCTTTCATAATTACGCTCTTGCCTCACGAGCAGCTTTTTTCTTGGCCGCTTTATTTCCTGCGATAATGTTAGTTAAGTCGACATCAATTTCCTCAGAGTCAATCAGAAGGTCTTTACGGAGCTGAGACTCTTTACCAAAACAAGTTTCGAGCATGTCTTTGGAGGCCTTCATGTCTTTTACTGAAATTTTTGTGAAGTCTTTACGATTAAGAACATGCTTAAAGGCTTCCTGGCTCATTTCACCAAGTCCCTTGTTTCTCATGATCTCTTTAATCTTGATGTCTTTCCTATTTTTTAACTTTTCCAGTTCATCCGGAGACTCACAGTAAAGTGTGCCCTTATCCGTTACCACCTCGAAAAGTGGAGCTTTCGCGATCTGGATCATGCCCATCTCAAACATTTCGGGCCAGAAAGTGAAAAAGAAATTCGTCAACAACGTGTTGATGTGACCACCATCCACGTCTGAGTCGGCAAGGAAAACAATTTTTGAATAACGAAGCTCTTTCGGATCAGCTTTCTGACCGATCGCAAGACCAATAGAACTCATGATGTCAGCGAACTCCTGGTTCTCCAGTACTTCTTTTATCGAGGCCTGAGAAACGTTCATGGGCTTGCCTTTAAGTGCGATTCCGCCCTGGTAGAGTTTGTCGCGGGCCGAACGTAAACCGCCGATAGCCGAGTCACCTTCGCAGATGAAAAGAGCACACTTGGTGCGATCTTTTCTTTCGTTGGCGTCCAGAAGTTTTTCAACACGCTGTTTTTTACCTTTCTTTGCAAGCTTTGATGCATCTTTAAGATCCATCAGACGCTGACGAGAACGGGCGCGCTCAAGAATATGATCTAGGAGCTCCTGGTTTTTGCGCATGAACTTTGCCACGCCATCGGCCATGAAAGTTTCCAAGGCCTTCTCAAGATTTGAATCACGCACAAGTTTACGTTTAGTCTGGGACTCAAAACGAGGATTTGGCATGACGATACCGATCACGAACGTAAACCCTGCCAATACATCGTTATCAACCAGTGTCAGCTTATCTTTCTTGGCCGTACGTTCAAGCTTCTCTTTAACAGAGTTAATGAATAAACGCTTGATGCGGTCGTGGTGGAATCCCCCATCGTAAGTTGGTGTGGAGTTCACAAAAGAGATCATCTTCTCTTTATCATCGGATTTTTTATCAAAGCACAGAGACAAGTGAAGGTCGAACTTCGCTTTTACTTTAGCACCTTTAATATTGGTGGTTTCATAAACGAAAACTTCTTCACCGAAAAGCTGAGCAGAATTCGGATCGATCCGTTGAGCGAGCTCAAAAAGACCTTTTTTGTAAAAATACTTCTCTTTATTAAAGTAGAATGTGAGACCCGGATTGTTATACGCCAGATCAATGATGCGCTTACGTAGAAGCTCACGTTCGATGACTTGATTTTTATAAACTTCCTTGGCCAGTGTCAGTTCAACTCGTACACCTGAAGGGCCCTTAAAAGCCTTCTCTGGA
>JBEIEO010000215.1:0-4846 GCA_040382895.1 Halobacteriovoraceae bacterium
AAAATCCTCTCTCTTTTCTAAAACCGCTGCAATGGGACGATATACATTTTATTATGGTGATATGATTTCCATTTCTCCGGAAATGCGCTTGAGCTACACCAGATATCTCAACCGGCTTGAAGAAATTTACAGAAACGATAACTACATCCTTGCCCCAGCTATTCGCACGACCTATGAGCATACAATGTGGAAAAAGCCGGCATCATTTATTCTCGATTACGAATACAACGATGCTCGCCGGGACATCGAAGCCAGAGAAGAATTGGATTTTGCTTTCCGCGCGCACACACTTTCGATAGGGGAAAGATTCAATTATTTCTCATGGGGAGAATCAACAGTCAGGCTTAAGTATCGATTGTTTGATAGTTACCTGAACTCTTCCAGCTCAAAAAACATCGGACTTAGCTGGGAACAGATTAAGACATTTCCTGTTAGCATGCTTCTGCTATTTGCCAGCTATGACCGAAGTCGTGTTGAGAGTGATATTTACGATAATGATTCACTTAACCTTCGCGCCGATTGGATTTTACCAAGCTTCCGCGGGTGGTTTAGTCCAAGCATCGGTTTTGGATTCTCTTACATTGATCCCATCAATGATGAAGTTAGGGGCACCGAATTTTTATTAAATCCAAGCATTCGTTTATCACGAGCTTTAGGCAAAAACTGGCGTTCAACGCTACGTTATGATTTTCAGGATTACAAATCTGACGACGAAGACAACTTCGCATATCGCAAGCACGTCTACGCTCTTGAATTAGAGTATGTTTTTTAATTAAACCGGAAGCTCTACAAAAAAAGTTGTTCCTTCAGAGCCTTCGCTTTCGGCCCAGATTTTACCACCGTGTTTGGTCACAATGTGTTTCACGATTGAAAGTCCAAGCCCAGTACCGCGAGAAACTTCACGCGATGAATCCACTCGGTAGAAGCGCTCAAAGATTCTTTGGAGGTGTTCTTTCGAGATCCCCGGACCATTATCCCGGACAGAAATGAAAGCCTTTTGATTCTCCTCCCAAGTGGAAAACTCTACGGAGATGTCCTGGTGGGAGTACTTACAGGCATTATCTAGAAGATTCGAAAATACCTGTTCCATCATCCGTCGGTCTCCGCGGATGGATGTGAGTTTAAAGTCGTAGCCGACAGATAATTTCTTAGAAGGATAGTTGGTCGAAATATTCTGAACCACTTCCTCTAACAGTTCCGGCAAATTGAGCACTTCCGGGCGCATTTCGTATTTTGATTCAATGACTGATAGATTCAGAAGATCATTAAACAGAGAAATCATTCTTTCGGTATTGGCAATAATCTTCTCCATGAATCCATGCAGCTCTGCAGGGATCTTGCTTTTTTGACCTTCTAATACCTGGGTGTAACCCTTGATGCTGGTTAGGGGGGTGCGAATCTCGTGAGAGACGTTGGCCACAAAATCGACCCGCATCTGCTCCGTGAGCTTAAACTCAGTGACATCATAAAACACCCCCAAAGCACCTGTTATTTGTCCCTGAGCACTCCTGAGAGGAGTAATGGTGAGGTCGTAGAAATTCTCAGGCTTTTGGGAGTTTTTGAATTTCAGGCTTTTCAGAGAAATCGTCTGACCATTTTTAAGCACTGACCGGAATGCCTCTAAAACGTCTTCTTCAGAAATACTATGCCAGATCTTTGGCACTAGTTCATGGGTGCGTTTTTGCATGAAAGCCGACTGGAACTTGGTGTTGTAGAAGAGAACGCTTTCATAGTTGTCGATAGCAATGATTTTGTCGTAGATAGATTCAAGGATCGCCGAGATCTTTTCATTCTCGTTTTTGATTTTATCAACCTGATCTTTGAGCTTAGTATCGGCTTCATCCAGCGTTTCCTGCAGGGTGAGCCAATCATCCCGCTTATACAGAAGTTGCAGGTTACGGTTAAAAGGTATGTCCACGTTGAACTGTCTGACCCGATTGATGATGTTGGCCAGAGGCTTGGTCATGAAGTAGAAAAGAATCAAAAAAAGCACGTAGCTTAAAAATGCGATGGGCACAATCCTCTGAAAGAGGACGCGGTCAAAGCGATTCAGGTCGTTTTTTAGAGAACTTATGGGAACGACTTTTCTGAGAACCTGATCTTCTGAAATCTTCAGACCGGCAAAGAGCGATTGGGTTTTATATAAATCGCTGAAGCGAACGTTGGAAAAAAACTCATCTTTCAGACTTCCCATTACTTCAGTTAAATTTTCGGCAGGCTGACCTTGTTTTGAAGCATCACTATCACAGATGATATGGCCATCTTTTCGGATGACTGAATAGCGGGCCAGATCAGATTCCAGCTGCTGACACCACTGGGCGACCGGTGTCTTGGATACAGTAAGCGTATTGCGAACAGTTTTGAGGCTTTCTTCAACCTGCAAGGTCATTTGCGAGATGAGACCCTCTTTGTAGGAAGAACGATAGAAAAACAGAATTAAAAACAACGTAGGGATGAAGACCACAAAGGTCAGACGCGCAACTCGATAAAAGTAAAACCACGGGTAATTAGATTCAGATGACATCTTTGAATCTATAGCCGATACCTCGGATAGTTTCAATCATATTGGCAGCAGTGCCCAGTTTTTTACGTAATCCGGCGATGTGGGTGTCGATGGTCCGGCCGGTAACAAAGATGTTTTCGCCCTGGATGTTATTGATAAACTGCTCACGGGTGAATACGTGACCTGGTTTTTGGGCCAGCATCAGAAGAATTTTGAACTCTGTTGAGGTCAAAATAACTTCTTCACCACTGATGAAAACGCGACATTTACTGACTTCAATCCGTAAAGCCCCATATTCAAGGGAGTCTTCGGCCTGGGGCTTAGAAAGACTCGGAGTGGTTCGAAGCTGAACCCGGACTCTGGCCTGAAGAACATTCAGATCGAATGGTTTTGTGATGTAGTCATCCGCGCCTGCATCCAAACCAGCGACAATGTTATCGGGTTGGGTGAGTGCGGTGATCATAACGATCGGATGATTCTTATAATCTTTATGAGCTTTGAGTTTTTTGGTGAATTCCAGACCATTCATGCTTCCAGGAAGCATCCAATCGATGATGAAGAGATCAATTTTTTCTCCTCTTTCAACTACAGAAACTGCTTTATCAGCACTCTCAACTGATATGACCTGATGACCTTCAGATTTAAGCTGAAAGCTAATCAGGTCACGAATATCCTGTTCGTCTTCGATCACTAAAATCTGGGCATTTTTCATACCTCTGTTATAGCAGAGAGAACAGGTGTCGGAAACGTTAAGATTCGGTTAAGAGCCGATATTCTGATTAACAAAATCCCAGTTCACCACGTTCCAGAAAGCCTTAATAAAGTCCGGACGAGAGTTCCTATAGTCAATGTAATAGGCATGCTCCCACACATCTAGGGTTAACAAGGCTTTCATCCCTGAAGTCTTAGGGGTTTGGGCGTTTGAGGTATTAAAAATCTCGATTTCATTTTTTTTGTTAAGAACCAGCCAGGTCCAACCCGACCCAAAATTGGCCACAGCTGAATCTGAAAATTCTTCCTGAAATTTTTCAAAACTTCCCCATTTCGCGGAAATGAGATCGGCCACTTTACCGCTTGGTTTACCACCTCCCTGAGGCTTCATACAATTCCAGAAAAAAGTATGGTTCCAGATCTGGGCGGCATTGTTAAAAACAGCACCTTCAGAACTCAGGATGATTTCTTCCAGAGGCATATACTCAAACTTTGAGCCTTTAATAAGTTCATTGAGTTTCGTGACATAGGCCCGTTGATGTTTTCCGTGATGATAGTCAAAAGTTTCAGCAGAGATATGAGGTTCCAGGGCATTTTTTGGGTAAGGAAGTTCCGGTAATTGATGTTCCATAAAAGACCTCCATTTTAATCAAGAAATTTCATTGAAAGCCAAGTTTACCCTAGGCTTAGGTGCTGTCACCGTCAAGAAAGCATCGAGCAATAGCTCTGTGTCATTCCTGAACTTCATTTGACTTTGATGGCCAACAGGTTCAAAATTTTTTGCAAATGAACTACCTACTTATTTTGCTCCTGGTCTCGAGCTGCGCTCTGAAACAGGGCCAGCCATCTTTATCAGAAAATTCTAAAGAAATACCAAATTGGGTTTATTCACCTTATGACGGTTGTGTTGAAGCAAATGAACTCTGTGCCACAGGTGAGGGGAAGTCCTACACTCAGGCCGACACAGAAGCGAAGGTTAATCTTGGTAGTATTTTTGAAACCAAAGTTCAGTCTGAATTGAATGTCACGACGTCCGGATCACAAACTTTCCCATGGCAAGCCCAGGTGAAAGAGGAAGTGACCAAATCAATCAAAGAATCGGTTGAGCAGATCCTGGAAACAGTTCAGATCAAAAAACATTTCCGCAAAGATGGTCTATCGTATGCTCTGGCGTCTCTTGATCGTCAGAAGGCCAGTGAGCTTCTGGGCAATCGTCTCACAAAAGTTGATCAGGAACTTGATACCCTTTGGCAGAATCATCAGCGCACGAATCTTCGCCGGATTGTGAAACTCTATCTGGAGCGGGAGCGCTTGAATGACGCTATTCCATTGTGTCTGGAGCTCCTCGCCCTTTCAAAGTAAGCTGGCAGGATATTATCAAGTGGCGTGAGTCTCGCCCAAAAACTGAAGCCCTGATGCTGAAAGTGGGACAGGCCCCCGATTGGATGAGAGAAAAACTCACGGAACTTCTGACTGAAGCAGGATTTCGGATTGTAAAGGGTGATGCCTCAAAAGCCGTGGAGCTTCAGGTCGATTCTATAAAAGAATTTTTGAACGTCTCTGGTTTTGAGAAGTACACCTTCACTTTGAGCATGACCAGCATCATTGGTGGAGAGAAGAAGAAAACGATCT
>JBEIEO010000216.1:0-4834 GCA_040382895.1 Halobacteriovoraceae bacterium
GAGCGCCAGGTTATCATTAAATCTCAATCACCTAAAAATTTCTCAGATATGACCTCCTCACTTTCGATAAAAATCCTTAGCAAAGGTATGGAAGTCGATGGTTCCCGTTTTATTCTTTCTAAAACGATTCAAGACGAAGACTGCGGATTGGAAATCAAGATTCTGGGTGGCCGTCTGATTAACAAACAAAGCGGCAAAGACTTTGGAAGTCTTGGTCTGGTCAAAGAATTTATCCGTCTCGACTAGCCTTTTATTTCTGGGGTTGCTAAATTTCTACCATGATGAGCTCATGGGATAAGGAATTAAAGCAGCAATACGAAAGTCCATATATGACTGAGCTTCAGAACTTTATCAAGTCTGAGCGAGCTCTTGGAAAAGCGATTTATCCCACTGAATCCGAGGTGTTTAATGCCTTTAAGTACACCCCGTTAGATCAGGTCAAGGTTGTGATTCTCGGTCAGGATCCCTACCATGGCGAAGGTCAGGCGCATGGGTTAGCTTTTTCAGTAAGAAAGGGTGTTCCTCTCCCACCTTCTCTCAGGAATATCTACAAAGAATTACAAAGTGATTTGGGTATTTCCCCTCCCCCCCACGGGAATCTTGAAAATTGGGCCCGGCAGGGTGTCTTACTCCTCAATACCGTTTTAACGGTGGAAGGAGGTAAGGCCGGAAGCCATCACAACAAGGGCTGGGAGCAGTTTACAGATAGCGTGATAGATATGCTGAATGAAAAAAAGGAAAATCTGGTGTTTATTCTCTGGGGAAGTCCCGCCCAGAAAAAGGCCCGTAAAGTGGATCCTAACAAGCACCATCTCATCGTGTCAGTCCATCCTTCGCCTTTATCTGCCCACCGGGGATTTTTCGGTACTAGACCTTTCTCTAAAACCAATGATTATCTTTTTTCAAAACAAATCAAACCCATCGAATGGAATCTTCCTGTCTAAAATTTCGTCAGTGCTCTGAAATTTCTCCTCAAACCAAACCAAGTTCTTAGTTTTGGAATATGATGTCTCCAGAACTGTATAATGAGGAGATAGAAAATGAAGATCCACGCGCTATCAAAATTAGTGTTTTTGACCCTTCTTACCATAGGTACATCAGCAGCTTTCGCTCTTACAGATCAGGAAGCTGTGGACGATGGAATGATGCCAATTGAAGACTACGTTGTAAGTGAGATGAAGGCCGTGGTTACTCCAGGGCTGAATAATGAAGGAGTGGCCCGTGCCGCTCAAACTCATCGATTAGTTATTGCTATCAATAAAGCTTCTAAGGGGCCGGATGCACAGACGTTGCGAATTTTTGAAAATGGAGTAGAAGTTCTAAAAGAAAAGATCTCAACCGGACGTGAGAAAGAAGAAAAAGCCAAATCGGGACGAGTTTATTTCTCAACGACGCCTAAAGGTTTCTTTCGCCCGACAAAAGTCTATCGCGACTATATGTCTTATACCTGGCAAGCACCAATGCCTAATGCTGTCTTCTTCATCGGCGGGATCGCTGTCCATGCTACTGGGAAGTCACATTATCCTGAACTAGGAACACGCGCCTCAGGTGGTTGCGTTCGTACAAAGCTTGAAATTTCAAAGTTGATCCGCGAGATGGTAATGGAAACAGGTAAAGGAAAAGAGCCTGGTCAATTTAAAGTGGTGAAAGAATCGGAAGGAAGAAATCGCATCACGAACAATATGGTGGTAGTAGATAAAATCAATCGTCAGACTGGTGATATCATGAATGCTAAACTTAATTCATGGGACACTGTGATCGTTGTTTACGAAGAATAATAAATTCACTTAACTGGCCGGTTCAAGCCGGTCAGTTAATTATTTTTAATCCGCAATTTTTCCTTTGTTCCACTCTTGTTCAATCATTCGTCTAAGATTTTTCACTCACAATACCGAAAAACTATTTACCAAATGGGAGGATCTATGAACCTTGTTAGACTTGTTTACGCTAGCCGTTTTTGTGATTCTAAATATGACACCAAAGAGCTGGCGAGGATCCTTGAGTGTGCTACGGCGAATAATCCGGAATTTGAGATTACTGGAAAACTAATCTTTGGTGATGATCATTTTCTACAATGCCTGGAGGGAGGAAGAGATGAGATTAATAAGCTATATTCCAAGATCCTGCAGGATCCACGGCATGAATCGGTGATGATTCTTAGTTACGAAGAAGTCTCGGAACGAGAATTTTCAGAATGGTCAATGAAGATGGTAATGCTCACAGATAGAAACCGATCACTGATTCAAAAGTATTCAGCAACAAGTAAATTCGATCCATTCATGATGAAAGCGAAGAGTGCACTTCAGTTGCTTATCGCTCTTAAAGACTAAGGGAACTATTCAGCAAAGGTACAGTTCTCTGCGTGCTTTTCCAAAGCAAATGGATGGTTGGCCAGATAGAAAACAGCACTCCCGGTATTAAGTGGAACTTTTCCCTTCATGTCTCGGGAAATGTAGAGATATTTTCCGGCAGTGAGCTCTAGTTCGTAGTTCATGATCCGGCGGGGAAAGCGATACGAATTAACTTCAACTTCTGAGAACTGAGCTACGGAGACTTCGTTATGTATAAAATCAATATTTGATCCACGATCAGAGGTTAGATCGAGCTTTACGACCCAGTGACCTTCGTTGGAAGCACAGGTAACGGACTCGGCGAATGCAGAGAGTGGAAGAACTGTAAGTGCTAATATGAAGATAGACTTTTTCATTGGTCCAGCTTGGCATATGCCACTTGAAAAATGAAGCTGACCTGAAAAATATTCTTATTTGTGATTGATATTTCAGTTAGTTAAAACAAACTAGTCAGCTGATAGGGCGGGCAGAGTTATTCTAAAGACACAGCCTCTTCCTGGTTTATTTATAATTGAAAGTGTTCCCTGATTAAGTTGAATAGCACGTTGACTGATAGTGAGACCAAGACCAAGTCCGCTTTTATCAGAATCTTTTTGAGTGTATGGTTTGAAGAGCTCTTCTGATTTACCTTCCGGTAATCCACCGCACTCGTCCTCTACCTCGATGACCACCTTACCTGTCGCTCCTGAGCATCTGACCCAGATATGGCTCAGGGGCTTAGTATATTTAATGGCATTTTGAATTAAATTGGCCAATGCCGATTCAAGTAATTGCCTATCACAATTGACTTGCAGATTTGCATCAACTTGAACGGATAGGCTAAGACCTTTCGATCGCGCTTCACTCACAGCTGTTGCTTCGACATCACTAATGACTTCTATGATATTTGTTTTTTGGAAGTGGGGTTCGGAAGCAATCCTTAAGCGTACCTCAGACAGAGAGCGATCAATTAAATCTCTCATCCGAGAAAGGGCTCTAGAAAGAATATGACTTGTTTTACTGGCGCCCCCGACAGTACCTTTTATGATCATCTCATGCGCGAGAGTGGCACTTCCTAAAGCATTTCTCAGTTCATGGGCAAGTTCACCTAAGCGTAATAACTCTTCTTTCTCAGTATCTTGTTTAGTGATACTGGCGAATTGGGTGACCGCGTGAGCGATCGCGATATCAAGGCAGAGATTGAGTTGATGAAATTCCCAGGGACTGATAGAAAATTTCTTTTCTTGTGCGTACTCAGTGATTGCCTGGCAAATTGATCCGTAACCATGAATCACCTGAGAAACTGTATAGCCGAGACGATAGGACTCTCTTCCGTGGGAGGCAGCCTGGGAAAGTGATATGTCCTCGGTATGGACTTGAGTTTGTGAATCTTTGTGAGAAGTGTCTTTTTTTAAGACTTCTATGAGGTTGTTATAAAAGACAGGTAAACCCTTTTCTAACTCTGAAGTTGTTGGTTTATTTTCTGATATGCCTACTGTCTTTTGAGCTGCCAGCTCAAGAATTGGATTTTTATATTTTTCGAGAAATTCATGTAGCATACTAACTCTTTTTTTCTCTAATTAAGGGCCAGCTTCTTAGCTATAGCTAATCCCGTCCGTAGATTCAATTTAATGCCATCCAAAGAAATTTCTGATAGGTCTAAGAATTGCGAGAAAAAATAAGTAGGTGGTGGAGGCGACGGGTATTTAGTTGAACTACGGGGAACTAACGACCGAACCTCCATTTCAATGCATTATTCAATTGATTGGAAAAGTCGGCGTCCAGTTCCTTATTACTTTATGTCTCTAAAAGGACAAGGAGGAACTAAATGCAAAAGCTCGTTTCAATGATCATGGGGTTTATTCTCGCTTTAGGCCTTACAAGTGCTACTTATGACTTCTGCCGCACATTAAGAAAAGAAACGCTCATAAAGGTATCTAAAGGCTCAACAAAACTATCTGGCTTCACTCAGAAAATGACAGGGGTGAAAAATGGTTGGTAGTCCACTGGCCCATAACCTTGTAGTAGAAAGAAGAAAGAGAAATATGACCATTAAAGAGTTTGCAAAATTCTTGGGAGTTTCACCATCAACTTTATTTTCTTGGGAGAATGGGGCTAATCCAAGGAATTTTAATTATTTAAAGCAGATTGCTAGAAAGCTTGAAATGCCTCTCACCATTTTGGTTCTAGGGGAGTGGTCTTGACTAGATGTACACCTAGTGGTACACTGCACCTGAGGTGATTTTATGGAAAGTACAAGTCCCAAAAAACTCAGAGCTGAACTTAAAGATTATTTAGACATGGCCGCTAATGAGCCTATTAGGATTCAACGTCGCTCTGGTGAGAATTATGTTCTGATGAATGAGAACAAGTACGCAGAACTCAATAATGAAATTTCCTCTCTCCAACGTCGATTATTGGCGATGAATGATATAGCCGATGGTAGAGCCTCTGAATATAAAGGCAAAGAAGACCGCCTCAAGAGGTTTAAGAAATAAATGTCA
>JBEIEO010000217.1:0-4811 GCA_040382895.1 Halobacteriovoraceae bacterium
CGTAAGTGATAGGACAGACTTTGGAGATCATGTAGCTCACACCACAATACTTTGTCATGGAGAAGACTACGGTCTTAATAAATTTCTCCGGTTGATCATCACCTTGCAAACGATAGGTGATGTGAACTTTGGAAAAGTAACTGGGAATGGTCGAAGATTTATCTGACTTAGCTTCCATGGAGAGTGCAGTCAGGTTCACGCGCATTTTTTCAGCGATACTAACAACATCAATGCCCGAGCAAGCGCACATAGCGTTTAATACGGCTTCTTTTGGACTAGGAGCGGAATTACTTCCCCCATTTTCCTGGGTTGTATCAAAGAAGCTCTCAAGCCCTCGATTGATGGCCTGAAAAGACATTCCTTTTTGCCAATTAACTATTGCGTGCATCTTTTGTTGAATCCCTTCTAATTCCAGGATTATTGTATCAGTTAGCGTGGCATTTCGCCAAAGGAGACTCGTATGAAATTTGGGTTTCTCCTCTTGGTCCTATGTATGAAAGCGTACTCTGAGACTCAGGTTTATGAAGGACTGGCACGATATGAAGGTCAGTTGGTATATGCTGAACGACACACTTTGCTGTTAAACAATGGCACACTTATCAAATCTTTCACCGAATACCTGGACTCAGAAGGAAAAAAACTGGGGTATCTCAAAAGCGATTACACTCAAAGTCTATCGGCACCTGCTTTTACTTTTTTTGATGATCGACAAAAATTGGCCCAAGGACTGAGGCGAGTGAATCGACGTTTTGAAGCGTTCAGTCAGATGAACAATAGGCGACAGTCTAGGGAGCTCCTATCGGTCTCGAAGAAACCTCTGGTCGCGGGTCCAGGATTGATCTACTTTGTGGCCCAGAACATGGAGAGCATCATTGCCCACGAGGGAATTGAGATAGGCTATATTATACCGGGGAAGCTTAAGATCTATGATTTTATCATTACACCTTTAAGCCATGACGCTGAGAAAGCGGAGTTTGAGGTTCGTTTGAAATCATGGTGGTTATGGATCTTTTCACCTCGGCTGAAACTCATTTACGATGTACCTCATCGTAGGATCATTTCTTATGAAGGATTAGCTGGTTTAAGAGATGAAGATGGGGATATGATGAGTGTTGATATTCAATATGATTATGATCTGTAGGAGAACTTGTGGGTGAATTGAAAGTAGGTGGTTTATACCAGCACTACAAAGGCAAAAATTATCGTGTTTTGAATCTGGCCAAGCACTCCGAAAGTCTGGAATGGATGGTGGTCTATGAATGTCTCTATGATAACCCTGAAGCCTCGCTGTGGGTGAGACCTTTGAGTATGTTCTCTGAGACTGTGGAAGTTGATGGAAAGATCGTTCCGCGCTTTAAATACATTGGAGATCAGAAAGGATCTTCACGACTCTGAGAGATGCCGCTTCAAAAGAAGTGGTTTGGCATTGGCAGGATCCTCAGACCAGTGATGCCTCGGATATTCCCGCATCAATTCTTTTTTCATTTCATGATAGGTTTTATTCCAAAAGCCCGGAAGATCCTTAGTGACTTGCAGGGGCCTCTTATGGGGACCTAAGAGTTTCAAAGTGAGCGGCATGCGATTTTGCCCGATCGTCGGAGTGACTTTGGTGCCGTAGAACTCCTGAATGGGAGCTTCTACAAAGGGATCGAGATTGAATGGGTAGTGAATTTTTAATTCACGACGCCCACCCAGCTCAATCTGCCAGGGAAGTTCCCGCTCCATGGCAGGATCGGAAAAGCTCTGTTTAAAATACTCATCCAATTGATCCCAGGAGAGTTCTTGGGAGAAATCAAAATAATTTTTTAAGCAGATGGCCTCTTCCTCTCCAGGGTGAAGTTTTCGCCAGTAATGGTAACGGTTATAGTTTTCTGTTTCCTGCCAGTCTTTAAGCTTTTTCTGGAAGACTTTTTCTCCCAGTTCCAGAACTTTTTGTTGTTGATCTGAGTTGAGTGAAGACCAGTGGAGTGGGAGTTGGTTTTCATCAATCACGATGCTGCCAAGTTTGGTCTGGGAACGTAGAGTGAATTTCGGTTCTACGCTGATAAGACTTTCTTCGTTGAAGGGAAAGGGATCGTGCTCAAATAGCCACTCTTCTTCGATAGAGATGATTTTGATGGCTTCCTGACGTTGAGTAATATCGAGAACCAGGTAGTAGCCTTCGGTCAGAGTTCCGAGACTTGGATGCAACTTGATCGTTTTTCCTGAATAGTGAATGAAATCGTTTTGTTTGGGACGGTAGCGCGCCACCTGGTCAATAAACCCCGCCAGCAAGGCCTTCTCCCAGAAGTCTTTGGTACCAGGCTTGTCCAGATAACTTGCGAGTCGTCGGAAGAGCACTCCGCTGCGATCATCCTCCAAGGTATAGCAGATGTAATTTAAGAGAGACTTTTTATTTTCTTTGTTCAAAGTCTCACCAGCAATCAATACCCGGGAGAGTCGCAGATCCACAGGGTAAGAATGAGAGCTTAGCGAAGTTGTTTTATCTTCCTGATTGATATAGCCCATGAGGTAACAGAGTGTGCGGGCCTTTTGCCAACGCTCTTCCGGAGGTGGTGTCATCCAGGAGAGGTTATGGGGGAGTTGTCGGCTCAGAAGATACGTGTCGGTCAGATCAGCCCGCAGTATTTCCGGTAACGTAAAATTCTCCCTTGCTTCAAAATCCTGAAGCGAGTAGAGGCGAAAGCACTCACCAGGAGCAGTTCTCCCTGCTCGTCCAGCTCGTTGGATTGCTGAAGATTTGGTTACTGGTTTATCCAGAATAAGTTTGAGTCCATTCCAGGGGGAGTAGTGGGCTTCCCGCTGGATGCCGGCGTCGATGACATAGACAATACCGGGAATTGTGACGGAACTTTCTGCGATGTTGGTAGAGAGAATAATTTTTCTTTTACTCGCAGGTTTGAGGGAGAGCTCCTGCTCTTCTTTTGAAACCTCAGAATGCAGAATATGGACTTCTCCGAAGCGCTCGCCCAGGTATTCCTGAACTTTGAGGATCTCCCGCATACCAGGAAGGAAGACTAAAATATCTCCCGTTGGTTTCATCTGCTCGAGGGCCCCACGAATTTTTTGTTCGAGGCTCTGATTAAGGATACTCGGAGTGTTCGGGAGATAGTGAAGTGCCACCGGATAGTTCGGTGCTTCGATGTTGATGATCGCTGCATCTGAAAGAAGTTTCGTGAGTTCGGTATCAAGGGTCGCCGACATGAGAATCAGCTTGATTTCGGGACGGCGTTTTTTGAGTTCCAACAGATACGCCAGGGCCATATCGGTTTCCAGATGACGCTCGTGAAATTCATCCAGGATGATAGTCCCAACTGTTGAGAGATCCGGATCACTTAAAGCCCGGCGGAGGAAGGTTCCCTCGGTATAAAAAATCAGCTGCGTGGAATCTTTCATTCTTCGATCAAAGCGGAAGTGATAGCCCACTTCCTCACCGCAAATGAAACCTTCTTCGAAAGCAATCCTTTCAGCCGCCAGTTTGGCCGCCAGACGACGTGGTTCCAGAACGATCACTTTCTGAGTGGCATTTTTTGCGATGAACCATGGCAAACGGGTGGTTTTTCCCGATCCCGGCGAAGCCTTGATTAAAACAGTAGAGGATTCGATGACTTTAGCCTGGATTTCATCCAGATAAGCGTCAATCGGTAGCGGAATTTTCAGATTCTTCATTGAATGTTTTCCATCTTACCTCGATAATAGGGGAATTCATAGGAGTAGTCTCATGTCTGAATGCCCATGCCGTGTTTTGGATTCTAAAAAACTTGCGTACGACGATTGTTGTGCCCCTTTTATTACGGGTAAGAAAAAAGCCCCTACAGCTGAAGCTTTAATGCGTTCGCGCTACGCTGCCTATGTTGTGAAAAATATCGATTACATCGATGCAACTCAGATCAATGAGAAGCACGAAGTGTTCAATAAAGAAGAGGCCCTGAAGTGGGCGGAAAGTTCTGATTGGAAAGGTCTTGAGATCAAATCCACCAAGAAGGGTGAGAGTAACGATGACTCTGGTTTAGTTGAGTTCGTTGCCCACTACAAAGACAAGGCTTCAGGCACTGAACTAAAGCACCATGAAACTTCTTTGTTTCAAAAAGCCGCTGGTGACTGGAAATTCAAAGAAGGCACTATCCATGGAGCTCAGCCAGTAAAACGACTTGAACCGAAACTTGGTCGAAATGATCCTTGTCATTGTGGTTCGGGCAAAAAATTTAAAAAGTGCCATGGAGCTTAAGTGAAACAAGAACTGCTCAATGATCTTCTGGGAAAGATGAAGCAGGAACTGCACGATCTGGAAGAAGCGGCTCAGGCCAATAAAGAATTTGCCACTGACCAGGAGTTCAAAGCAGAGAGTAAATACGACACCCGTTCATTAGAAGCTTCCTATCTGGCTTCCGCTGAGGCCAAGCGAGTTGAGGATCTTAAACTTGAGATCCAGATGCTGGAAGAAATCGATCTAAAACCATCTGATGAAGTTTCCATCGGCTCTCTGGTGGAACTTAAACATCAGGATCAGGTGCGCTCTTATTTTTTGATTCCTACGGCCGGCGGAACCATGCTGAAGATGGGGGATAAAGCCGTCCTTGTAGTATCTGTTTTTTCACCTTTGGGTGCTGAGGTTTTAGGGCTAAAGATTGGTGATGTATTTGAAGTTGAAACTCCCAAAGAGACCCGTAGTTATCAGGTAATATCCTTCCATTGACAATAATTCTGGCCAATCGAGGGGTTGGCTCATGGTTGGCCCTATCCTAACTCCCCGGTATTTAGTTCATTTTAAAATTTAGTCAAGAATCTGGGTATTCGCTCCGATAATTGTC
>JBEIEO010000218.1:0-4800 GCA_040382895.1 Halobacteriovoraceae bacterium
AACCATAGTTTTGTGAATCATACCAATTTTAAACAGATCGCTCAGTGGATCAAAGACGCTGGCGCAAAAGTTGTTACTGTGGAAGATCATCAGATGATCGGCGGGATGGGGGCGCAGCTAACTCATCAGCTTAAGCTGTTGGATCAGGAGTTTAAGCTCACGTCTTTAGCGGTGAAGGGTGAGTTTGGTCAGTCGGCCTATAGTGCGGATGAACTCTATGCCAAGCACCATGTTGATGCTGCTGCGATCATCAAAGCTGTTCATTCAATCTAAAAATCTTCGGGCCCCTCATCAAGAGGGGCCTATCATTTAAGTCAGACTTTATCCTCTAAATCTATGCTCAGCACCATGCAGATTCCTCTGCTATCATAGAGCGATTACTCGTCACTATAACAAGGAATCGTTTCATGATGAATTTTGACAAGGAAGCTTTACTGGGAAAATGGAAAGAAGTTTCAACTCTGGCCCAGGAAAAATTCAACCAAAAAATTTCTGCTGCCGATCTGGAGAAAGTGAAAGGCAACGTTAACATGATGGTTTCCCTGGTGGAAGAAAAACTAGGGATCTCAAAAGAAGACGCTCAGAAAAAAGTTGAAGAGCTTCTGACCAAAATTAATCAGCATGATCTGAAGGCCAAAGCTGAAGAGACAGCGGGTAAAGTTCTTGAAACAGCGAATGTTCTTTTGGATGTCATGAAAGACAAAATCAAGAAGAAATAACATGAAAGCAGAATCCATACTGGGAGTGATCGGCAATACTCCCCATGTGAAGATTAATAAACTCTTCAGCACCCACCAGGGTGAAGTATGGATGAAACTTGAGCGCCAGAATCCAGGTGCTTCTATTAAAGATCGCATCGCTCTGGCGATGATTGAAGAAGCCGAAAAGCGCGGCGAGCTTAAAAAAGGCATGACCATTATTGAGCCCACTTCCGGGAACACCGGTATTGGTCTGGCCATGGTGTGTGCAGTGAAGGGTTATGCTTTAACTCTGGTGATGCCGGAGTCTGCATCTATTGAGCGCCGAAAAGTCATGACCGCTTATGGGGCGAAGTTTGAACTCACTCCAAGGGAGAAAGGGATGAAAGGCGCCATCGAGAAAGCTAAGGAGCTCATCGCGGCCACTCCCGGTTCTTGGATGCCGATGCAGTTTGATAATAAAGATAACCTGAAAGTTCATGCTGAAACCACGGCCCAGGAAATTCTTAAAGACTTCCCCAATGGCCTGGATTACCTCATTACAGGGGTGGGCACGGGTGGCCACTTAACGGCGGTAGGGAAAATCCTCAAAGAAAAATTTGGCACAAAAATTGTGGCGGTTGAACCTTCAGATTCACCGGTACTTTCCGGAGGAAATCCCGGGCCCCATCCGATTCAAGGCATTGGCGCAGGATTCATTCCGAGCATTGTCGATCGCGCAGTGATTGATGAAGTGGTTCAGATCACCAAAGAAGAAGCTTTCGAGATGGCCCAGCGTGCGGCCAAAGAAGAAGGTCTCTTCATTGGAATTTCTTCCGGTGCATCGCTTGCGGCCGTGAGAAAGTATCTGGCCAAAACTTCATCTAATGCCAAGATCATGACTTTTTGTTACGACACCGGTGAAAGGTACCTTTCGGTTCCTGGACTCTTTGAAGCCTAAGCTATTTCTGCGCAGTTGAATAAATTCAAGATTGACTGCAGGTTAAAGAGAGCATCGATTTTTTTACACGCTCCATGTTCCCAAACTTTAATTGGTCTATCATCATTCCATAACCTTATTGCTTTAATTTATCCGGGAACACGGATTCACGGCCTGTCCCCAGCAGTTCATCGCTCTCCGGGCCAATCAGCTTGCGCCAAATCTCTTTGATAGAACAATAGCACTCGCACCCTTTCTTCGGCTCTCCACTGCGCCTTCGGAGAGTGCTCGGTTTCGAAGTATCCAAAGGGTTTTGCGTTCCGCTCTAAAACCCACAGACTTGCTTGAGCTCGGCGGCGGTAGGATCGTTGTTGGTTGGTTGGTTGGTTCAGAAGCTACAAATCTGACTTCGGGTTCTGTGCTCCCTCCTTCTCAAGTATATTTTTGTGATCGACAGACTAACACGACCCATGTGGTCTCAAGCGGGATCGAGAATTCTTATGCCAAAGGGGTGACGGAAGTGAAAATCTCTGATGACGGTTCCGAGCTGGCCATCGTTGCGGATTACATGGATGTCGGAAAAGTAATTGGATTAGGATCTCAAATTTCCTGGCGGCGAATTAGGTAGGTGCTGGGTGTGATCTCACATCAAGTTAAGATCTTAAACTCTGGTATGTTTTCGTAGTGCCACTTGTTATGTGTAATAACCAAAGCGGTAATCTTTTCTTGGCGCAGGAACCTTACGAATTCGACGACCTCTTCGGTACTAGCGTTATCCAGAAGAGATTCAACGACAACGAGCTGATCCCGGGAGTTCAACGTCCTTTGTCGGAGCCTCTCGAGTGAGTCGGTGGAGAGGTAGTTCCTCGACACGCTTGGATCTAGCACGGTGGTCCGCGCTCCTGGAGGAGTGAATCTCAAAAGACCTGAAGTTGGTTGAAGTTGTCTGCGAATCAACCCTACAAATGTAGCTGTTTTATCTCGATCAAAAGAAAAGTAGAGTTCCTGATCTCCCTCTTTAATATTTAAGTCAATGGGGTGCTTTCCAATCGTTGTCGTTGGTGTTTGGACCATGATTTCACGCCCCTCAAGGAGTTCGAATCTTTTAAATCCCGACTGGGCCCCCAGTTGCGGATAGCGCCCGAGAACGTCTTTTAATGATTGGCGCAGCTGTATCGTTTCTCCCACCTTAAAACAGTTACCATTCAGGGCAGTGATGGTCTTAAACAGTTCGAACACCATGATCGAAAAAAAGATAGCATCTCCATGAAAAGTATTCCCGGTGTATAGGTAACGCCACACGCAGGCTCCGATGAAGAGGATGGCCCAAGAAACGTCCAGTAGAAGCGTCGGCAAAAATGAGTTCGAAAGAGTTGCTGAGAGAATCGGCCAGTAGCCATTGAATAGCGCGTTCAGGTTTCTACGCAGCTCCTCGAATCTTCCTGAAACAACCCAGTCCAGGTGCTGCTGGATAAGCGGATACGCAAGTTCTTGTGATTCGGTTATCTGACTTTCGATCGCACGTCGGAGCTCAATGTGTTTTCGAACGGAGCGAAAGAGAATGAATAAGTAGAAAAGATAGAAGCCTATAAGGACGGCACTGATTTGATCGAATTCTCGGATGATGATCAATGAAAAAAAAGCTGAACTTACGAGGAGCCAGAGTGTTGGGACGAGCTCATGGATGTAGGTCTTCCTGTACCCATCAAGGAGCGGAAGTAGACGGAACCAGATGAAGCGAGCTTCATCATCAGCGGCGACGACCATCTGGTCAATCAGGGCCTTATCCTGCGTTCGCTCCCACTTTGAAAGTTCCATCTGCCGGACGATATCCCAGAGAAAAATGGAAATTGCCAGCGCGACGAAGAGGCCAATCTCAAGCGATCCGATGGTAATAAAACCCCGCACGCTGAGTGTAAAAACTTTCGATGAAATAAATACAAGTAATGAAGAGAAGAAAAGAAGGACGACGGCTTCTGTAGCTTTCCCGCGCAGAGATGCATTCAGTGATGCGATGGTAAGTCGTGGAGTACTTTTCATCATTCGAACTTCGTCACAAGCACGTCAAAAAGACTACAATGGGAGATCAACACTGTTCCCTCGATTTTAGTTTCTTCAATGGCAGGTGAGCATCGGATGAAAACATCTGTAGGGGCAAAGGTGGAAGAGCAGTTTCGAGAGACAGTTGCTGGAAGTTTCAGCTTCCAGGGTCTTCGACGGGTCAAGGAGGTCCAGGCCGGGGCTTGCTTGGGTTTAAAAGTACCATCTTTGGTGGCCTCTAAGGTTAGGGGGACCTGAACGTCGAAGCGTAATAAAAGAATAAAGACAGAACAAACAATTGTGGAGCTCGCAAAAAGGAAATACAATTTCTTTGTCATAAAGGCAGTACCCAGATGCAGTTAGAAAAGTCAGCTTTCGAGCTATTATACCCCGAACTCGCCTCATCTCACAGAGTAATCGAAGCCGGAGAGTCTTTTGACCTTAGGTCGGGGGAATTAGCGATTCTTTTTCGAGGTCTGGCACACTCGGAAAATGACAGGAGAGTTTTAGGCACTGATGATGCTGTAGCTGGACCTTCCCGTGTTACCTGTCTGGAGCGATCAGATGTTCGAGTGGTCTCAGGTGTTCTGCGACGGCTCAACCGATACCTTGAAAAAAAGATACAATAACATCGTCAGCTGGGGTCACTTCGTCGACCTAGACGATGGTGAAACCAACAGTCAGTTTATCTTCGCTCTCAGTTCTGATCCGGTGGAGGTGGTTACCTGATGTATGAACCTCACTTACGGTGGGTTCGATGACTGGTATTTTCCAGCGAGAAACGAACTCAATCTCCTTCACACGAATAGAGCTTCCATCGTAGGCTTTGCGAGCTCCTATCCCTCTGTCGATTGGTCATCCTCATATTCGGCCAAGGGACTTTTAGGGATAGACTTCTCGGATGGAACTGTGATTTTGGTGAGAATCTTCTGCCAGGTTCTTTGATCGAAGATATCCGTTCCGTCGAGCAGAAGCTCATTTCTAAAGTTGCTGATGTTCAAGTCAATTTCGACGGGGCCGGTGTCGTTTCTGTGCTCTACGAGGGCGATGAGCTCAAGGCCGTTCGCTTCACGTACACAAAAGACGGAAGGTCTCAGGTCGATAGTAACGGTAAGCCGTTCACGGCTCAATCTATGAAAAGCC
>JBEIEO010000219.1:0-4767 GCA_040382895.1 Halobacteriovoraceae bacterium
GAGGTTGTCCATAGTTGTTTCATCATCTACATCCAGATAGTTCCAGTGATGCTTACCTGTTGGACGAAAAGATTCATTCGGTAAAAGTGCTTTAAGCTGATGAAATAGTTTTCGAACTGGTTGATTAAGAACCAGGCAATCTTCAATCGGTGCCAGGATATTTGTACCTTCAGAAACGTATCCAATATTCTCCCCGTCAGTTTTGAATTGAGCTCGGTTACGATAGCCAAAAATCTCCTTTGAGCTAATGGTTGGTCTCAAGGCATGATTAAAGACGACTCGTCGCTTTTCCAGAGAATGCAACAAACGTTTTACTTTGAATTTAAGCTGGGATTCATAGCTTGCCATCATCCACGGGCAGCCACCACATTGACCGGGATTGGGTCCACGATGTGGACATTGAACACTGACTCTATCAAGGGAATGATTTGTGAGTTTTACTAACCTCGCCTCTGAATATTTAGGAGCATCCTGTGTAACTTCAAACTCACCTTCATCACCTGGCCAGACGCCCCTGACGAAAAAAACTCGTCCATCAGGACAATCTATGACACCTAAACCCTTATGAGATAAATCGCGAACACGAGAATTGAATTGGAGAATCATAAAAAAGGCTCCCTTGAAGGAGCCTTCGATTATTCAGTCATTGGAACTGTTTTAAGATAATCAGCGTGAGATGAGCAGAAACGTTTCATGGCGGTCACAACGAGATCACTCATTGGGATACCAGTGTTCTTAACCATTTTTTCAAAATCTTCAGCCACTTGCTTTTCAATTTTGATGGTAATCTCTTTCAATTCACCTTGATTGTGTTTTTGAGATTTCATACATGCCCCTGGATAAATTTTGAGTTATTTTACTCCAAATTTAAGACCTGTCATCAGGGATTGCGACTAGCAACGATCTTTAAAGCGCCCTTTTTTCGTAGACTTACAAGCGCCATCGTAATTTCATGATCCAACAAGGGGCAATGCTGGTAGACGTCAAAAGGTGAATTCCACTCCGTTAGCGTTTCCATAACATCAAATTCTTCTGGTGTGACAGGTAAAGTGTCATCGAGAAATTCGGAATCTATCAAGATCTTTACGTTCTGAGGTGGACGATACTTAAGACTATCTCGGTATTGCTTAATCACGTCAGTCATTTTGTTTTTTATGACTCCATAAGGGTAGTGGATCTGACGTTCTTTCTCTTCAACGACTTCCGGCTCAACGACATACGTGAACGACTGTAGCGAAAATTCCTGAATGATAAGCTGATAAAAAGCCTTCAAGCCTTTATGAGTCTGAAAAACAACCTGATAGATTTCACCATTTTTAAATAGAAGGTGACCTAGATACTGACGATTAAAATTCGATAGAACATTAACCTTGCCAGTAAACTGTACAGCAATCTGCTCTTCAATGGTATTCAGAAGTTGGAGTTCCATTCCGCTCATTTATTCATGCCTAGAATTTTTGAAAAGAATCCCCCCTTCTGCTCAGGAGTTACTGGTCGAAAGAAACCTTCCACTTTTGCTGCAACGTCATTAAATGATTTCCAAACGGGTCTATCGCGAAAAATATCGTTGGTCATGTAGGGTTGGCCCTTGTCGGAACCCGTACGAAGTTCAATTTCAAGAGGGATCTTACCCAAAAAGTTTAACTCCATCTGCTCAACTGCTTTAGCCACTCCGCCCTCACCAAAGATATGGTGTTCAGATCCACAATGGTTACAAATGAATGAGCTCATATTCTCAACCATGCCAATTACCGGAAGGTTCATCTTCTTAAACATTTCAGCACCTTTCTTAGCATCCAAAAGTGCAATGTCTTGCGGAGTAGAGATAACGATCGCCCCGTCGACGTGAGCATTTTGAATCATCGAAAGTTGGATATCGCCAGTTCCAGGAGGTAGATCGATCAATAAATAATCAAGACCACTCCAGTCAACATCAAAAAGAAATTGGTTTAGCACTCCACCGAGCATCGGACCTCGCCAGATGACAGGATCTTGCTCACTGATAAAAAATCCGAAACTCATAAACTTAATTCCGAATGATTCAACTGGAATAATTTTTCTATCCGAATTTGAACGGGGTTTCTCATCCCGTTTACCAAAAATCATAGGTAATGATGGCCCGTAGATATCGGCATCAATTATACCCACTTTTTTACCCATCTTCGAAAGGGTGATAGCAAGGTTTGCTGTAAAAGTAGATTTACCTACTCCGCCCTTACCTGAACCAATTGCGATAATCTTCTCGACACCGGGGACAGGTTTTTTATTGCCCACGGTACCATGACCAGTCTTAAGCTGTGCCGGTTGAGTAGCGGCTTGTGGGGCAGGTGTTGCATTTTTATCCAAAGCCTTGAAAACATCCTGCGACTGACTGCTGGTGGTCTTCACCATAATATTCTCAATTCCTACCAATCCGGACAAAGCTTGCTGAATTTCAGTTTCGATCGCTCTTTTCTCAGCAGGAGAGATCCCGTCACGATTATACTGGGCAACTAGTTTATCGCCTTCCATATTGATGTGTTGCCAGCGATTTTCCGCTCCGAAAGTGTTGCCTGTGGCAGGGTTTTTAATGTTATTCAGTCGATTCTTAATTTCTTCATTCATAGGGGACATCCTTAAAGCTGACCAGTGTAGTTGGTTAAAACTGGGTCTAGTAATTTCTATCTGGTACAATTTCCAAAGACATTTTAGAATGATTTATAAAACCTTGAATAGGATTAAAGCATTGGCCTTTTACAAACGTTCCATCTTTTTAATTAATCCTACCTTCCAGTTAAGCTTCAGCTTAATTGTCTGTTCCATCATCTTCATCTCTAGTTTGGTTTATCCAATAATCCTAATGGATTTTTTCACATCAATCGGCGTGCGATTTCCTGAACTTGCAGCCAATATGAAGCTTGCTCAGAACGACCTTTTGATCTTTCTGGCCACCATTCAGTTTATATTCATTTCGATGGTCTTTATTATGTTCATTTTTATGACACATAAAATTGCTGGACCGATGCACAAACTTAAAAATCATTTGGCAAACATCCGGCAAGGACAACCTATTACGCCTTTAACTTTTCGAGATGGTGATCATTTTCATGACGTAGCTGAGGAAGTTAGTTTGTTCTTGGAAACACTGTCATTTAACCAGGAAAAAGACTTCCAATATCTGGATGAAGTGGCGCTTTACATTGATAATCTAGCCCCTATCGTTCCTGATGATAAAAAACCAATTTTGAACGAGATTTCTCGTCGGTTAATGGACATTAAATCCCGCTATAAAAATACCCTTTAGGGTGAAAAAAATCTGAAATTTGATATACTTTTTTCTAGTCTCCATGAGGGAGATTAAGACATGGTGCCATGAACCTATTCCTCCTGTTTAAATGTATTTTTTTGATTACTTTCTCCGCCCATGCAAATGTGCATGAGCAATTTGTAACCACGGAACAACTTAAGCTCACGAAGGCTGATCACATCATCGGTGAACACATGGTGAGCATGATGAAGCTCATCGAACAAGGCTATGTTAATAAAGATGCCCTCAGAAAAGTACTGACGGAGGCAGACAAATCTTCACACTTTAAAGTCTTTGTTCCCTGGTTAAGCTCGGTTAAAGAGATTTCTAAGTTTTCAAAAGCTCAGGAACTCGTCACTTACTGTAGACAGTATCAGGAAAGAAAAGAAAAACTTTCTTTAGAAAGAGTTCTAGAGAGGATTGCCGGGAACTATTGTCGCGAAAGAACCCTTGAAGCCATTTCTCGCGAAATTGAAACAACGAATACGATTTCTGACGCTTCAACCGCTTTTGTCCAACAGAATTTAAAATTTTTTCTGACCAAGAAGAACAAGAAGAATTTTGCCTATTTCATTCAGTCACAGACATCACGTCCTGAGATCTTGAAAAAGATTTCCCAGGATGTAACTTCCTACTCTGTTCAACATCAAATTGTTCCATCCCAGGAAGTCCTAAAAGATATTCTCATCAATGATCAGATCACAAAGCTCATCCAGGACAAGGGCTTCAATTTGATTCAGCCGAAAAACGTTTTTTATGCTGAATATGGAAAGCTTATTGAGCTTGGCTATAAAGCTCTGGAAGGCAAACCTAAAGATGATAAAATCAAAGAACACTTTTACTTCCTGAAAAATTATCTTGAGCTCAATCAAGATCATCTGCCTGTTGGACTTTGCCTCACTAGACTCAATGATTTTGCCAAAGCGGTTTTTCGGGGTGGATTTAAAGAACTCTCCCAAGATATTTTTAAGTTCATTGTGAAAAAGAATAACAAGGAAATCCAGGAGGATGCCCTTTTCTTCTATCTTTGGACTCATCTTTTCAATGATGAATACAGAGAAACACTCTCACTTGCAAAGAAACATGAACTTCTGAAAGATAAATCCAGGATTCTGGACCCTCGTCTAAAATTCTGGATCGCCTTTTCCTATGAAAAAACCGATGAACCCAAAGAAGCCTTAAGTTACTATGAGGATATTGTAGTCAATCATCCGCTTAGTTATTATGCCATCATGTCTGTCAAAATAATAAGGGGATGCAGCCCATGGCTACATTAAGTAGCTGTAACAGTTAAACAGTTGCCCTAGCCAAACCCACTGCCACATAATATAGCTAAAGTTATTAAGCTGAAATTTCAAACGTATCTAGACAATTAGTCTACTAATAAGTGTGCAAAGTTTTAGCCTTATGTCACAAGCCATTTCTTTATAATCTAGGGTTTACTGAGTAATATGGCGCATGTGGTATGCATCATTCGATCC
>JBEIEO010000220.1:0-4736 GCA_040382895.1 Halobacteriovoraceae bacterium
AGGATCGACTCGGTAGTGTTCAGCATTAAAACTCACCATAACTTCCCGTGAAATAAAATCAATTTCAATGTATTGGATGGGAATGATGGTCTTTCCCAAAACATGCGACTGCCAAAGGAAATTTTCCTGAAGAGTGGTCGCCTTTTGAAGAATACGTAGGATCTCCCGGTATTCCGTACTGGACCGGTATTGTTCCATTATCGTCATCCCATAAGCTTGCTAAAAATGTCGGAGATTGACAATCTTTTGACTCCGTCCGACCATCACGCTCAAGATTAAGACACAGTGCTTGTTATACTTTAGATCATTCTATGCCACCATAATCAAAGGAAGAACAGGGTCAAACTAAAGTGATCAACTATGAAAATAACCGCGCTCGCCCTCATTGCCTTTCTGGGAATCGGATGCGCGGCCAAGAAAATGGCCGCTAATAATGCTGATTATCTGCTGGAAAACCAAATAGAAAAACGACTCCCTCTCTATGCTGCCCAAGAAGAGCAACTGGCCAAGGATGTAGATAAGTTTCTGAATGAACAAAAAAACTTCGCAAAAGAAGTGATTCCGCTAGTGATGGATATCGAACTAGATGTACACAAAGTCGATAGTCAGTATGAAAAACTAAAAAGCCTCTACCAGCGCCTGTCGCTTAGTTTTTCAAAGCTTATGAGTAAGCACATGGCCCCACTTGATGATAAACAGCAAAAAGACTTTGCTCAAATCCTGAAAGAGGAAAACTATAAGCTCACTCAATTAAAGTCTAATGAACAAATGAATCATATCTATGATCGCTTTCATATGATTTTCGGAACCATGAGTGAGCAGCAGAAAGGCCTTCTCAAAGCACAAAAGAAATATCTCTACCAGCGCCATCTGCTCCGAGTGGAGCGACGGCAAAAACTGCATCAGCGCTTTATAGAAATCTATCAAATGGATATGTCCAAAGATTCTCTGGCTCAAGCCTTCTACGAAGCCTTTGCTGACTATCAGAAAATTTATCCAGACGATGAA
Source organism: Halobacteriovoraceae bacterium (assembly GCA_040382895.1). Classification (GTDB taxonomy): domain Bacteria; phylum Bdellovibrionota; class Bacteriovoracia; order Bacteriovoracales; family Bacteriovoracaceae; genus Peredibacter. Next base: position 1,009 of record JBEIEO010000220.1, read on the forward strand.
AAGAATAAAGAGATCATCAAGGCGATCATTCCCACTTTATCTAATGCTCAGAAAAAACACTTCGAGGAACACAAAAAAGATCTGCGGGAGATTCTGGGGTACTACCTAGATGCCAACTATTAAGCTGCTTGCGCTTTCGTAAGAATACTGATCTTTTGCTTGAGCTTCAGCATTCCCTTCCAGGGATCCACCTTTCTGGATTTTATTTTCTTCAAGGCTTTCTCCAGAGTGTACTCCTGCGGTCCTTTTAAACGGAGTAGCTCCTTCCAATCCAGAGGTAAAGCTACCGCACTCAAAGGCTTCGTTCGTAGTGAATAAGGCACTACGGCCGTTGCGCCATAGCCGTTTCTTAGATAGTCTACAAAGATTTTACCTCTGCGAATCTTTTTGGAATTGGTCGCGACATACTTCCTGGGATTATTTGAAACCATTTCCCAGGCCAGTGTTTGGGTAAAACTTTTGATTTGATCCCAATTGTAAATAGGAGCTATTGGAACATGCACATGGAGACCTTTGCCGCCAGTGAGTTTTACAAAACTTTTAAGACCCAAATCATCCAGCAGTCCTTTTAATTCTAAAGCTGCGCTCACGACTTCTCTCCAGGGCACGCCAGGTCCGGGATCGAAATCCATCACAATCTGATCCGGACTCATCAACGTTTGGTAGTGACAATTCCAGGCATGAATCTCAAAGGCATTCAATTGGACCAGATCTCGCAGGCCCTGAGCGGAATTGATTGAGAGGTAGATCTCTGCTCCCTTATTCTCTTTGATGGAAAAAGTGGTAAAGGACTCAGGGACATTTCCGCTGATGTGTTTTTGATAAAAGCAGTTCCCTTCTGAACCTTCCGGACAGCGAACGAGGGAAAGGGGCCGATCGGCGAGATAAGGGAGCATATAGGGAGCAATCTTCTGATAAAACTCATGGACCTGAAGTTTGGTCAATTTCTCTTTTTTAAAGAGTATCTTATCTGGTGAAGAGATGGCGGCAGTACTTTTAGCTTTTTCCATTCCAACATCCTTTGCTGGTTTGTCTTCTCTAAGTCCCACAAAAACCGGCGTGCGCAAAATACGCTCATCTGTCTACTGGGCGAAACTCGCTTCAAAACTCACTATTGATACCTCCTAAGCCTTCCAGTATTTTGGGAAAAGAATGACTCCAGTCCATACGTTCCTACATACGATAACCAACGAACTTTGGCAGCAAAGGAGGTCACTGAGGAGGAATAAAATCAGGCCACGGATCGCTCAAGCTGCTTGATTTTTTTTGACCGTTTTGCCGGCTTTCTTTTTAGAGCTTTTCTCATCTGTTCGTTTGATCAGAAGCCAATTCTTCTTATACTCGCTTGCTTTGTAATTCGTCCGGATCAGCAGCCAATTCCCCTGAAGCCTGTCTCCATTCAAATGAAATTCCAGATGACCTTTTTTAAGACCAGCTTCCGGATCCCCAGTGGGCTCCCAGGTTCCCTTATCCCAGATAAATACTTCACCTGCGCCGTATTCACCTTCCGGAATAGTTCCATGAAATTTTCCATATTCAAGAGGATGATCCTCCGTTTGAACTGCCAGTCTTTTATCTCCAGGATCCAGCGATGGTCCTTTCGGAACCGCCCAACTTTTTAGCACACCTTCCCATTCCAGTCTGAAATCATAATGCAATCTTCGGGCATAATGCTCCTGAATCACAAAGGATAGTTTTTTTCTTTTTTTGGCGGCAACCTTCTTTTTACCTGAGGGCTCTTTAGTTATCTTAAAGTCTCGTTTGCGATTGTAATCTTTAAGTAAATCTTTTTTCATGATCATCCCGCCTTCTTTGGAGTCGAGTTTTTTTTCTTCGAATTCGATGCTCGTTTAGTAGTGACTCCTTTTGCAAACTTTCTAAGTCAAACTTCCCCACAATTAATTTTTTCCAACCTTTTTCTCAGGAGTTCCTGATGGCACTTACCTTGCAAATTTCTTTCCGCTAGAGAATGCATCGTGCTGAGGCAAAATAGAAAAATCAAGTATGCGGCAGGTGGCCGTATTGCCGGACTTCTGAATTGACCTAAGATGACCTCGTTAAAATCAATAAAAAAAGTTCTTATGAGTTCAGGTTCTTATTAGCAGGATAAAGAAATTGTAGTCGATCAAGGTCTTGTTATCAGTCGCTGCCCCATAACTTATAACTAAAGGATGAGAAAAATGAATCGTTCTGTTGTGGTATTTTTTCTACTACTTGTTCCTTTGTATAGTTTGAGTAAGGCCACCGAGGAATTAGTCAAAAGTATGGTACCTGGGGGAAAAGTTTCGACTCACATAGGGAGCGACTTTTCTGTTCGAACACAAGCAGGAACAAAGGTGGTAATAGAATTTAGTCGTCAAGGAGATCTCGACGAAGCCTCGGGGCTCAATCTTGGAAGTGGCGATATCTTTGAACCTGGCAATAGTCTCATCTCACTAGGTTCGGCTGCTCAAGTGGTTCAGAAGCTAGGTCAAAAGGTAAAAGGCCAATGGCGCCTTGAGCGCGACCTTGAGCGAGGTTGGATCTATGAACTATCAGGAACACATGAGCAGGAGGATTTTGACTATCTTGTTGATGCCAAGAAAGCTCAGCTCATCAAAGCTGAAGAATGATCGGTGTCATCAAAATCACTGCTTGAAGGTTTCTTTCAAATCTTTGGCGACCTCTTCCTGGGCTTGCTTGGCCTGATTCAAGACTGGGGCCATACTAAAGAATTCATGAGTCATTCCCGGATAGTCTTTATAAATCACATCCACTCCCTGGGCCTGCAATCTTTTTGAAAGAAGGAGTCCTTCACTCCGAAGGGGATCGATCTCAGCCGTAATGATAGTAGTAGAAGGCAAGCCTTTGAGGTCGGCTTCAACTAGATTGATACGCTTATCCTTCAGATCCTCAGTTGATCGCAGATAGTTTTTGAAAAACCAACCCATCATCTCGGAGTTTAAGGGAGCGGCATCTTTGTTCAACACGTAAGAATCAGTTTTGGTGTTGGTGCCTGCAACGGGATAAATGAGTAACTGATGAAGAGGTGCTTGAGTTTTTTGGTCTCGTGAACGGATAGAAACGTTAATGGCAAGATTTCCTCCGGCACTCTCACCGGCCACTGCTACTTTTTTGGAATCGGCACCCAACTGTGATGCATTTTTTATGACCCACAGATAGGAGGCGTAAGCATCATCGTGGGCAGCAGGAAACTTGTATTCCGGAGCCTTTCGATATTCTGGGGAAATAAAAATTGCCCCCGTTTTAGTGGCCAATGACTTCAGGGTCGCATCGTAGTCTTCGTTTTTACCTAAGACCCAACCACCTCCATGGAAGTAAACCACGACAGGAAGAGCGCCCTCTCCTTTAGGTTTATAAATCCTTGCCGGAATCTTTGAAGCAGCTCCCATAATTTCGATATCTGAAATTTCAACTTCTGCATTCTTTTCAAGTGTGCCTTGTTTTTTCCCCAACGATTCGGCCACACTCTGGGGAGAATCTTGTAGTCTTGCTTCATCAGCAGTCATTTCCTGAATAGGTTTGGTGCTCCCTTTCTTCATAGCTTCAAGAACCGGTTTCATCTCAGGCGCCGGAGCATTGGCCGCCAAAGCAGACAATGAAATCAAAGACAGGGCAATCAAAAAAATTTTCATAATTCATCCTTTTTGCGTAAAAAACACAAGCTGGGTTCATTAGAATGAGTTGCGATGGATTAACTCAAGACGATACTAGTCAGTGAGACACTC
>JBEIEO010000221.1:0-4693 GCA_040382895.1 Halobacteriovoraceae bacterium
GAAGGAATATGCCTGGTCCAGTTGGTGTCTATTTTTTACATCAGATAGAAATATTTCCAGGTGCAAAAATAAATTCCATAAATGGGATTGGGCTGAAAAGATAGGAGATTGGCGATATGATAATATGAGAGAAAGAACCTCCAACAGGGTTGATCGTTTTAATGCGAAAGAAAAACGTTTAAATGATAAAATAGACAGGATTAAAGAAACAGAAGTGCCCTATGAAGAGAAAAAGTTAACTGAATTATTTGGAAATCTTCATGATGATATGGTTGATGAATTTATAAGACAAAATCCCGAGCACGCTGATTTAGACGAAGATGATTTATTAGAAAGAATATACAAAAACCCAAAATATAACAAATTTGGGAAAGATTATCTTAAAGAGAATTTACCTGAACTCGAAGACCTGATCACTCAAAAAGAAGTCATTGAAGAGCGGATTGCGGGACTTAAGGATCTTGCCGAACAGATGTGTAATACCGAGCAGGTTGCCTGCCCGGTGGCCAAGGATAATTTTGAGAGCTACCCTTCAGTGGATACCTTCAAGGAGATGATCTACACCGTAGGTACAATCTATTATACAGATAAAAAGATGGAAGGTAGCTACAGTCAGAATCTCAGTGTCCAAAACTACGAAGAAGTGATGGACAAGCAGAGTAGACATATCACAAACGATCGTAGCAAAGATAAAATGAAGCAAAACTATGAGCGCGCCAAAGAAGCTGTCGCTGATCTTGAATGGAACATGGATCCGAAGAATAAGAATAAAGAAGGCTATCCAAAAAGAATCCGTTCCGCCTGCGGTAGTTGTGACGACCTTGAAGAGCTTTATGATTCCATGAAGGCTTCAGGAAGCTATGGTCAATTTAAGGAGCTCAAAACTTTATTTGAGCAGGTGGGCTGCCCTTCTCCCCGAACTGTTGACAACAGCTGCGAAAAGGATACCACGGCGATCCTCAAAAACAATGGTCTCGCCAAACCCACCAACCCCAAGGAAGCATCAACACCCAAGGAAGCATCAACAATTGATCAGGCCATAGACCTATATCTTAAGGAGCGGAATCCCAAAGACGAGGCCCTAAAAAGAGAGGCCCTGATAAAATCGATGAATGAAATTGGCCTTCTGATGGAAGAGACAACAGAAAATGAAATGAAACCCTGCACGTCTTGTGCGATTATCAAAACTCGCATGGAAGCTCTATCGGAAGTATTCCAGGAGACAGTTGTTGAAAAAAATGTGGTGCAGACGGATGAGGAAGGAGAACTTCTTCTGACCAATCAAGGGGAAGTAGAGCTGGGTAGTGTGGCAAAAACCGTGAAATACCGGATTCCGAAAAAAGACGCCACTCCCGAGCAGGTGGCGGAGCTGCAGAAGTTAAAAGATATTGCCCTGAAGTTAAAGTCTGACGATTGTATCGAAGAGGAATATCGAGTTGAGAAACCAAAAAATAAATGCGAAGAGAAGACGATCGGACTTAAAAGTTTTATCGAGAGTCATGATTCACTAGATGACCTTAAATTAGAAGAACAAAAGCAACTCAGGACTTATCAGGATACCTATGAGGCTTTCCTGACGGAACAAAGATCGAAGACTGGAAATGAGAATTTTAATTGCTGTGACGAAGTGGTGGGAGACTTTGGCCCGGAAATTCTAAAAACTGATACTGATGCTGATCTTCCCTCCTTCTTAAGCCGAGATTCTGGTCGAGTTCAGATGGCAGAAATTCTCTCATGCCTAAAATGCGGTGGAGATAAGAATAAAGATATAGAAGGGATTGGGGTCTCTTCAAATAACCCTCATGTGAGTTGTGATTTTTATAAGAAGAACGTCGAAGGAAAATCCGGAAACATCCAGGGACTTCTAAAGGGTGAAGGTTCTCCGTATACAGTATCTGAGTTCATGCAAAATGAAGTCTATACCTGTAAGAATGGTCCCAATAAGAGTCTCATCAACCGCGCCAGAGACTGGGAGACCATCGCCTATTCTTCTGAGGGCAAATACGGGGACTTTGCAGATTTGAATATGAAATGTTTCATCGATCCTTCGGGAGAAACGGTGAATTTAACTTGCTGCGATTTAAAGCACGATGACCCCGCATACCTTGAGTTCAAACAGACATTACAACAAAACATCGCAATTCTTGAACTTAAGGCTAAAGGACAACCAACTCCAGGCGGCGGAAGACAGAGTTTGGCCAAATGGTTAAAGACTCAGCAACTTAAGGGTGAATTCGATAATAGCCCAGAGACTTTTTGTCGGGACGTTTGGGCCAAAGGGTATGCGAAGGAGTCTTCCTCCGGCACCAGTGGCTATGCTGTCTGCGAATACAAAGGAAAAACTTATTGGAAAGTGGATCCCTATAAAGTTAAAAAACCTATCGGTGGCTCCATGGGTGTGCAGGGTCCGAAAGCCTCAGGTCAGTGATCGTGACCTGCCCCGAGTTTTTTTAATAAAGTCTTCACAGGCAAAATCCGCATTGCGAGTTTTGAGAACGATACCTATCCGTTGAAACTTGCCTCAAGAAACCGGCCGATGTTTCCCCAAAAGGGAACATCGAATGGGAACAGAATTCCGTAGACACATCCAAGTCGAACAACTCTTTTCCACTGAGGTAGGAATGCCCCCACGGTCTAAAAAGAACCATAAGAATTTTTGGAACCGTAAGATGTATCTTGGCCGGATTTAGATCGGATAGCTCATACAGCATCTTGATCTACAGTGAAAAAACTCCTCTGCGACAGGAGGGCGATTCTCATTAATCTTTCTCTTTTGGGTGGAGTGTTCGTTTCTAGCATAAATACCGTATTATTTAGGTTAAATTTCAATAGCAGGTATCATTAACACAGAACAGTTGGTTATGTGATTTCACCTCGATAGCTCTACTCTATGCGGAAAGCAAAGGATCGCTTCAGTCAAGCTTCCGCCCACTTCAACAACCTAAGCTTATTTGTCTCAATGATAGACCCAAAACAGACGATGAGTCATAAAATCTGTGCCGGAGAATAATTCCATGAAAAGCTTTCAATTAAGTTTTAAAAATGACCAATGGTCCGGCGCATTTCCTGATTCGTTTGATTCCGAGAATACACTTTTGTTTTTATATTTTTCACCAGGTCTTCATGATCACCAGGTTTGGAAAGAATTAAAGAGACAATTTCCACTGTCCCTATTTATGGGCTGCTCCGGTGCGGGGGAAATTAAACAAACAGAAATCTGTGACAATCAGATCATTTTAACAGGTGTGAAATTTGAAAGCACTAAAATCAAAATCGCATCTGTCAAAGGTGTAAAGGATAAGAGCTCTGAGCAGGCCGGGGTTGAACTTGCCCAACAGTTTTCCAAAGAGGGGCTTGCAGGAGTCTATCTTCTTTCGGATGGTCTAGTCGTCAATGGTACGGCCATGATCAAGGGATTTAAAAGAATTTTGGGCTATGATTTAAATCTTTCTGGTGGCTTTGCAGGTGACGGACCAAATTTTAAGAATACATATGTTCTCCTGGATGGAGTACCGACGACAAGTGCGGCAGCAGCTGTAGGATTTTATGGGGATGACATAAGGATATTATCGTCTGCTGATGGTGGATGGATTCCTTTTGGTCCTGTTCGCTCGATCACAAAAGCTGATGCCAATGTTCTTTTTGAGTTGGATGAAAAGCCAGCTTTGGAACTGTATAAACAATTTCTGGGAGAGCAGGCAAAAAAGCTTCCCTCTTCGGCCCTTCTATTTCCCATATATCTGAAGTCTGGAGAAGATAAAATAGATAGGAACGCTGTCCGAACGATTCTTTCTGTTGATGAAAATAATCAATCGATGACTTTTGCAGGAGACGTTCCAACGGGGACAAGTATTCAATTAATGAGGGCGGGGCATGACAATCTTTTTCAAGCAGCAACTAATGTCTCTCAAATGAGTGCTGCCAAGATGGATCACTCACTTCATACCCTGAGTCTTGTTGTTAGCTGCGTTGGGCGCAGATTAGTCTTAGGTGAAAACACAGAAGGCGAAGTAGAAAAAGTGTTTGAATATTTAACGAAAGAGACGGTTCAAACCGGGTTTTACTCCTACGGCGAAATTGCTCCGGGACACTCCGGTATGTGTGATCTACATAATCAGACAATTGCCATTACCCTCATTCAAGAAAAAACTAAGTAGAGATGAAAGATCAAGGCTTAAGCTCACTACTAATGAGACAATTAAGAAAGCTTGGGCTCTCTGAAACTGATATGCCTCAGGATCTACAAACCTGGAAAGAATTTTTAAGTCGTATTAATAAGGCTTATGGCGAATATGACGAGGCCAGAATCAGCTCAGAAAATGTTCTCGCCGTGAGTTTACATGAAATGGAACTTATGCAACAAGAACGGGCGAAAATCAACGCAGACAAACTCCAAGAGCTCAATGCGAATTTATCGCTTGTGCTTCAAGCATCTGAGTTGGGGGTCTGGGATTGGAACCTAGAAACAAATGAAGTCACTTATGATAAGCGCTGGTGTGAAATCTTAGGTTATTCATCCAGTGAAATTGAGCACAAGTTACAAACGTTTATCGACCTGACTCATCCAGAGGATATAAGCCGCGTATTAAAATTAGCACAGGATTATATCGACAAAAGAGCTGATAAGTTTGACGCTAAATTTCTAATGAAACACAAATGTGGTCAATGGATTCATATCCACGCTAAAGGAAAA
>JBEIEO010000222.1:0-4680 GCA_040382895.1 Halobacteriovoraceae bacterium
CCTATGACTCATGAAGTTCTTCGTTATGGAAAGCCGTCTGAAGCTGCAGAGTTTGTTTACGATCGTCCATTTCAGTGGGGCTCAAAGCGTACCGGACCTGATCTGGCCCGCGTCGGTGGTAAGTATCCACATATGTGGCACTACAAGCACTTCTACGATCCACGTGAGGTAACTGCTGGTTCCATCATGCCGACTTACAAATGGCTGTTTAATAACAAAATTGATTACTCGGATCTCTCTAAGAAACTTCAAACTATGCAGATCTTGGGTGTTCCTTACACCGCTGATGACGTGAATTCGGCAGTGGTTCGGGCGAAAGAACAGGCTGCTAAGATTACGACTGAACTTGTGGCAAGTGGTGTTCCTCAGAAAATCGAGCAAATGGAAGTTGTGGCGCTGATCGCTTACATGCAACGACTGGGTATAGATTACACTACCATGCCAGAAGTTGAGGTCGCACAACCGGAGGCTACAAAATGAAGCAAGCAGTACTTAGTCATTGGGATTTACCCTGGCTGCCATTGACCGCACTGATGTTGTTTGTGATCTGTTTTGCTGCCTACACGTACTGGACATACAAGAAAGAAAACAAGCAAATGTATGACGATGCTTCCCTCATTCCACTTGAGGATCCGAGAATCAAAGGACAAGTTTATGAGTCAAAATAAAAATGAAGAAACGAAACTAGAGGTTAAACCGGAAGAGCAACACCTGTTACTCGACCATAGTTACGATGGCATCCAGGAACTGAATCACCCCTTACCAAAATGGTGGAATGTGATTTTTTACACCTGCTGTGTGTTCGCTGCTGGCTACTTTACCTATTATCAACTGATGAAAGGGCCAAGCCTTCGGGATGAGTTTAAAGTTAGCTATGAGAAGGTGCTCGCCGCTCAAGTCGAATTCAAGAAAAAGAACTCAGCCTTTAACGTTGATCACTACAACGCCATTATCGCTGATGAAGGTGTAAAGAAAGGTGCGGAGGTTTTTGTTAACAACTGTCTGCCTTGTCACGCTGAAAACGGGAAAGGGGACATCGGACCAAACCTGACGGATGATCACTGGTTAGTAGCGAAATCGACCCCTGACACGATCTACAATGTTGTGTTTAGTGGTAGTGAAGCCAATGGTATGCCGGCCTGGGCTGAAGTCCTGACTAAGGATGAGATCTATCAAGCCGCCGCTTATGTCAGCAGTCTAAAAAATACCTTTGTTAAAGGTAAAACCCCTGAAGGAGAGAAAATCGTTGAAAACTAAGAATATCTTCGAACTGGATCCGGAGCGCCTGGCAACTACCGATGAAAATGGGAACCGAGTTTTCATTTACCCGGAAGATGTGAAAGGTATCTGGAAAAGCAGACGGACGATATTCTATTGGTTCTTAATTGTCCTGTATCTGGTTTTGCCGTGGTTTTATATCGGCGGCAAGCCAGCTCTGATGGTTTATATTTTTAAACGTGAATTTACGCTTCTGGGCTTCACCCTTTACGGGGTGGAGCCCATTCTTTTCTTTTTACTGGTGGCCTGTGGTATTTTCCTGATCGCTTTTGCCACCAGCCTTTTCGGTCGAGTTTGGTGTGGCTGGGCCTGTCCCCAGACTGTTTTCATTCAGAGTATCTTCATGAAAGTTGAGGCACTGTTTGAAGGCAAGGCTCGCGCTCGTCGTGATCTTGATAAGGCTCCCTGGTCCCTTAATAAATTTCTTCGTCGTTTTGGTAAGTGGATCGTTTTCACTGTGATCTCGCTCCACATCGCCCATACGTTTATTGGATATTTCGTCGGCCCTCGTGAACTTTTCCAGATGACCATGCAAAATCCGTCAGAGAACTTCGGGATTTTCATGGCCACGATGATTATCGCTGCAATTTTTCTCCTAGACTTTGGCTGGTTCCGCGAACAGTTTTGTATTATCGCCTGTCCTTATGGAAGAATGCAGTCAGTGGCCATGGATGGAAACTCCCTGATTGTTGCCTATAATCCAAAACGTGGAGAACCTCGTCGTGGAACTGAAGGAGTAGAAAGAGGCCAGGAAGGGGACTGTATCAACTGCTATAACTGCGTGAAGGTCTGTCCGACTGGAATTGATATCCGCCGTGGGACTCAGCTCGAATGTATCGCATGCACACAATGTATTGATGCCTGTGATGACATCATGACCAAGCTCAAAAAACCTACTGGCCTGATTAAATACAGTAGCGAAAACGAGCTAAACGACCAGCCACGTAAAGTGATTACTGTTCGCTCCGCTATTTATGTCTGTATTTCTGCATCTTTCGTAGCGATGTTTTTATTTTTCTTAGATGCAAGTACTCATTTGAACATGGTCTTTCTGCGCTCAAAAGTTCCTTTCCAGGTTGTAGAAGCCGGGCAGGTGGTAGTCAACCACTTCACTTTAAAGCTCACTCACCAGGGTGCTCAGACTTATAGAGTAAATTTTGAAATTGTTGAAACTGACCTTAAAGATAAAATCCAGGTAGTGACCAATGTCCATCCGACGATAGTGGATGTGCCTGAGAAAAAAATAGTCTTGTTCTTTAAGTTTCATCCTGAGGTTTTGATCGGTGGAACTCGTAAAGTGACCATGAAAGCCATTGATGATGAAACGAATGAAATAGTGGCAACTAAAGAGGTAAACCTTGTCGGACCAACTCATTAACCTATTGAGTGAAGTGAAAACTTTCATCCCATGGGTCTCCTTTGTGGCAGGCCTTGGGGGAAGTTTACACTGCGTAGGCATGTGTGGGGGCTTAGTCACGGCCACTTGCCAAAAATCTCCAGATGTTTTGCGCTATCAGGTTGGACGCTTACTTGGTTATCTTTTACTTGGTCTTCTGGCCGGAACTCTAGGATCGTTTTTAAATTTCAAAACAATGCCATTTTATGTGTCGCTGATTCCGGCACTTTCCATCGGGCTTTTATTCATCTACTGGGGCTTTCAAAACTACCGCGGTCGCAAGGCAGAACTTCCCATGCCTGAGTTTATGCATAAGACTTACGGCAAACTCTGGACCAAGCTGGTTTTTCGTAATCAAAATTTCACCAAGGCTTTCTTTACTGGATTCATCTCTATCATGCTTCCTTGTGGGCTCCTTTATGGATTGGTCTTAAGTACGGTAGCGCTTACTCACATCACGGAAGCTTTAACGTCCATGTTCTTTTTTTGGCTCGGCACTGTTCCCTCCATGGTGGTGGCTCCCCAGATCATTCAGCGTTTTCTTAAACCTCTCAAGGCCAGTCTTCCTAAGACTTATGCGATCAGCCTGATGATGATCGGAGTTATGACTATTACCTTCAGAGTGGCCAAACTGCGCAACGTCAGACAGGATTCTGCCAACGCTCACGGTTCCTCAAGGATGAGTTGCCACTAAGATTCCTGATATAGATCAGAAAATTCATGCTGCCCCTGTCATGTAGGATGTCTTTATCCTGAGTTAGAATGAAGTATAACTTTTGAAGGAGAGTATAATGAAACTGAAGAAAGTAGTCATTGCCGCCGACTTAACAAATGATATTTCCGAGGTGCTTAAGCCGATTCGTTCGATGGATTTTCTGAAACACAGTGAGATCCATTTAGTTCACGTTTTCAATACTGTTGATTATGGTTTTGTTTTTGGCGAATTCCCTTTGGTCTATCCGGTAGAAGCGGATCGCAATTCTATTTCTGAATCAGTTCTGAGTATGCTTCGAAAAACTGGTAAAGAAATTGTGCCTGCTGGCTTTGAAGGCAAAATCATTGAACATTGCCTTTTTAGTGAAAATCCTAAGGCAAAATTCAGTAACTACCTTAAAGACATTCATGCAGATCTAGTGATCATTGCTTCACGTGAAAAGCACGGCATGTTTGAGAGCTCTTTTGCTCAATATGTGGCAAAACATTCAGCTGCTAACATGCTGATCCTGAAACATAAATAAGGATGTCCGGGGGGAGTAGTTCAATCTCCCCCAACAGATTACAGCCCGAGTTGCTGGGCGAAGAAAGTATAGAAAGCCGCCACGTACCTTGAACTCTCACGATCCGAGCCACTCGCTCTCCCATGTCCACCCCATTCTTTGTTATAGAGGAGAATCGGATTGGCGGAAGTGTTATACTCCTGCAGGCGCGACAGGTATTTGTAAGAGTGCATCGGAACGACGCGATCATCAAATTCCGCGGTCATAACCATTGTCGCCGGATACTGTCTGCGCTCAATGTTGTGATAGGGGGAAAGTGGGAAGATCGCGCGAAAATCTTTTTCCACAAAAGGATTCCCATAGTCATCGGTCCAGTATTTTCCGGCGGTGAAGAGTGTGAAGTTCAAAAGATCCATGACTCCTACGATGGGAACAGCGGCTTTGAAGACCTCAGAGTGGCGCTGGAGAGCCCCTGCCACCAGTGTGCCGCCGTTACTTGCACCGAGTACACCGAGGTGTTCAGCCGAAGTCCAGCCCCGGTTGTAGAGTTCTTTAGCCGCTAGGGCGAAGGAATCCCACGAATGAATTCTTCCCCCGACTTTTGCAACCTCATACCATGACTTGCCATAATCCAGAGAACCCGGAAGTGTTGCCACTGCCAGCACACCGCCTCTTTCTAACCAAGGGATACATTCATAGATAGCGTAGGTAGGTGTTATCGAAACCTCAAATCCGCCGTACCCAAAGAGTATCGTCGGTGTTTTAGTATTCAGCTCAGTTCCTTTCTTC
>JBEIEO010000223.1:0-4658 GCA_040382895.1 Halobacteriovoraceae bacterium
GCAGATGGATAAGGATCAAGGAATGGTTAAGTTAACCAACCAGAGACTTAACTTCGCCGGCCCAATTGCAACAACCGAGTGGACATGTGCAAAAATACTCTCTACCTTTTCAAATCCAGATCGAACAGATGTCATTATTGGAGTTTCAAACCGACAAAAGTCATCCGGCGTTAGATTTTCATCCGAAGATGGTTACGTCTTTTCCCACCTATTTGCTATGGGCCTTTACTCCTATGAAAATGGTATCCCCGCCACCATCAAAGCAATACAAGATGAGCTAAAAGAGGGAACTACCGATAAACCAATGCTTCAGCTGCCACCAAACCTGTAAAGATCGAAGGCACACGAAACTAGTCGACTGCTTGACTCCTGACAAAAAAGATGGGTCTACTTAGGGGTTGTAGTCAGTTGCGCAATCAGGTTGACCTTTGTTCCAGATACGAACGATTTTTCCACCCTCTTCCCGAATAGCACGGAACTCGGGACAATACTTCTGGTCCTTGAATATAAGTGCAAAAAGGATGTCGTCAACTTCTGCGTAAACGATGCCAGAAGATGGATCAGTTTTTAACTTGTATGGAACCCCAAGCCAACCAGCATCAGGATAACCAACTAACCTGAACTGGATTCCAGTGATCTCCGGCACTTTTGCACCTTTGATACTAGTTAGTGAAACTACCCAATAATTAAGTCCATTCTTAAAGGCACGCCCAAAAATCTCATCTACTTCAACAGTTGCTGATAATGGCGCGCTTGTTTTGAAAGAATCAGATGATGCAATTGGTTTAGGGAGAGCTTTTTGTGACTCAACCACCTTCACTTCGCCATTTGGAGTCTTTGATGAAGTCACTTTTGGGGACTTAGCTGTTTTTGGGCAGAATTTTTGAGACAAAATCAGAGCCTCATTTTTTTCTGATTGCTCTACATTCTCTAGTGTTTCAACTTTCTGAGCCCAAATACATGCTGATTTGAAGTCATCAAGTTTTTCGCCAAAAATAGTAGACAAAGCAATGGCGGAAAAACCCCCATCAATTTCAGAAGAGACGAGATATGATTTTTTGGCAGCAGTAAAGTTTCCTTCTTGAGTTAGTATCTCCCCAAGAAAGAAGTTTCCTTCAACCAAACCTTGATCTATACTCAATTGATAATACTTCTTGGCCTGATTCAGAGTTTTTGTGTCCTTCCCATAAATCACACCTGCACCTAGACTTCCAAATGACTCTCCAGCCTTGGAGGCCTGTAAGAAATAGTCAAGTGCTTCAGCACTTTTTCCACTTTGTTTTAGAAAATTGGCATACAAAATCGTTGCGGATAAATCACCCTGATCTATCGAGGTCTCAAAAAGTTTTCCTGCTTTTTCGATCTGACCAAGCTTTAGATAAAAGGAAGCAAGAGCAGTAAGTGCTTCTGTACTATCTAGGGCGATTGCTTTTTTTAACTCTCGTTCCGCCTCACCGTTTTTTTCCTGGTTGATGAGGATTATTCCTGCAGCCAAACTTGCATCTGCATAGTTATTCAGACTACCTCTTTTAAACCAAGTAAGAGCCAGATCAAAGTTTTCAAGTGCCTGGGCTGCCCTGCCCGCTAGATACATTCCTTCCGCATTACCTATGTTTGCAGATTTTGCTGCGCTTTCAAGTGATTTGTCAAAATTCTTCTGATAGAAAAAGACATTTGCTTCTTCATTTAATTCTCTAGTTCGAATTGAAATAACAGTCTTTACATTTTGGGGATCTTCGTTCATGTTTAACGTTTCGTTGGCATCCTGGGTTAAAAGGCTGTTAACAATCAGACTCACATTGATAGGTATTGTTGCGGCACTGTATAGGCTCGCAAGTAATATGAGAATTGGCACCGAAATGCTCACAAGAAAAACCATGAGTGTGCGAATAATGCTTCGTTTCCCCCAATTTGAGATTCCTATCCCATGTCTGAAAGTCTTTTGGGTGGCCCAAATTGGCAACAATGGAAAGAGCAAAAACAATACTGACCAAAAAAACACACCAAAAATGTCTGTGAGCAAATAAATCAGACTCACAATAGCGATTACACTTGATGCAAACAGAAGTTTCCTGTATTCACTTTTCACCTTGAGATGCTTCGTCAATCTCTTTTTTAAAGATTTTCTCTGTGTATTCAAAGCGTTTCTTGCAGTTAACCTTGGCTTTTGATTACCGCCAAGTAGAAATTCTATGTAGCTGACGGCATTCTCTTTAGCTTGGGCTGCTGATGGTCGATCAGAAGGGTTTTTTTCAAACAAAGGCAATAAAAAATCAATTTGATTTTGAGTGAGATCCGTTAAGTCAGGTTCATCATCATTGATGCTTCGCATTAATTGTAAATCGTTTTCGCCGGTCCAGACACTCGAACCCTTTCCTGCAAATGCGAGGGTTGAGGCCGCACTGAATACATCCATTTTTGGATTAGAACGGGGAGTAAAGTGCTCTGGCGAGCTAAAGGGAGTTGATCCTTCTCTGTCGCCAAAAACAACTGTCTTAGTTCTGCCTTCAATGTGGGCTATACCGAAGTCAATTAGTTTGTTGCCAGTCTCTCCCAAAATAATGTTGCTTGGCTTGATGTCTTTATGAATCACGCTAAGTTCATTAGCCGCCACTATGGCATGAAAAAGATCCGCCGCAAGATTGAACCATTTAATCTCATCAAGCGGACCCTCGTATTTAACTTTATTGTCCAGCGTTGGACCATTTATGAATTCAGTAGCTATCCAGGGAAGCTCGCCATTCAAGTCCGAGTCTAGAATTTTTCCAATAAATGGGTTGGATAATTTCGAGAGAACTTCCGCTTCAATAGTAAGTCGAGCACGCGCATCACTATCTTCCAGAAACTCGGACTTAATAACTTTAATGGCAGCCTTTTGAGCGCCCTTTTCGGCAAGAAAAACTGTTCCGAATCCGCCCTGTCCAAGTCGGCCCATGACGCGCCAATCACCCAAATCAGACGGGTCATTACTCTTAAGCGGCTCCACAGACACCTCCTCATACGGAATTATGCTGCCCGAATGGCCCTATTCCTAGCTAATTTCTAGTCAAAAGGGGTTTAACTATTGAAGTTCAAGAAGAATCTCTTCAATTTTCTTAAGGTCAGATTTAGTGGCGTTTGGGAGTGAAGCGGTAATCATGGAGTTTCCAGTTTGAAATGAAACGTTGAATTGACCTTTACCGTTATACACAAGAAACTGAGCTTTCATAGCCTTCATAAACTGAGTAACCATCTCAGTGGATGTATTTGAAGATAGCTGTAGCTTAAGCGGCCGAGCATTGAGCTCAAGATCATAATTCGATAGGTTTTTAACTACAGCCGTCGTTGTCACATGCTCTGTGGCTGCTGAGACTCGCTTTTGAAAAATGGCCGATGTTCTGACTTCAGTTATATCCTCGAGCATTGTGGTCCAAGTTCTTGAAGCTCCAGTCTCAAGGGCATTTAGACGCCCTGTCAAAGGGCTCGCATCGTCTTCCTTAATCTCAATTGAGAAACCAGGCCCCAACTTTTCAAGTGCAAACAATTCCCATTGCTTGAAGTAGGTCGAGATAGCCTTGCGGCTAATCAACCCTTTCTTGCTCACCGAATCGAATAAGTCTTCATCACCGTCACTGTTGAGATCGCCTGCACTAACGGATGATAGAAGCTCATGGGCATCCTTTATCCATTTCGAAAAATCCAAGGATGAAGAGATGCCTCTCTTGAGCAGAGTATTAGATTCTGCGGTGTACCTCTTGAGGTCGCTCGGAGTAAGGAAAGGGGAGTAGATCTGTGGCAGGGATCTTTCAGGCTCTAAGACATTTAGATGTGCATTTACACAGCTGGCACGATTACGACTCAAATTCAAAGTCTTTTGGTGTTCAAGCACGAGCGCACTAATCTCAATCACAACTTCTGTCAGATCAAGTTTTTTCGGCACATCCGTAACTAGCTTGAATATCTGATCACTTAGTTTCTGTCGCCCGGCAAGTCCCGCCACAAGTGCAGATTTGGCTAAAGACGTGTACATCTTCTCGTCTAGTGCTGGCAGACCCTTGCGTTCCCAGTAAGTCCCAATCTCTGTACTGGCGGCTAACTCAGTCAACAAGCGCGCACGATTAGCCTCAAAACCAAGATCGCGCTCTAGTCGTTCCTTAATCTGATTGCCCGACATTGCGGCCATTTTTTGCCCCCATTTATCTTCTATAAGGACTCTATCAAACTCTATAAGAAATGGCGAGGATCAAGCGGGTTAGATCAGGACCAATTTTGAGCGTGTTTGGGCCCGTCAGGACACGCCGAAAAGAAGTTATCTCTTATAGACAGTTGACATCTGATGAATCCATAAATACTATAAATCTTATAGAAGTGATGGACACTTCAAGGAAGGCAGAAATGTTTAAGAAGAATTCAGTAAAAGCATTGAAAAACAATGCTTTTAGAGCTTTGGTTGTTGGTTTCAGTGGTGCGGCACTGGTCATGTCGCTATCAGCGTGCGCCCCAATAGGCGCTCTGAAGTCAGCCTATGAGGGCGAGCCTTTCCCTCAGATGCCAGCTCCCGAGGTAACTACATACGTCCTGGACCTGTCGGGGTCCACATATCCAACAGCTCAGTTGGAGGCTTTGGGTTCAGGTATCTCTGAATTTATCGCCGGACGATCTCTGGGTAACCCTTTCGC
>JBEIEO010000224.1:0-4654 GCA_040382895.1 Halobacteriovoraceae bacterium
CTTATGGGGCGGGTAAATACTTATCTGACAGTTTTGCCCCCGCCGCTTTATTATGTGTGGCAATCTGACTCCTGTGTTTTTTATTTTGGCTTTTCGAGTCAAGACGGCATTTGAGTGATTTACAAGATGCTGCGGCGAATACGCGGAGTTGGCATGTTGATTGCTCTTATAGGGGGCAAGCAGAGGGAGATGAACTCCATAAAAAAGTTCAAAAAAAGTCCCCGGAACTGTTTGGCCAACCACCAGGCGTTTCCCACAAATATCCTCCCACAAAACTTCACCGTTCCTTCCTCTGCAGGTTATTCAAAAAATAAAAAAAGCCCGAGCAATCGGGCTTTTTTATTTTTAGCCCCTCTGACACCTCTAGGCCGGTGACGAAATGCCTGACAAGTTTCATCCTGGCACCGGTTCGAGTGAATCAGTATGGTATTTCGGCTACTTAAGAAAGCTAAAAGATTGGCACACTTCCTGCTTTAAGGATCTTGAGCTGAGGGTGATGAACTCCACAAAAGTTCACAAAAATGTCCCTGGAATTCGAAGCTTTAAACCACTTTGAATTTCTCCCACATCCGCCATCCACCCTTTCACTGTTCCATCCTCAGCAGGTTTTCTCTAAATCCCAAATCCTCATTTCATCCACTCAAATAAATGATAGTGCTCTCCAGACATCCCCAAAGTTTCATAAACTTTTTGGGCCGTAGCATTCGTTTTATCCACGTAGAGACGCAAGCCGCGCAGATCTTTTGATTCATTCACCATCGATTTCAGGTGTGAATAGAGCTTTCGATAAATGCCATGCTTGCGAAATTCTGGTTTCACATAGACAGAATGAATCCATAGCACTGTTCCATTGCGCCAATCGCTCCACTCGGGAATGGTAAGAAGGCAGCCCACCACTTCTCCTTTAACTTCCGCTAACCAGTATTTGCCCTTCCCTGGATCATCAAAAACGGCGCTGACACCTTTTTCAACGGTGGATGGATCTAATTTCATGTTCTCTGTCTCAAAAGCCATTTTGATCTGATAGTCAGCAATCACCGGTATATCAAATAAAAGGCCAGGACGAATTTTTATATCCACTAGCTAAGTACTCCTCTGACTCGTTTAGAGAATTCCCGACAGGCTTCATTCACATTCATACCTTGATCGATATAGCTGCGAAGCTCTGCTGCCTGTAGATAGTCACTCATCTGGTCACCCGCGTCTTCCTGGGTTTTCACCGGCGCTACTCCCGTTGCTTCAAAAGCATCAGCAAACTTATTAAGTTCTTCAATGGTGTATTTCTGCGCCAGGTCTTTAATGGATTTAATGTCCATAATTAAGCCTTCATCTTTTGCACGAATTCGCGGAAGGCTTCTTCCTTCGTCACATTCACCAGATCCTGGGGTTCACCGTTTTTAAAGCATCCTACTGATGGAAGTCCTGGAAGCTCGACCATCTCTTTAATCTTCGGATTCTTTTCCACATCAATTTTAAAAATCTTGATGCCCACTTCGTTGGCCACTCGCTCAAACATCGGTGCAGCGACTCGGCAAGATCCACACCAGGAAGCGTAAAAATCAATCAGTACCAGTGGTTCATTTTCGATAACTTGAAAAATGTTTTCATCAGTCAATTCAGTCATGGCCATAAAATGATCCTCTTAATTAACAATTAATCTTAATGAGTCCAGAGATAGCTCGGCTTTATCCATTGCCTTAAGCATATTATCCCGATTGAACTTAAGTAAAAGAATTTCTGTCTCAGAAACAGTTGGGTTAACTTTTCTCAAGGCTTCCAGACGATCGATTTCCCCATTCATGGTCTTGAGCATATCTTCCTTGAACTTTTCCTTATACTGCTTAGCGCGGGCGACACACAGCTCTTTACCTTTCTTAATACATTCTTTTAAGAAATCTTTCGGAAGCTCTTTCATCTGGGCACGCTTATCGCTGTCGATGGTCTGGGTGCTTTCGTCGATAAACTTTTTAGGTAATTTCTGAGTAACATCCTGGAACTGCGAATTGAGTAGCACTCGCAGCGGAGTCGGTGGAAAGTATTTTTGCAACTGAAGTTTCTTATCCGCAATCGCCGTCAGAAGGTAATAGCCTTCAAATAAGAAATTCTCTTTGGAAGGGGTTTTCCAGCCTGCAATAGTGACATTTCCCATTTCTTTAGAAGAGATGAAATCCATGATACCGATGACCATTGGATGATCCCAACTCAAGAAAGTAACATCTTCGCGCTTAAGTGCATTTTCACGCTTAAAGGTAACAGTCATTCCCTCGTTATCGAGCCCCGGGAAATGCGGCAGATACATGTTATCACCAGCACGGATAAAATACGTGAAGGGATCATTCATATCTTCAGCGTCGACTCCCAGCTGATTCCAGAGGCCTAACATGAAATCCAGTAACTCCGTTGAGTCATCCTGCGCTTTCAGTTCACCTACGAAGCTCATGGCCTTGGCATGGTTAAAGGAGTTGAACTCAACTAACTGATCCTGCCCTTCTTCCAGCTTCTTTTCGATCTCTTGATGAAGCTCCTGTGTTTTTTTCAAAAAAGCCTTAAAAGCTTTTTCCGGGAATTCTCCTTCCTCAGCGAACTTAATAAGCTGTAACAGCTCTTCTCTCACTGTCGCATAAAGCTCTGTGCCACCGCGCGGAGAGGATTCAAAAGCATTAAAGCCCTCATGATACCAACGCATCAGCAATTCATCCGATGAGCCTTCCACACAAGGGACGTGAATCTGGATATCATTCTTTTGGCCGATACGATCCAGTCGACCGATTCTCTGTTCCAGCAAGTCCGGAAGTTTTGGCAGATCGAACAGAATAAGATGTTTTGCGAATTCGAAGTTTCGACCTTCGGAACCGATTTCTGTTGAAAGCAAAATATCCGCGCCTTCAGGGTCAGCAAAATAGGCTGCCTGTCGGTCCCGGTTCATCAGGTTCATGCCCGAATGGAAGAAAGCGACCTTAGCCGTGGATTTGTCTTTTAAGACTTTCTCCAGATCCACCACCATGTCTTTATCATGGCAGATTAAAAGAGTTTTATCGGTTTTATGCTTCTCCACAAACTCAGCTAACCAAAGGGATTTTAGTTCGAAGAGTTTTTTATCCGGATTTTTTGTTTTGCCTAGCTTGACCGGATACGAGTGAAGAATACGACGTGGAAAAAATTCCTGGAAAGTTGCCATCGTTTTGCGCGTATTTCGGAAATAGACCCTGCCGGTACCGTGACGATCCACCAGCATCTGCAAAGTTTTCTCTTTGTCTTCGATATCAACTCCAACTTTTTCCTTCATCGCCTTTTTGTCTTCAGCATTGAGAGCTTTGCCGGAAATGAGTTTGCGGGCAAGATCCGAAACTGGCTTATAACTCATGGTCTCTTCAATGAACTGATTGAAATCATGGAAGCGGTTCGGATCCAGAAGGTGTAGTCTTGCATAATGACCGGCCAGGCCTAAAATCTCCGGCGTTCCTGAAAGGAGCAACACACCTGGAGTGCTTTTAGCTAAGGCAGCAACAAAATCATACTCCATGGAAGAGTTATCAGGTGCCCAACGTAGCTGATGGGCTTCATCCACCACCAAAAGATCCCATTTGGAATCCATCGCTTGTTCAAGCAACCAATCTTCGCGCATCAGATATTTCAGCGAGGCTACAAAGAGTTGTCCATCTTCAAAAGGCGTATCGCCTTTTTCGAGTTTTGAATCATGATTGATGGTAGTGAATGTGAGCTGAAACTTTCTCAGCATTTCCACAAACCATTGATAAACTAATGAATCTGGCACCAGAATGAGGGCCCGCTCTACTCTGCCAGTAATAATCAAATGATGCAGAATTAATCCCGCTTCAATCGTTTTACCTAGCCCCACTTCATCGGCCAGCAGAACACGTGGTCGGGTTCTTTTAGCAATCTCGCTTGCCACATACATTTGATGAGGGATGAGATTTACTTTCGGGCCGGTAAATCCGCGAGTCGAAGAGATAAAAAGTTTTCTTTGATTTAACAGGACATCATAGCGCAGTTTGAAAAGTTCATTGGAATCTAAATTGCCAGCAAACAAACGCTCTTCTGGCTTAGAGAAAGATAAGGTATCGGCCAATTGCATTTCAGGCAGGCTCTGACCATTTCCTAAATAAGTCACAAGCCCAGCGTTTTCCTGAGCTGACTCTACGATAAAGTTCTCACCTTTTTGTCCTTTGACTTCATCGCCTTCAACAAAACGAATTCGGCGCAAAGGAGCGGTGGAAGATCCGTAGCGACGATCCACTTTCGCCGCCGGAAAAAAACATGTAACGGTTTTGGCTTCAACTTCAACAATAACACCTAAACCGAGTTCCGGTTCAGACTCCGATATCCAACGTTGGCCAATGATGAACTGCTTCATCTTTCCTCCAGGCAATGGTGACAAAATCACAAGATTGGAACAAGATATTACCAAATGCAACGAAGGGGTAAAAGCTTATGATAAAAAAAACTTGGTTCGTCAGCTGTTTAATGCTGGTTTCCATATCATTCAATCTTTATGCCAACAACATCAAGCCAGGAAAATGGCGTTTTGAACTTCGAACAACTCACGCCGCCATCCCTTTCATTGTGGAATTTGAATATGACAAAGACAACCGTCTGAGTGGAATCCTCCATAATGGTGAAGAAAAAATAAAAC
>JBEIEO010000225.1:0-4624 GCA_040382895.1 Halobacteriovoraceae bacterium
ATCTTCCAATGTCTTTATTATTGAGAATGCGGATGCCATTTATGAAGCAATGGTGGAGCTGGCCACCAAGACACTCAAAGATCAGAATACAGCTAATCGATTTTTCAGTAATCAGCTCTTCATCATGGGAGATCTTACGACTTTCACTATCGTTCTTTTTACTTTTTCCTATTTTGCTTTAGGGTTCCATTTATACGAGAAGGTCTCGGGAGCCGCTTTTGGGATTTTTTCTACCATGCGTTCTTTCATGAAAGGGAACCACTTCAGTCGGGTACACTTGGTCGGTTACGCTTATATTCGCGACTATACCCGAAAGCTGAACAAATACCTCGACTATATCCAGAATAATTTTGAGAAAGAGAAGCCCAAAGGTTGAAATAAAACTGTTCATTAATTACCATAGTCTGAATAAAACATAGTGTTCACTTACTCCGGATATAAAAAGGAATTCACATGAAAAGTAGCTTTCTTCTGTTGGCGGCTCTATTTATTGCCGTTGCTTGTACATCAAAAGACGATCTTAAAAAGATGATCAAGGAAAATCCTGAAATCATCACTGAAGCGATCGAAGCAAACCCTGAAAAGTTCATCGATGCTCTTAATAGTGCTGTGAAAGCAGCTCAGGAAGGTCAGGGCAAGAAGCGTGAAGAAGAAGAGAAAAAAGCTCTTGAAGACAGCTTCAATAACCCACTTCAGGCAGAAATCCGCGCCGACGAAAGTTTTCGTGGAAATAAAGATGCTTCAATCACTTTGATTGAATACTCTGACTTCGAGTGTCCTTTCTGTTCTCGTGGTTTTAGTACTGTCATGGAACTTATGTCAAAGTATGAAGGCAAAATACGTTTTGCTTATAAACATCTTCCACTAAGTTTCCACCCACAAGCTATGCCTGCTTCTCAATACTACGAAGCTATCCGTCTGCAGAGCCCTGAAAAAGCTTGGCAGTTCCACGATGCTATCTATAAGAATCAGCGTGCTCTTCAGAATGGTGAAAAATTCCTTGAAGCTGAAGCTAAGAAACTAAAAGTTGATATGGCGAAGCTGAAAAAAGATATCAAATCTGAAGCTGTTCAGAAGCGTATTGATGCTGATATGGCCGAAGCCGCAAAATTTGGATTTCAGGGCACTCCTGGTTTCCTTCTAAATGGTATTCCAGTCAAAGGTGCTTATCCTACTGAGCATTTCGTTGGTTTGATCGAAGAGCTTAAAAAGCGCGGAAAAATCTCTCTCTAAATTCATCAGACATTAGTTGATAAGAAGCCCCGGTTTATCCGGGGCTTTTTGTTTATGTTCATGGATGGACGCTATGCCGCCGGAGCAGGAGCGAGAGGCGGCGAGTGTCAGAATCCCCGACGGCAAATTTTGCCTCCCCCCCTGATTTCGGCAAAATCTACCCGGTGTCAGTAACCATCCTTGCTTCAAACTCAAGTGAAAGTTATAATTTTGACAGAGACTCCCAATGGACTGGGAATGATCGCTGAAGGTACAAATGGCTGAAGAAAACAAACCAGGACAGGTTGCTCCCGCACCAACGTCATCAAAGAATCCTCTTCTTACATTACTCATGGTAATTAACATCATCGCTATGGGTGTTGTGGCCTATTTTCAGTATCGCTTCATGGATATGGAAGCTAAACGCCCCGATCTGACTCAATTATTGAAAGAAAAAGATGCTCCAACCGACACTGGCGAAGCAGGTGCTGAACAAAAAACAGTTGAAGTGGTAAAGAAAGAAAACCTTCTTCCTCTGGATAGTTTTACTGTGAACCTCGCTCAGGGCGAAGGTCCGAGACGGTACGTACGTCTGGATGCTGTTTTGAAGATGAGTGATGATGCTAAGGCTCCGGAATTTGAAGCTCGTAAACCTCAAATCCGTGACACCATCATCAGTATTCTTAATACCAAGAGAGCTGATGACCTTCTGAAAAAAGAAGGTAAGAGTTTCCTGAAAGAAGAGATTAAAGCTTCCATCAATTCGTTTTTAGTTGATGGGAAAGTAGAAGATATTTACTACATTAGCTTTCAGATTAATTAACCGGCAGGATGCTGGTTAATCAAGATTCCCAGGAGGGGAGAGCATGGCCCAAGTACTGAGCCAAGACGAAGTTGATGCATTATTAAATGCGGTAAACGACGATTCCGAAGCTGGCGGTTCTAGCAATGAATTTGGCGGAGTCTCCGGCGGATTAGGCGAGGTCGAAGAGACGGATGCAAATATCCAGCCCTACGATCTTACTAACCAAGATCGAGTTATCCGTGGACGAATGCCGATACTCGAGATTATCTACGAGCGCTTCATCCGACAATTTCGAGTCTCCCTTTCAAACTCTTTGAGAAAGATCTCAACTATATCTATGATTTCAACCGATCTTTTGAAGTTCGGTGAATTTGTTAACACACTTCCGATTCCATCCTGCATGTGTATCATGCGCTTTAATGAACTCCGTGGTCCGGCCCTGATTGTTTTTGAATCGAAACTAGCATATGCCATTATCGATTCCTACTTCGGCGGTACTGATCGTCCGTTTACAAAAATTGAAGGAAAAGAATTTACCTCGATTGAGCTTTCTTTCATGAGACGAGTAATGGATATGGCCATCAACGACCTGGAAGATGCGTGGGCACCAGTTCATAGAATTGATGCTCAATACTCCCGTACTGAGATTAACCCTCAGTTCGTTGGTGTGGTTCCACCTTCGGATGTAATCATCACCACCACTTTTGAAGTGGAATTTGAATCCGCTTCCGGCACTATCATGGTGGTGATTCCTTACTCCACCATTGAACCGATTAAGCAAAAACTTTCTTCCAGTTTCCAGGCAGATAACGATGTCGTAGATACTCTCTGGACTCGTTCTATGCAGGAGCATGTTCAGCACGCTGAAGCCACTGCTGTGGTTAAATTGGGCGAAACGGAAATGAGCATCGGTGACCTGATTAGTCTTCAGGTTGGGGATGTGATTCCGCTCGCGCAGGAAGTTTCAGGCGAGCTGGATCTGGAAATCGAAGATGCAAAAAAACTAAAATGTCTGATTGGCGTCTATAAGGGCAACCGCGCTGTTCAGATCACCCGTAGAATACGTTAAAAGGAAGAACCATTATGGCTTCACCAGAAATGTCAGAAAACAACAAAGATGCAATCCGTGAACTCGCTGACCAGATTAAAGCGGGTGATGATGCCCTCAACAAACTCAAAGTTCAGAACCTGGACTTCATCCTGGATATCCCGCTTAAAGTCAGCGTGGAACTAGGCCGGGCGAAGGTTATCATTAAGGATCTTCTTCAGCTTGGTCAGGGGTCAGTACTGGAACTTGATAAGCTAGCGGGTGAGCCACTGGAAGTTCTGGTAAATGGCAAGCTCGTTGCAAGAGGTGAGGTCGTGGTAGTGAACGAAAAGTTCGGTATCCGTCTCACAGATATCATTAGTCCTTTAGAGCGCATTGAATCTCTAAAGTAAGTATTCGATTCTACGTCAACCAGGAAGGATGACTGCAATGAATAAGATGTTCGCAATTGGTTTACTCTCACTCTCTTTAGCAACTGGTGCCCTGGCAGGTGTCAAAGTGACTTCGGTGGATCTCACCACTAGTGGCAATAATGGCTACGTCACGATCGCCCTGGATGGTCGCTCAAATGATCTACCAGATGTTAAGGTTTTCGGAAAAGTTATTGAAATTACCATTTCAAATTCTGAAGGCTTCAATTCAATTTTTAAAAATGTCCGTGGAGCTCAGCTTTCGGCCAATAGCCTGAATGGTAAAGCTGTGATTAAGGCCATGTTGCCCTATGAAGTTGAGGCCAGCGCTGTTGATCTGGGATGGAAAAACTCCAGCATCGAAGTGGTTTTTCCTCGTGGAAGAGTTGCCAGAGCGGAAAAGACAGCAGAACTAACTCCTGCTGCAGAAATGGCTCAACCAGCAACTGCCAAGCCTGCTTCACCTGCAGGAGTTCGAAAAGTTCAAACAGGTGCGAATCTGGAGGCCAAGATTTCAAAAGAGCTTCTTAATGAAGATTACCTGAATAAATTGATGAAGGATGAATCTGTCGTAAAAGCGGATGCTGCTCCAGCTGTCGAAATGAAAGCTGATGTAGTTAACGTCAAACAGGCATCAGTCGTCAAAGCACCTGTGGCTGCTTCAGTGAGCAATGCTGTTCCAAAAGCTTCACAATCGAGTGATAATTTTTCATTTGCCGGTTATGCCGCAAAGTTTGCTATCTTTCTGGCAGTGGTGCTTGGTCTGTTTTACGGAGTCGTTCAGCTGTTGAAAAAAGGTGTGTTTAATAAAGGCAAACTTGGTTTTTTAAATAACACAAAAATGATTGAAGTCCTCAGCACGACTTACATCGCTCCAAAGCGATCTTTGATGATTGTGAAAGCACACAAACAGATCTTTTTGGTGGCAAACTCTGAGAGCGGTCTGACTTTCCTTTCTGAGATGACGGATACATCAGGTCTGATAAAAGAGGGCGAGAAGTTTGTGACCGGAACGAATTTTGATCTCAATCTTGGTTCAGTAGAAAATATCTCTGAAGCTGATGCTTTGATCAAGCTTAAAGAAAATATTATGGAATCTACCCCGGTTACGGAAGAGAAGGGTCTCTCTCAAATTGCAGTGGCTAAGGA
>JBEIEO010000226.1:0-4619 GCA_040382895.1 Halobacteriovoraceae bacterium
ACCTGTACTTTCTGTTTCAATGCCAACTCAATCAAATCATCCAGAAGATCATCGTCTTTGGTACTCGTTTGTGTTTCCATTTCAATGGTGCTTCCTGTGGCAGGATCAAGTTTTCCGAAGTGTACATCCTCTAGAGACACACAAAGCTTACTAATCTCACGGTTAATAATTTTTTTGCCCAACTCGCTAAGTGGTGGAGTCGAATTCATTGAATCGTTGAGGATGAGCTGTACTTGCCTGTCATAGGTCCCGTTTATTTCGTGAGAAAGCTTAATTCTCGTATGTGCGATTGAACTTACGGGATGGAGATTCTTTGGTGAATCCAGTGTATGGATGATCGGAACTCCAACATCTTTCCAAAATTCATTCGAGGTAAGGAGTGAATCCTTAGTGCCTGATATCGACAGAAACTGTGTCGTATTTAGACGATAGCTCTTCACTTCGATTTTTAAAAATTCCAAAAACTCAATAATTTCGCCTCTGGCAAGTTCTGAAATCCACAACCCTTTAAGCTTCGTTTTAGAAGGGAGGTAGGTATCTAATAGTTTTTCTTCTCCACTAGATATACGGTAAAGGATTGCACCGATTTCTGAGAAATGAAGCAACAGGGCTTCCTGGACGCAGATACTTGATGCCAGCAATGGCTTCACATGAAATGAATCAGCAACCACTACCCGTGGAGGCATGATGATCGGTAATGGGATAATGGTGGTACTAGCTGCATCTTTGTAGATAGCAAGTGTAACAGCACCTTGACGAATCCACTGGCCCCAATCGGGATGTTCCAATTCAAGTTTAGGATGTCCCTCACGAGACAAGAGCAAATTTGCGGCTTTCAATAAATGTGAAAAGATTTTAGATTGAGGATAGTCCATGAATCGCAAGGGTACAAAAAGCGAAATCATTGGTTGCCCTTTGCTTTCGGCTCCGCTGAGTCTCAAAAAGTGAGTATGATAAACGTTACCCATGTACATCTCCCAGAACATGTTATGATTAAACTCTAATCCCAGATGACATTCTTTTAAAATAGATAACCGCGTAGCTCCTGATCATTAAAACCAAACTCCTTGGCAATGAAATCTTGAATCGATATTCAGTATGATAATCTGTGGTATTTCCGCCTAACCTCCTGGTCCCAAGTATCCGAAAGGAGACCTAGAAGCTAGGAGGCTTTATGGTTTATAAGATGATTTTTTTCGCACTTTTTATGAGTTCCTGTGCATCTCAACAGCAACAATTAGTGAGAGAGCCCAGCAGTGTAGAAAGATTGAGTGAGCAAAAACTTGAACTAAAGACAATTCGAATGGATTCGATCAATCGGGTGCAGTGATTCTTCGCTTATTTTCATTGTGCTTCTGACTGAGAGATTCCATTAATCCGTCTGATAGAAGAGAGATGGCCCGATAAAAATTCATGTCTGAGCGTTTAAGCTTGAGATGTCGTGCCCCTGGAACCTTGATCACTACCCAGGTGGTAAAGAGATCGGGACCAGCATGGGCAGGTGAATTTTCCATTTCTAGTGTTACGGTTAGGGCATTCAATTTAAGCTTAGGAAATCTATCAATCACCGGAGTGAGTTTTTCCTCCACGATCTGTTTGGCAAGTGTCGAAGGTTCCATATTTTTGAATACTATTTTCATGGAGAGCTCCTTTGAATCAGTCTAGACTGATTCAAAGGAGAATTTAAAATAGATAAGCTCAAACTGATCTATCGCTACTAAGTATTAGCTCTTACTTTAAGACCAGAACCGGAATCTTTGCACTTCTCAGGACCTGACGAGTTACACTTCCACCCATAAGCGCCGTGAATTTCCCCGTTTTAGCGGACAAAACAATGAGGTCGGCTTTGCGTTTTTCAGCTTCTTTATTTACAAATTCACTAACTTTCTCAAATTCAGCAGTGATTTTTACTTCGCACGCAACATGTCTATTAGCACATTTCATTTCAATCCAGCGTTTGTAAGCATCTACCGATTTACGGTAGGCTACAATAGATTCCTCTTTTTCTTCTGGATAATTGTATATAAATTGGGCTACATGTAATACGACTAGCTCAGAGTTTCTCTCACGGCAAAATGAGATCACTTTTTCAAGATGCTTTCGAGACGCCTGAGTGAAGTCGGAGGCCACAACGACCTTTTTTATTTCGGCCGGCAGTTTCATTTCAGGTGAAACAATCAAAAGATCAAGTTTACTCCTGTGTACGATAGTTTCAGCAAAACTTCCCAATACCCAACGTTTAAGACCTTTGCTAGAACGGGTATAAAGTGCCACAACATCACACTTCCGTTTTCCGGCCAATGCCAGCAAGCGATCAGCTGCTCCAGCATTTGACAGCGTTCGATAATGAACCAAATGCAACTTGCTTTTAGGTATCAAAACAGACGACTTCTGAAGAAATGCTTTCAACAATTTCAATGGATAAATCGTGAATCTTTCTTTTAAAGGTACATCAAAAGCTGTATTTAGGTCTGTCTCTGTTTCGGTAACAATAAAGCTCGCCTCCACCATATCCTTATCTTTTGTGAATTTTGTCAAAAAATGGTGAAACTGATTTGTATGTGCTTCTTTTTGATGAAATGGCTCCAGAGCCCACAATAATTTCATACTATCTCCAATTAATAGAATTTAAGTTTTATCCGCAATATTCATGCTTTTTAAGGCGTTGGCTTTGTAGAGAGAGAACAGGATCGAAGCGCCAATCAAAGCAAAAATAATCATCAGTGACCAGGTAATCGGAAACTTTCCACCAAAAACACTGTTCAGGTAGCTCATCTTGAGACCGACAAATACCAGGACTGCGGCCAGACCATACTTAATGTAGGCAAACTTATCCATGAAACCACTAATCATGAAATACATTGATCGAAGTCCAAGGATCGCCAACATGTTAGAGGTGAAAACGATCAAAGGTTCAGAGGTCAAAGCAAAGATGGCAGGAACTGAGTCCACAGCAAAGATAATATCTGACACTTCAATCACTATTAGGGCAAGGAACATGGGAGTAAAAAGAAGTTTACCCTGGTGACGCACCCAGAATGATCCTTTTGCATCATCGCTAGTCATAGGAAGAATTTTGCGCATGCTTTTAAGTAGCCACTTATCTTCCAGGTTTCCTTCATCACTGGTAAAGACCATCTTCAACCCGGTAAAGATCAATAGCACACCGAATGCTATTACCAGAGCATGGTACTGCATCAGGTAGCTTCCTAAAGCAATGAACAAGGCCCGGAAAATAATCGCACCAATAATTCCCCAAAACAAAATTTTATGCTGAAACTTCAGAGGGACCTTAAAGAAAGCAAAAACCATTGCAAATACAAAGATGTTATCGATAGCAAGAGTCTTCTCAACTACGTAACCGCCAAGGAATTCAAGCCCCAGGCGCTGAGCCTCTGCATCTCCGAATTTAAAACCGCTATAGAGATAGAATCCGGTCCCAAAGACCGCGGCCAGGGCGACCCAAATAATGGTCCAAATAGAAGCCTCTTTAAAGCTTGGGGGATGTGGCTCTTTGTGAAAGATACCAAGATCAACAACAAGTAGAACTGAGATAAGGCCTAGGAAAACAGCGTAGATCCACCAGTAATCCGCAAACGGGAATAGAACCATGAAACAAACTCCTTTGTTAAATGGTCTTGCCGTTTCATACCGCTGCGGAGGTGTATCCTCGTGTTGACGCTGGCGGGATCTTCGAGACGAAGATGGCTACTCCCCATTCCTTATTTTAATCCGACCGTAATGGCAGGGATAATTCATAAAATTGATGTCACCTATCACCCAAATCGAAGCTTTCCAAGCTACTCCTTCCATGCCTCGACACTATGAATGACCTACCAATTATCTATTTCACGTTGAGTAAAGAGAAAGGGATAATAGAGGGATTAAGGAGCGTTTATGATCCATATCCTCATAAAAATTATTGGCTTTAATTTCCTTATCGCCTGCGCCTCTTTTCATGGTGAAACTGGTCGGGGTGTGACCCAATACAAGCCAGCAACCATCGGCCCACAAATGGACATTGATTCTCTGAGAGCCGATGCCATGAACCGTGTGAATTAAGCTTATCGCATTCACTTTATGATCGGAGCCGCTTTTTTTCCAGCCTTGTATCCCTGCTCCATGCTGAGACGTAATCTGATTCTCCCGCCTATTGCGGGATTCACAGAGAGGGCCAACCTTTGCCTCACATCCACCTGACGTAAATGAATTTTTCGTGACTCCTCGGCTTCAGCAGAAGAGCTGAGCAGGGCTAAAAACAAGATTATGACTTTCATTGTTCTCTCCGGAAATAATGGAGATCAATCAACTGAGTAACTTCAGGAGTGGCAAGTTTGAAACCACTATCAGCAGAAAATTCAAACTTCAGTCTAATCTGACTAAGTGGGAAATCATTTTGCTTCAAAGCGTGCGTCGTATTGAGAAGAGTCGCTGGAATGGTCTGCAATTCACCTAGGTCGAGTGTCAGAGTATTCCATCTGTCCATAAGTGAAAGTGTGTCACTACGCTGAGATTCAGGGACTCTTCGGTAGACTGTCTGATAGCCTCGTCCGGCACCAGCTGAAAATACAACGAAGTCTTTTTCCAGCATGAGGTCAGTTCGTAACCAGACCCTCGAG
>JBEIEO010000227.1:0-4599 GCA_040382895.1 Halobacteriovoraceae bacterium
ATCGACTCCACTCTTCTTCCCAGAGCAAAAGAGATGATATTCAGGGCTTCGCGGATCATCTCTTTGATGCTCGGAAGATAAAATTCATATTTGAGTTCTTTACGCTTTGCCTGAAGAAAACGAGTCAGGGCCATGCCATCTTTAAGAGAGCCAGTGAAGACGTTGAACCAGGTAGCGTTGATGATACCTGCCACCAGGAAGTGATGGAGGATCATGTTCTTGTGGTACAGCACTTCTACCCTGCGCTCAGATTTAATGGCGTAGAAAACCTGATTGAGTTTCTCGCGCTTGAGCACATCAATTTTTTTGTTTCCAATAAACATATCCAGCGCCGAACGCAGAGAATCTTTGAAGCAAGACTCTTTGAGACTCGGAGTAAGTGGAATTTTAATGGCCTCGCAATACCGAATCACATCCTGAGCGTTCTCTTCGATCTGCTTCCAGGTAAGAGCTCCTGATGGTTCATCCAGCATGATCAGTGCCAACAGCGAAGAAGGGGTGATCGGCATGTTGCGACCAACGGATTTGAAGCAATCAAACGCCAGAGCTTGGGTGGCCTCTTTGAGCTCACCCTTGTAGCTATCAACGATGATGCCTTCGCCAAAATGCAAATGGATCGTGCCTAATCGCTTGTTAAAAAGTTTGAAAAGCTTAAATAACTGGGCACCGGATTCCGGTTTTTTCTTTCCGCCACCCAGTTCGCGGGCGTGGGCTTTTTCTTCTGGGATATGTTCGTGGGCCAGAGAAACAGGAATGAACATCAGGGGTTTGGAATCTTTGAGTTGCGCGTGGGATTCAAGCAACATCTGGAACAAGCCATATTTCGGCTTCAGGAGTTTTCCGGTACGAGTTCGACCACCTTCGAAAAAAAACTCTACTACCTGATTAGTTTTCAAAAGGTAGTAAACGTAAGCTTCGAAAGTGATTTTATACAGCTGATCTGATGTAAACGAGCGACGGATAAAAAAAGCACCGCACTTTCCGAAGAACTGTCCCATCGGAAAAACATTCAGGTTGATCCCTGCCGCCACCCGGATCTGCACTTCAAAGTTTTTGTACATAGAGTACGTGAGGGCCACGTAATCAGCGTGGGACTGATGGTTTGGCACCAGGATAATGTGATACTTTTCTCTTAGATCATGAAAGTTGGTTCCCGGAAAAACTTCCAGGTTCACGCCATCATAAAGTTTTAAAAAAGTAGCATCAATAACTTTCACTGCGGAACTCACCACTGCTGGTGAGAACTCGCCGTGAATTTCATGAAAAAGTTTTTTGATTTTCTCTTTGTCTTCCGGACGTTGTTCTAAACGTTCCGCAAGCTTGGGATATGTTACAAGTACATCAAATGCGTCATCAGAGAACATGGGATCCTATTGGTTAAGTCCGTGTGGTTTGGACTCCATCATACCAGAAGCTGTCATCTCCATGAAGCGGGCATTCTTGTGAATGTCGGCTATTGTGGATGCGTTAAGGTAGGTCATACCTGAGCGTATGCCTCCGCATAATTCGTGCAGGATATTTTCCACGGAGCCTTTGCAATTCACCCAGCGTGCTTCACCTTCGGCCGCCATTCCCTGTGGAAGCTCCCCACGCCAGGAGACCTGGGCATCTTTGGAGGCCATACCGCGGTAGCGCTTTCTTCCACCTTCGATTTCTCCCGGAGTTTCTAGACATCCGGAAAGCATAGATCCCAGCATCACGGTTTGGGCACCAGCAGCAAAAGCTTTTACCATATCACCGGAAGTTTTTATCCCACCATCGGCAATAACTGGAACAGAATATTTTTGAGCTTCCATGACACACATAGCGACGGCCGATAGCTGAGGCACTCCACATCCAGTAATAATTCGTGTGGTGCACATGGAACCTGGACCAATCCCTACTTTCACTGCATCGGCTCCATGTTCAATCAGTCCGCGGACACCTTCGGGCATGGCGGTGTTACCGGCGATGACATCGATCTTTGGGTATTTCTTTTTTACGTAATCGAGAGTTTCAAACATCATCACCGAATCACCATGAGCGATGTCGATGGTGAAGATGTCCACGCCGGCGTCGGCCAACATATCCGCACGCTTCATCCCCTCTTCTTTCACCCCAATACTGGCGGCAACCGGAAGACCGAGAGCCTTAATTTTTTCTCGCACCAGCTTGACCTGACGTACTTGTTCATCGGCTGAAATGAAACGGTGAAGAATACCAAGACCACCCATCTGCGCCATCTTGATCATCATCTCATGCTCCGTGATGGTGTCCATATTGGCAGAAATAATGGGAGTGATGAGGTTGAAGTTTTTAGTCACTTTGGAATTCAGTTGAGGGGCCTTGCGGGAGTTCATCTCAGAATGCCGTGGCATCAGAAGGACATCATCAAACGTTAAGCCACGGGATCTTTCCAAGATCTCCTGAGCATTGAAAATCAAACTCATCTTACTCTCTCTTGTGTGTGGTTGAGTAAGGATATTGTCTCAAATTTGCATTGAGAAATCCTTACGCAGCCTTCCAGAAATTGATGGCTTCAAAGATTCCAGATCGAATCATGGCCAAAGCAAAAGCAGCTAGGAGAAGAGCTGCGATTTTTGAAATCACAACGGTGCCATCTTTCCCAATCAATTTTTTGACACCACTGGAGTGGCGAAGAATTACCCAGGCCAGGAAATAATTGAAGATCAAGGCAAGAGTGGTCACGATGTAGCCAACAGTACTTACCTGAAGGATGAGTGTAGTGAGAACGCCCGGACCTGAGATCAAAGGCACAGCAATGGGTACAATCCCGGTGGAACCTGAGGAGTTTTTTTCGGCATCATGGCTTCCGGCCAGGTCGGCCAGGGCAATCAAAAGCAGCACCAGACCGCCCGCCATCTTGAAATCAAAAACTTCAATTCCCATGAACTTAAAAATCTGCAGTCCTATCAGCATAAATACAATCGCTACCATGAGTGCCACCAACATAGATTTATTGACCATGAGGTTGCGTTCTTTATCTGCCATGGCGTGAGTCAGCGAAAAATAAATGGGAACAGCTCCAATAATATCCAGGGCCACGAACTGAGCGGTAAAACTGGTTAGGAAATCCTGGAACATAGCGATCCTTGAGGTGTCTAAAGTTTTGACAGAGTCGATAGTTTATTCTCCCTCACTTTTGATGGATTGGGAATCTCTCTATACTCCTCTCAAAGAGGAATTTATGAAACTTCATTCGCTCATGCTGGGCTCCGTTCTGCTTCTTTTAGCTGCCTGCAAAGAGAATCAGACTTTTCGTAACCAGTTCAAGCTGCCTGATACCACTTCGCCTGTGACTTCAGATCAGGACCTGACAAAAATATATTCTCTCAAAAAAATCGGCTACCGCTGTGACCTCATCACAGAATCAGAAGTGAAAGATATTTTTGTCCGGATCAATTATGGCGAGGAACCGATGAAACTTACTTTCCATGATTACAAGGAAGACGGAAACATCTCCGTGGTGTTTGCCAGCATCGCAAACTTCAAGATTAATTCCGCAGAAATGGCCAAGGCTCCAGCCCCGAAAGGCTCCTTTAAATGGATCGGAGAAACCGGTGTGATCGTAGATGAGAAAATTAATGAAATGGGTGAATCCATCCGGGCCGCCAACGTTAAAGTGACTTTCAATGCCGATCCACTGGATGAAACTGTTGAGATCGATCAAAAAATAGAAGCCCAAGGTGTAAAAGTCGATACTAAAATTATTGTTGATATGAAAGTCAGTGGAAAGTTTGAAGTCTCTGAACTGGTAAGAACTGAACCTACAAAGTTCGAGCGCCGGGACTTCAGAGATCTGGCTACATTTGAAAACTGTGAAGAAATTGAAGCCCTACAAATAGGAATTAAATGAAACTGCTTGCCCTTATCGGAATGATGTTTCTCTCTGTGGCCTGTAATGATTCCATGAGAAATCGCATCGGTGTTTGCGCCCCAGATGATGCCGCTTGTCTGGGTGGGAATGCTCTGCAGGTTGAAACCTTCCGTTCACGCCTTCTGGCCATGGTAAAACCAGATATCATGGTAGGAAAAACACAGTTAATTTTTACTTCAAGGGAAGATGATGAAGATCGCGACACTATCGACAACTTCACCTGTAGTCTGAATGTTGAAGAGGGAGCTCAGTTCCAATATCGCATTGAAAAAAATGTTCTCTATTTGGAGAACGGATTCAGCAATATGGCCTTAAACCGCAAAAGCGGCTCAGATAATACGCTGGTAGGAAGCTGGCAAATGATCAGCTACAAAGGCACGGTCCAGGAAATTCTCACTCTGGAGTTTCGAAACCTGGATGCTGTGACTATAACCAAAAACTGCAATCTTAAATAAAAATCCGGAGATTACTCTCCGGACTCCTTGACTGCTTTTCTGAAACTTCCGATTACTTCACCCAGGCCTCTGGCCAGGTCCGGTATTTTTTTGGGACCGATAAACAATAAGGCAACCATACCAATTATAGCGATTTCGCCAAATCCCATGCCAAACATAGCTAAGCCTTTTTGATACTGAGATCAAATTTTCCCTTGAGAATACTTTCTCCCTTCAGCTTGACTCGATCAAATTTAACCACAACTTTTTTCTGATCATCCTGATGCA
>JBEIEO010000228.1:0-4593 GCA_040382895.1 Halobacteriovoraceae bacterium
ATTTACTTTCTCAGCACGAAGATCGTACTTAGGAGTAAGTGACTTAACTTCAGATACTGGCTCCGAAGCGATGGCTCGAGAGGTGGCCTTCTGTTCTAGGTGTGATGGAGACATTGATAGCACCGCAAAGAGAGGCAAAATTGCCAGGATGTGTTTTGAATTAGTCATTGGATACCCCCAAAAAAATTAATCGAATTGCTATTTACCTTCCAAGTCCTGTGCCAATGAGCGCTATTTAGGCTTTTAACGCCTCAGGCAGGGCCAAAATCCTCTTATTCCGGGGGTTTAATGGCTTGTCTGGCCCCAGACTTGGTTTATAATTGTGAGAGGTCAAACGACTACATTTTTCACATAAGTTCATAGACTGACTAACTTTTAGACACTCACGGAAGGGTTTCATGCGTAAACGCAGAAGTGCTGGACGCCAGCCAAAAAAGATCAATTTTAACGTCGACCCAACCCACTTCCTTAACCGGGATACTTCCTGGTTACATTTTAATCGTCGGGTTCTGCATGAGGCAGCCGATAAACGCAACCCTTTGCTGGAGCGACTGCGCTTTCTGATTATCTTCTCATCTAACCTCGATGAATTTGTCATGAAGCGAATCGGTTATCTAAAGCATCAGATCATCTCAGGCTTCACTCATCGCTCAGTGGATGGAAAAACTCCACAAGAGCAGCTGATAGAAATCCGCAAACATATTCATGTGGATCTGGAGAGTCAGCGGGTGATCTACTTAGGTCTTGTGGCCGAGCTTGAGCGCCACGATATCTTTATCTATGACTACGAAGATCTTCTCCTGGAAGATCAGGAGTACCTGAATAGTTACTTCCGTCGAAAGGTTTTTCCGGTTCTGACTCCATTGTCGGTAGATCCCGGTCACCCGTTTCCCTTTATCTCGAACTTGTCTTATTCGCTGGGGATGATTCTCAAGAATCCGACTACCGATTCCATTCTCTTTTCCCGCGTGAAGATTCCGGAAGTTATTCCGGGACTCATCCTTCTGCCTCGCCACGAGGGTGATAAGAAGATTCGTTTCGTCACCACAGTGACTTTGGTACGCTCAAACCTCCACATGCTCTATCCGGGCATGGAGATTCAGCAGACAATTCCTTTCCGGGTTTCCCGAAATGCTGATGTTGATCACCGGGAGGATGAAGCGCAGGATTTATTGATTCTTGTTGAAGAAGGGATCAAGGAGCGGCGTCTGGCGGAGTGTGTGCGTTTAGAGATTCATAAATCCACTGACCCTAATATCACAAGCTTCTTGAAGGACTCACTTGAGATCCTGGATGAAGATATATACGAGATGGATTTTCCCATCGACTTCAGTATCTTAAAACACATCGTAGATCTGGATCTGCCGCATTTGAAATTCAAACCATGGTCGCCGGTCATTCCAAAAGTCTTTGCGGAAAATGCCAACATGTTCGGACTCATCCGTCAGGGAGATGTGCTCATTCATCATCCTTATGAGAGCTTCACTGGCACGGTAGAAAAATTTATTGCTAATGCCGCTGAAGATCCGCATGTGCTCACCATCAAGATGACCCTCTATCGGACCGGGGATAATTCTCCTTTCATAAAAAGTTTGATCAAGGCTGCGGAGAAGGGCAAACAAGTGGTGGCCCTGGTGGAACTGAAAGCGCGCTTCGATGAACAACGAAATATCGTCTGGGCGCAGAAACTGGAAGATGCCGGTGTCCACGTGGTGTACGGAATCCTGGGACTCAAGACTCACACCAAAACCACCCTCATTATTCGTCAGGAAGCTGATGGTGAGATCATGACCTATGCTCACATCGGAACCGGTAATTATCACTCGCAAACTTCAAACCTCTATACTGATCTTGGACTCCTAACCTGTAATCCGGTTATCACTTCGGAAGTTATCGAAGTCTTTAATTACTTAACGGGAAGCTCGCTCAAGACTGATTATCAGAAACTACTGGTGGCGCCGATTAACATGAAGTCCACCTTCATGAATAAGATCCACAA
This sequence comes from Halobacteriovoraceae bacterium, assembly GCA_040382895.1. Classification (GTDB taxonomy): domain Bacteria; phylum Bdellovibrionota; class Bacteriovoracia; order Bacteriovoracales; family Bacteriovoracaceae; genus Peredibacter. Next base: position 2,000 of record JBEIEO010000228.1, read on the forward strand.
CGAAATTAAAAATAAGAAGGCCGGCAAACCTGCGCGGATCATCGCTAAGATGAACTCCATGGAAGATGAGGTTATCACCGAAGCTCTCTACGAGGCTTCGGCTGCGGGGGTTGAGATAGTGCTCATCGTTCGTGGATTCTGCTGCTTAAAACCCGGCATGAAGGCCCTGTCCGAGAACATTAAAGTTATTTCTGTCATCGGACGTTTCCTGGAGCACTCACGAGTTTTCTACTTCGCTAACGGTCATGAGAACTACCAGGAAGGGGAGTTCTTTATCGGTTCTGCGGATTGGATGCACCGAAACCTGCATAACCGGGTTGAGCTGATTGTTCCTATTTACGACGTGAAACTTAAAGATAAACTTTGGGAGTTTATGGAAATTATCTTGAAGGATAATCGTCAGGCCTGGATCCTCAATCAGGACGGTACTTATACTCAAAACGTACCTGCTGAAGGGGAAGAAGAGCGTGGCACCCATGCCCTCTTGATGAATAAAACCATTCAGCGAGAAAAGGCAGGCATATGAAGCTCATTTTTATCCGTCACGGTCTGGCCGAAGGTCATTTCTCTCAAAATCAGGATAAGGATTTTGAGCGGGAGCTCACACCAGAGGGGATTGTTAAACTTGAGAAGACTTTTAAAATTCTCAACAAGAGCGATCTTAAAATCGACGTGATCTTTTCCTCACCGCTGGCCCGGGCGATTCAGTCAGCAGAGATCCTATGGAGTTTTCATCAGGATTCAGATCTTGAACTCATGGGAGATCTGGATATTCTGGATGATCCGCTTCACTTAGTTGAATATATTTCGTTTCTTCCGGCCGATGGTTGTTACGCCTTTGTAGGGCACGATCCCCATCTTACTACGGTGATCGCGAGCCTTCTGGCCCTGCATCCGGAGCATGACTTCATGACCATTAAAAAAGGTGGAGTCTGTGTGCTGGAAGGTCGTATGTGGGAAGGCTTCACCATGGAGCTTTTGGTGAGCCCGAAGTTTCTTAAACAAGTGACGGACTAATCTTTTAGAATAAATTTTTTGGGCTTTTTTTCAATGAGTGAAAGAAGAATACCTTCTTTTAGTCCCACCTTGGGAAGAAGAATTTTATCCAGTTTCAATTCATCCATCAGAAGTTTTGTGAGCATAATCGCTGGTAGAATCACGTCGGCGCGGTTTTGATCCAATTCCAACCTGCGGATGCGATCTACGTAAGACATGCTCAAGATCGCTTCTTCCATGTGAGAAACTTCCGAAGCGAGGGCCATCTGTGAGGTCGGGCGTCCTAGAATTTTTTTGCGAATCTTTCCGATGCGCCGAAGATTTCCACCGGTACCGATAAAAAGATCAGGTTTCTTTTTACCTAGGTGCTTTGAGATAAAACGTAGCATCTTTTCAATTTGCAGCCGGATCCGCAATTCCAGCTCTTCCTGATTCTTGTAGCGAAGGAGACGAACTGTTCCCACATTGAAGCTATGGATATCGACGATCTTTTCATCTTTTACGATGATAAGCTCCGTGCTGCCTCCACCAACGTCCATGAGCAGGGCGGTTTTATTTTTAAGAGAAACCTGATCTCTAACCGCCTCAAAGATCATGCGAGCTTCATCCATGCCGGAGATCGTTTCAATCTCGATGCCAGTGGATTTTAAAATACGTTTGGCAAGCTCGGGTCCATTCTTAGAGTCCCGCATGGCGGAAGTGGCCTGGGCCCTGGTTTTAGTGACGTTATATTCTGTGAAGAGATGCAAAAGTTTGATGAATGCTTCTTCCGTGAGATCCATTTTCTCGTCGGAGATTTTGCCATTGGCGAAAACATCTTCTCCTAAACGCAGTGGCTCACGGATGTTTTTCAGCACCACGAGGTCTTCACCATTCATTACGGCAATGCTGGCCCTGAGAGCGTTAGAGCCCAGGTCAATGGCGGCGATGGCTTCGCGATCAAAAGCACGTCTCAGGAAACTTGGCATATGCCTCTAAAAGAAAAGGGCCCCGCTTGGGGCCCTCATGAATTATATTTTAATTTTTTTCTGAAGATTCTGGTTAATCGCCTCAAGGAATGCTTCAGTGGTCAGATACTTATCAGCTGTCACTTTATCCCCGTGGATACAAGTGGCCAGATCTTTCGTCATCTTACCTTCTTCTACAGTCTGGATACAAACGGCTTCCAGAGCTTCACAGAAACTGATCAGCTCTTTGTTACCATCGAGTTTTCCTCGGTGAAGAAGACCACGGGTCCAGGCAAAGATCGAAGCTATCGGATTCGTAGAGGTTGGTTTACCCTGCTGGTGCATGCGGAAGTGACGAGTCACTGTTCCGTGAGCAGCTTCAGCTTCCATCGTTTTTCCATCCGGAGTCAGAAGGACAGAAGTCATGAGACCCAGAGAACCGAAGCCCTGAGCGACAGTGTCTGACTGAACGTCACCGTCGTAGTTCTTACAGGCCCAAACGTACCCACCAGACCACTTCATACAAGCGGCTACCATGTCGTCGATCAGACGGTGCTCGTACACGATGCCTTTAGCTTCGAACTTTTTCTTATAATCTTTTTCATAGATCTCAGCGAAGATATCCTTAAAGCGCCCATCGTATTTTTTAAG
>JBEIEO010000229.1:0-4544 GCA_040382895.1 Halobacteriovoraceae bacterium
CAAAGCTTAGTACCCTGGTATGGAACAATGACTTTTAGCGATCACCTTTTCAAGCTCTGTACACTGAATAAGATTGAAGCCAGTGTGAAAGAGTTGCCTGCTATCCAGGGTGATAATAAATTTGAGCTGGCAGAGACAAGCTGTCAGCTCATTAGAAAAAATTACTTCTCTTCCAGTGTATCGAAAGAGTCGGTCCATCCCAGCTTAATGCCACTTATTTAATGATTGATGTTGTTTATGATGAGAGTCAGAAGCATAAAGTGCCAGTGGCAAATGAATCAGCACAAATAAAAAAGGGGTCAGCAGGACGGAACTGCTGACCCCTTCAAGAATCAGAGATTACTTAAGGTGCTTGCCGATAAGAGAAGCAAGTTCGAACATAGAAACTTCTTTTTTGCCGAAAACTTTAGAAAGTTTATCGTCGCACATGATGTTTCTTTTGTTTTTTGGGTTCTGAAGATTGTTCTTCTTGATGTAAGCCCAAAGTTTCTTAACAACTTCAGTACGAGCAAGAGCTGCAGCACCAACAACAGTTGCTAGTTCAGCAGATGGAGTAAGAGCTTTCATGAACGCAGCGTTTGGCTTGCGAGCTGATTTCTTCTTAGGAGCAGCAGCTTTCTTAGCTGTAGCTTTCTTAGCAGGCGCAGCTTTCTTAGCTGTTGCTTTCTTAGCAGGAGCAGCTTTCTTAGCTGTTGCTTTCTTAGCAGGAGCCGCTTTCTTTGTTGTTTTTGCAGTAGCTTTTTTCGTTGCTTTCTTAGCCATAAATCCTCCAGATAGGTTTATCTATTCAAATCAATACTATTAGCATTCTATATTTTTCATACTCATGCAAACTTTTTTATTCAGGGGTGAGAATGAGGGTAGAATGGGCAGATGTTAAACTTTGATTCCCTAGCACTAATTCCTCAGCTTTTGGCCAATCTTACCCAAGTTGGGCACCATCATCCGACACCGATTCAGGTAGCGGCGATACCCCTTTTACTCGAGGGAAAAGACCTGTTGGGGATCGCTCAGACAGGAACGGGAAAGACCGGCGCATTCTCACTTCCGATGGTGCAACATCTGGTAAATACACTTATTGAGAGTCAAATTGGCAGCCCACGGGCGCTCATTTTGGTACCCACTCGCGAGCTGTGCATGCAGATTTCTGTGAGCATCAAGGCTTACAGTCATGGATTGAATTTGGGGGTCACTGCCATCTATGGAGGTGTTGATCAAGGCGAACAGGTTCAGGCCCTGAAGGCCGGAAGTGACATTGTGGTAGCGACCCCGGGTCGACTGTTGGATCTCATGAAACAACGGCTCCTCAGGCTCTCTAAGGTGGAAATCCTGGTACTGGATGAGGCCGATCGCATGCTCGATATGGGATTTTTGGACGACATTAAGGAGATTCTGCAGCAGATTCCGGAAAAAAAGCAAACGATGATGTTTTCGGCGACCATGCCTGCGGGCATTGCCAAGCTGGCCCAGTCCATCCTTAAAAACCCTCACAAGGTGGAAGTGAACCCCGTCTCCAGTACTGTGGACAAGATCCAGCAAAGAGTGATCTTTTGTAAGCAACCCGATAAGTTTCAGCTCTTAAAAAAGCTCCTGAAAGAAGAAAAAGGCATGGTGCTGGTTTTCACCAAGACCAAAACTACCGCCGATAATGTCCAGGAATACCTGGCCCAGAATCGAATGGCTTCCCGGGCCCTTCATGGGGATAAGTCTCAAATTGAGAGGGAAAAAGCCCTGGAGCATTTTAAAGCCGGTGCCATTAAAGTGCTGATTGCCACTGATATCGTCGCCCGGGGTATTGATATCCAGGATGTCACCCATGTGATAAATTTCGATCTTCCGCTAGATCCGGAAAGCTACGTTCACCGCATCGGGAGAACTGCCAGGGCCGGAAAAGAAGGGAAGGCCATTTCCTTATGTTCTGGAAACGAGAGGGAGATTTTGGAAAAAATCCAGCTTCTCATCGGACTCAAGCTTCCTAGCGAGAAATTTGAAGGGAAGTTTGAAGTCATTAAATTAAAAGGTCGGACCGTCAAGGCTCCGACACCTGGGAAAAGTCAGGAAAAAACGGCCTATCTGGACCACTCTAAGCGTCAGCGCCCCTTGGCCGAAGGTGAAAAAGCACGTCCGCACCCAGGATTTAGAAATGTAAAAAAGAAGAGGAAATAACCATGGAAGATGCAGCTTACTTAAGTAAAGAAGACAAGGCCCTCATGGAAGCATTGAAAAAAGAGCTGGCCGAACTAAAAGCTGAGCATAAAAACTTCGCAAAAAATAAAGGTGGGCTGACTCCTGAGCAGCGCGAGCGCTGGCGCGTGAATTCTCAGCGAACAAATGAAGTTTATATTGCAATAAAAGACCTACGTCATAAAAATATTATTGAAGCTGGTCGAGGATAAATAAGGAGTCATCTGTGGCCTCACATAGTTATATTTTTCTTCCGGTGATTTGTCTTGTGGCCTGGACCATGGTGATGTGGTCCTGGATGTACATCACCCGCTTGCCCGCCATCTTTAAGATGAAAATGAAGCTGGATCCTAATGCCCCTCGGGGTGAGCAGATGAACCTTTTGCCACCATCGGTGCGCTGGAAAGCAGATAATTATAATCACCTGATGGAACAGCCCACCATCTTTTACGCTGTGGCGATTGTTTTGGGTGTGATCGGTGAGGGCAACGGTGCGAATGCTTACCTGGCCTGGGCTTATGTGATTTTGCGCTTGATACATTCCTTGGTGCAGTCACTTATAAACAAGATCGAACTTCGGTTTGTTTTGTTTCTCCTGAGCAGTCTGGTTTTAATCGCCCTAATTGTGAATGCACTTAGGGCTTTATGGTAACGATATGTGGCATTCCACTTATTAATAAGAATTAAGATATTTTAAATGTCTAGAACCACAAAATATCTTTAGAGTTTTTCAAAACATTCTATAATGAATTTCCATGAGTAATCTTCTGCAGCTCAAAATTTTCCGTGATCTCAAGACCAGGGATGAAATCCTTGAGCTGATCCTAAACGCTAACCCACAGGATAAGGGGTTCTTCTGGCAAACTCGGGAAAAGGATCGAGTGCTTTATCCTATCCACGGAACTGAAGTGGATTTATCAAATTTTACTGTCAGCTTCAGCGCTCCAGGCGCCATCGACATCCATCCGGAGTTTCCGGTGCACATAAAATTAAATCCTTTTGATTTTGTATTTAAAGTGGAACCTACCCAACACAGTTCTCAAGGCAATGCGATCGAAGTACCTATTCCCACCAGTGGAAAGGCGCTAGAGAATCGAAAAAATCCCAGGGTTGGAATTGATTCTGAGAAAAGTCATTCCGTTATTTTGCGTCCAACCAACCTGAATGCAAGTCTTACGCTGGATCTCACATTGGTGGATATATCAAAAAGTGGCATGGGTTTTTCATGTGATTTTCAGCGTGCCCAGATTCTAAAAACTCATCGATCATTCTGGCTGGAAAGAGTTAATCAAATGAATCTGGTGCAGGGCGCTGTCCTGAAGTTGGTCCATGTCACTCCTACTGGAAGAATGGGTGAATTCTCAGCGGGTTTTGCTCTGGAAGTGCCATGGGATGATCTTCAGTTCTCAGAATTTCTGTTGAAACATTTCAATTATTCAACCCAGACGCGATAGCTTCGGTTCTCAATTATCAGGCTGAATAATTCCTGAGGCGCATATCCAGAAGTTTTCACCTGATTAATGATATGAGGAATTTTAATTCCTTCTTCTGTCACCTTGCCAGAAACTTTCGGAGGCATGAGTGACTCCAGATTTTCCAGCGCAGTCATTGGAAGCGTCATGGCCACAACCATCTCATCTCCTTCCATGACTTCAATTTTAATCTGGGACGCCTTCATGGAGTCTTCCTTTACCTTAAGATAAGGTTGTATCAGGTGATTGAGCGGGATATCGATCTTTCGATCCTGGTAAATACGAATGAGTGAAAAAAGACTTCGCATCACAAGTAAAACCCATGGGTCTGTAAACTCTCGCAGTTCTTTGATCCGGTCGCCATATCGTCTCTGAAGTTCCTGGGAATAGGTGAGGCTCGCAGGAACAACTGATCCCAATAGAGGATTAAAGAGGGCGTTACGAAGTTCCTGTTCCTGACCTTTGAAGCTTGTGGCCTCTAGCCTTACACCGAATTCTTTGAAGCCATTTATCACATCCTGGTTTAGTAGCAGCTTTTTGAATCCATTAGTTCGTCGCTCGCTGATGATGTGGGAGCAACCATAGTCATAAACCACCACTGTACCGTCATTTTTGAGTCCCCAGTTGCGATCATTGAGATCTCCATGGAGAATACCGTGCTGAAGGAGTGAATTGAAGAAAAAATCAAAGATGTGAAAATGAGCAATGGTGTAGAGATCCTGAGCGAGAGTACAGGTGACAAGTTCCTGGGTTAAGATGGAATCGTTGGATAATTGCCGATGAACTCCTGGCACCAAAAAGCGAGGGTCATCCTGGAAAATCTTTTTAAATTTCTCCTGGAAATGGGCCTCCCGACGAAGATCTGTTTCTTGCTCAAAAACCTCTTCC
>JBEIEO010000230.1:0-4521 GCA_040382895.1 Halobacteriovoraceae bacterium
CCCGTGATGAAGGAGTAAACTCAGCTGTAAAAATCCAATAGGGCATTGCCAGGGAATGAACAAAATCACCTAACTGACTTAATAATGATTCGAAAGTTTTGAAGTCTGAAGCTGACGTAACATCTTTAACTTTTAATACATTATTTTTGTCCACAAAAGCGATGATATCGAGGCTTTCATTCATATCGCCTCCATCATAACTCAGGGCTGGTAGCATTTTTTTGCCAGTTAACTTCATGGGAGTTGCCTCATCATCATAGGCCAATACTTTTGATTGGTATGGAATGTTTAAAAAACCTAAAGCCATCCGAACGCGGATACAAAAAGGGCAGTGAACGTAGTGATAGAGAGTAAAACCCATGTTTTCCTTTATAGTGCTTTTTTATTATATTCTTAAGTCGCTGTTTTTCCAAAGAGGAAGGAAAGAATTGATGCAGTCCTTAATTGAAAATGTAGTAAAATTAAACTATTAATGAGTTACATGGAGTTTCATATGGATCAAACAATCATCGACATCACTGATAAAGCATTGGAGCAGATTAAAGTTATCTCTCAAGCTGAAAATGCTGATGGGACCAAAGGTCTGCGTTTAGCGGTTACCGGAGGAGGTTGCTCTGGTTTATCTTATAAAATTGAGTTCTCTGATAAAAAAGATAGGGACAACGTTTTGGATTTTGATGGCATCAAAGTCCTGATCGATCCAAAGTCTGTCATTTACCTCAAAGGCATTGTTCTTGATTTCAAAGATGGTCTTAATGGTAAGGGATTTGTTTTCGATAATCCTAACGCAAAAAATACATGTGGGTGCGGAGAGTCCTTCTCCGTATAAGTCTCTATGCTTGAACCTTACCGTTATGGTGCCGGTAGGTTTCCGGTTCATTTCCAAACTTACGAGTTAACTGGAACAGATGTTTTGTCTTTTCTGCAAAAGCAATCTACCTATAACTTTTCACTCCTCGAAGATAATCATTTTCATCTAATGAGTATGCTCGATCCACAGGGACGTGTTGAGTTTTATGCCTGGGCCCTAAAATCAGCCTCTAAAGTGATTTTGTTAGTGCCTCTTGAGCTCAAGCAAATAGCTATTGTTAGGCTGGAAAAATTTCTAATCTCTGAAGACGTAACGATTCTCGACCAAGATGCGCAAAGCTGGTATTTCAGCGTTGGTCCGGAAGCTAAATCTTCTTGTTCTGTTAATTCTTACAACGGAGTTTTATTTGAAGAGCCAGCTATCCTATCACAACAAATTGATAAAAGTCTGTCTCTCATTTCAAATCAAGACTTGAATCTTTGGCAGGCCCTGACAGGTTGGGCGGATTTTACTGGCAAGGAATTTAAGTCAGAGATAATTAATAATTTACGTCTTTATGATCTGACGGTTTCTTCGAACAAGGGATGTTATCCGGGGCAGGAAACCGTATCAAAAATTGCAACCCGACGTGGAGCTGCTTACTCACCAGTGCTATTAGAAGCAGCTGAACCTATTGAGAAGGGACCTATCTACTATCTTGATAAAAAGATTGGCGAACTGACGGATTGTTATTTTTGGCAGAATTCTTACTTTGGAACTGCAACACTTTTGAGGGATTTCCGAGTCTCCGGCATGCAGTTAGCTTTTGTGATTAATGAGCGCCAATATCAGGCCATTGTTAGATATTACCCACTCATTTCAGGTGATCGTAAAGAGAAAGCTCTTGAGCTGTTTTACCTGGCCACCGAAGATTTTCAAAAAGACTTGCTTCCAGAAGCTGAAGCGAAATTTCGACTGGCAATCAAGCTGGATCCAGCTCTGGCAGATGCTTATGAAAGCCTGGGTGTTATGCTTGGGCGGCAAGAGCGTTTTCAGGAAGCCATCGAGATCATGAATCAACTTTCTCAGGTTGACCCTCATTCAGTTCTTGCTCATACCAATAAATCACTTTTCCTCATGCGAATTGGTAAAATTGAAGAAGCTGAACAAGAAAAAGCTCAAGCGACTCTTAAATCTTTCCAGAAATTTGGAGAAGAAGCTCGCCAGAAAGAAATGCAAGTAAAAGAGAAGCAAGCTCAGGAAGATGAATGGCGACGTCGTGAAGAAATGTTCAGACAAGTTCTCGAAATTGACGAACAAGATAGTCTGGCCAATTACGGCATCGGCTCAATCGCCGTAGAAAGAAAAGAATGGCCTCGTGCTATTACTCATTTGGAGAAAGTTCTGGCAGCTGATCCAAATTATTCAGTAGCCTACCTGGCCTTAGGTAAAGCCTACAAAGGTGCCGGTCTCAGAGATCGTGCTAAGCAAGTCTGGGAAAGTGGGATTGCAATCGCAGCTAAAAAAGGTGACTTAATGCCGGCCAATCAGATGCAGTCGGAGTTGCAAGACATCTAATTATTTCAGATATTGTTTTTTAGAATGGATAAGAACTTTCTTTAGATCTCGCAGTTCATTCTTATGAGCTTTTAATTTCTTTTCCCAAAGCGGAATCTTCTTCTTGAATCTATTGAGAATTGCCTGTTGTTCTTTGATTAGTTCCCAACCATCTTTTGAAATTAGTTTTTTCTTTTTCGCCCATTGAAGATCAGCAAAGCTGTAGTTAAGCATGTGGTATTCTTCAACCACTCGCCATATGATTTTTTCTTTTTCTTTGTCATTAAAGACATAAAAAATGGAATCCAGATCTTTGGAAGAAACCATGTCGGAAAAAAGTTTGAAGGCCCAATAGAAAGTGAAATAAGCGTGATATATTCCACGTAGAGGTCGTAAAGTTCTTCTCCACGGAGAATAATAAATACAATCAATAGGCTCCTGGATGAGTGACTCAAGGTTGAGATAATAATTCAGGTGGTGATGTCCATTTTCATGAATTAAATCATCCAGCGTGTCCACAAAATCCCGATCGTAAAGATTGATCATGGAAGTGCCAGGTAGCTCTTGGTGTGAGTAACTAACAAATTCTTTTTGAGAGATAGGGATAATCACTTCAGTGAAAGCTTGAAATCGCTCCCATGATGAAGGGGAAAAATGACGAATAACTTTGCAGGCTACTTCGATGCGAGTGGAGAACTGTTTCATCTCTTTTAAAGATGAGGTTTTAAGCCCAAGTTCTTTGCCTTCCAGGTGGAGAGTTGTTTCCAGAAGGTTAGATCGTGATTGTTTCTTTTTTACGTCTCCCAAAGATCCCTGAATACGATAGTGCTGATTAGACTTATCTACCTTCAAAAGATGAAGATTTCCCAGGGCCACTAAATGTAGATCAAATAGTTTGGCAGTTTCAACTGAAGCTTGTTTTAGACTTTTTCCCTTATTCAGAAGCTTAAGGAAGACGTCCGCAAATTCACTTTTATTCCAGGTTTCAAAAACATCATCTTCAATACTCGTAAACTCATCTTGATCATCACTCAGTGGTGCTGAAACAAAGAAAACCAGATTCTCAAGTTGCTGAAGAAAATACCAACGTACAGGAGTAAACTCTTCAATCTCGTGATGATGAACTTTCAACCATTCGGCAGTTTTTAACTTCGGGTATTTTTTAAGATCCTTAAGCAAACGTAACAATAAAGTCTGATACCGGCGCTTGAGGCGCTGTCGTAGACGATTATATTGTGGGGGGGAAAATTGCATAAAAAGTGGCTGGGAAGGAGAGACTCGAACTCTCGACCAACAGATTAACAGTCTGCTGCGCTAACCAACTGCGCCACTTCCCAACTCATAGTCAAAAGGTCTGTATTTTATAAGCTTACCTTTTTATTTTGTCCAGACATCTTTTTAAGACTTTAGCCCTTAATTTTACCGATAAAAAAGCTCAAGTTTTGGCTGCGATTGACCGATATAGTCAAGGAAGAGGGAACCTTGGCTAAATCATTTGTACTACGTGCTCTAAGGGTTTTTAGCTTAGAAGAGATGCTAAATCTGGCCGAAGCCCGACGAGTTAAAACCAGCTTAATCAAGAAGGCTGCCGGCGAAGAGCTGGTAGTCTGGGACGACGTTCCAGAAACGACAACCAAAGTCAAAGCTGCTACCCCTGAAACTTCGGACAATGTCCTCCCTTTCCAGAAGAAAACCGCCATTAAGGATGTGGAGCCTCTACCTGATCCGGCGCTGAAAGATAGCTCAGAAGGAGAAACATCCACTCTGCTTTCAAGTGAATTTATTTTATGGCAACGTGAGCTCACCAAGGACTCTGGAGCCCCACATTCGAAGAAAGATGCAGTTAAGGGATATAGCAAGGCGACTGAAATGTATGTGGTGAAGACCCCAGATGTAGAGGGAAAAGAAAAGATTCGTTTTGCCTCAACTAATGGGGTGTTAGTGAATAAGAAACAAGCCTAATAAATGGGAATAGCCGTAATTTTTTGAGGCGCTATAATCCCTAATTCTTCCATAACCTCAGGCTCCATTGAAACCTGTCCATCACCATGGACTTGAATCAATGTTTTTACCGCAAAGAAATCATGATCCGGATGCTCCAGAGAGATCAACATTTCTCGCGCTTCCTCTGGATTGAAAGTGCGACTGGAAATCAAAAGACCAGTAACTTTTTC
>JBEIEO010000231.1:0-4500 GCA_040382895.1 Halobacteriovoraceae bacterium
ATCAAAGAATGCCACGACCCAGACGGCGATGAAAACTGCCAGCGAAACTGAGAAGCCAATAAAAAAGCTTCTACCGGCATTACGGCGGATGCTCTTCCAGGCAAATCGAAACAAATAGGAATTTTCGTTATTCAACATAAAGAACGCACTCGATTGGAATGCTTTATTTTACTCGAAGAATAGCGTTCATCATAGGTATTGGTCTAAGACAATTGAGAGTTTAATTGCACGGTGAGTTATTTTGATCCTCTGGGTCTATAGAAGCAGCTCGAGTCTCTGGGCCTGGGCCAGTTGCATGAGCTGAAGGATATGCTTTTTAAGCACGGGACTTCTAGGGGAGTTTAGTTCGGATAACAGCCTCAGTTCCGCTTCAGCAAGACTGATTAAGTTTTGCCCGAATTTCACCTTATAGTGAGTGCTCAAGTCGAAGGCCAAGGGACAGCTTTTGTTCAGTCCATCGGGCAGAAGCTTAGTCAGAGGAGAAGGGATTGATATCGAAGCCTGAACATCTTTAAAAAGTGTTAAGTCCGATGAAACCTGCAGAACTTGCTTGACCAGAGGAAGCGATAAAAAACTTAGCAATTCGCTGTCATGCTTCCATAAATGGCGGATGGTTTCTACTACCGGGGAATCTTCTTCTGACAGACTAAGATCGTTTAACAAGTGAGATAATCTATTTTGAAGCTTTACACTTAGATCTACAGGAGTGTGATGGAATATGATGATTTTTTTCACATGATCTGAAAGCAATATAGTTGTAGCCGCCACTCTCGGATCAAGGATCCCAATGACTCCTAAGGAGGAATTCAAAAGCTGGATGTTTTTTTGCTTTAAAGTTTCTAAGGTCTGCTGGAAGATCATGCCGCTTAAAAGATGATCGCCATTTGTCAGGATAAGCCCGTGTGGATCCAGTAGCAATCCCCCTTCTGTTAATTGGGAAATTTTCTGATCGATTCCAATTCTTCTGATTCCCAGAGGAGGTAATTGAGCGATGGTTTCTTGAACTTTGTGAACGACTTTTTCTTTCTGATAATCTCTGACCAGATCCGGAAGTTGTAAAAAAGCATTTGTCTTATCCAGCTGCAGTGCAAGCTCCGGAAGAGTATTCTTTGCAAGCTCAAAAGAGAATGCAGGCAGAGTCTCTATTTTTCCTACGAGAAGCGAAAAACTTTGTTTGGCGAGCAGCAAGCCTTGATGTCCAGAAATCACCAGCAGGAGATCCTGTTCAAGATTTTTGTCATTACTCATGTCCTGAATGATTAAATCATCCCGATCAACCGCATCTTCTGGCTTGTGCACTAAAAGTATTGGCCGATGTGATAGCTGGGAATAATTAATCTGCCGAATAAGGTCGATGAGATCTTCCATCCCATGGCAATTGGTAAGCTGATGCAATAAAAAACTTTTTCTTTCCGGAGGCATTTTAAGCGCATCGAGTTTGTTTGTGGCTTCAGATCTTAGGCGAAGGAGAATTCTTGGCTGAAAACGGCTATCAATTCGTTGAAATTCTTCAAGCGCAAGATTAAGCACTTTTTGCATTTCCTGGCCTAGCCTCATGATCATTTGTTCATGTTGCTTGAGCATCCGGGTGACTACATCATCAGAGGTAGTTGGGATCAGACTTGAGATAACGCTGGCCGAATTGAGAATGGAGTTTTCCATACCTCTTTATATCACGCGCTTGATTTGCGCTCCGAAGGCTATGTAGGAATGACTATAATGTATAGAAACTAGACGATTATGACCTATGCTAACTTCCAAGCGAAAATGTCCTACTTAACGCATTAATATTACACTTCTCAGGTATTCAACTATCTGGGAGTTTTAATGGGAAAAGTAAGCATGGATGCTAAACAGTTAAAAATTTATCGTCTTTCATGTGATGTGTTGTCTGGAAAACTCACCGTCAAAGACTTCTCAAAGCTTATTGGAAAGTCTTACAGGCAGGCCCAGAGAATTATCAGTCGTATTGAAACCGAAGACTTCTTGGGTGTCTTTCATAAGAATATGGGTAAAACCCCTCATAACAAAACTCCAGAATTTGTAGAGGCCCAAATCAAAGACTGGCTTGAGTTTAAATATAACGGGTTCAACTTAGTTCATTTCAGAGAGATGGTGGTTAAAAGTGAACAATATCCTCTTCTTCCCAAGAAAAGCACCATCCATGCAATAGCGAAAAAGCATAATCTTGTGAAGGCTCCTCGGAGAGCAAAAAGAAGAAGCTTTAAACCTCGTCCAAGAATGCCTAGAGAAGGAATGCTTATCCAATTTGATGGAAGTGAACATCTTTGGTTCGGAGATAAAAAGTGTGATCTCATCGCTGCTATAGACGATGCAACGGGGAAGCTACTAGCGGCAGAATTCTTTTATGGAGAGAAGTCTCTGCACTCTCTAAAAGTGATTAAAAAAGTAATCGATAACAATGGACTGCCGGAGGCATTTTACCTGGACCAGGCAGGGATTTATGGAAAGCTAGATCGGGATTGGGAGTCACAAATCTCAAGGGCATTCGATCAATTAAATATCCAATTAATTCTTGCAAGTTCTCCACAAGCCAAGGGAAGAGTCGAGAGACTTTTTAGAACGCTTCAGGATCGATTGATAGCGGAATTAAAATTCTACGACATCAAGACGATTGAAGAGGCAAATGAGTTTTTAATTGGTTTTATTGAGAGGTATAACGAACAATTTTCTGTTGAACCAGCTGAAGAAGAGAGGGCATACAGAAAGAATGTATTCGGTAGACTAGATCTTATCCTGTGTAAAAAAGAACGCAGAAAGATCAACGTTGGAAATATTTTTTCTTACGATAATGTAACGTGGCTTATAGATGACAAGAGATGCTTCCGAGGACGAGAAGTGAACATAAATACCCACATTGATGGTCGACAGAGTTTTGATATCATGGGGAAAGAGATACAGCCTCGACCTATTAGTAGCAAGACCTTTTATGGTCACAAAAAGCGAGCGGTATGACTCAGGCAGTAGGACATAATCGCTTGGAAACTAATAGGACATAGTCGCTCGGATTCAACATTTTTTTATACATATGACTAAAACTTAGACAGCCTACATGGGATAAAAGGTTGTATTAAATCAAGGCAGGAGTGGCATTCAGATTGCTAATCCTTAATCATGAAAATTTTAATCCTATTGTCTTTATTATTGAATATCTCTCTTTTTGCTCAGGAAGAACATGAGCATAGTAAGCGAGAACTGGTGCGCTTGAGTCTCGCCAAGCTCGATGCTAAAGAAGAGCTGGGCGAAGTCGTTGATAAATGGAACGCTCTTTTTGATGAGCAAAATCTGAGACGCGATCGTTATAAAGAGAGAAATAATTGGAAAGAATCTTTTCCGATTCTGCAATCTTATACTCAAAGGATAGAAGGCAAAAGAGTTTACTACAACCTTTTCAAAAAACGCTACCACTATACGATTCACTCCGATGCGGAAAATAATGAACTGGTGGTGGAGCTGAAACTGCACTTCTACCCGTCAAAGACCTATCAGAGGAAGATGGCAATGCTCCATCGAACGAATCATCCAGACAGAAAGTACTACCCACAACTGGAAGAACTCGATCGTGAAGTGGCAAAGAATGTGAAGCTGTCAGAAAAAATCTGGAACGCGCAAGCCCCCGAGGGTGTCCGTTTTCGATTCATTAAAGTCGATGATGCTTCAGAAGCTGACTATTCACTAAAATTGGTCACCATGCCCGGAGCGCTCTACGATCGCTTTATCATGGCCCCGGCACCAGACTACATTCTGGCCCATGAGATGGGACACATGCTGGGACTAGATGATGAGTACGCTTTGATTACGTCCAATGTCCTTCCTGTGAATTCGCTGATCGATATGATGAAGGCTAAACATAAGCAACGCGGTTTTGAAAGAACCGGATATCAGGACATGCGCTGTAACCTGGAATCACTAATGTGCCTAAGAGAAAAGATTTACCCTTACCACTTTGACCATATCTTAGGGCGGATGAAACTTTAAAGGGCTTGTTTAAGATCCGCGATAATATCATCAGCATCTTCGAGTCCAACGGACAAGCGAAGTGAATGATGACTGATTCCCATCTGGGCCTTCTCTTCTGTGTTCAGATCATCCCCGAAGAAAAAATGGGTCGGGCAAATGATGGACTCGGTGGCGCCTAAGCTCACCGCCATCTGAATCATGCCAAGCTTTGAACAGAATTCTTCAGCTTTAGCTTCTTTTAGGACAAATGAGACGACAGCTCCCATATCCGACATCTGTTTTATGGCAAGGGCATGGTTAGGATGGGTTTCAAGTCCAGGATAGAATACCTTTTCAATTTTCGGATGACTGGCGAGAAACTGAGCCACTTTCATGGCGTTCTTAGCGTGCCGCTCGACTCTCAAAAGATAAGTTTTGAGACCGCGCTCGACTAAAAACGCCGCGTGAGGATCGAGGGTGGCACCCAAGGTAATGCTCATGTAACGTATTTTCTGGATGAGATGTTTTTTTCCAGCTACC
>JBEIEO010000232.1:0-4384 GCA_040382895.1 Halobacteriovoraceae bacterium
AAGCAATAGTAGAGTTAAACATCAGGTTGATACGATCCCCGTATTTAATGTTGAAATCACCTTTATCACTGGAAAAAGTTGAACCCGGCTCAGAGGGAACACGTAATTCTTTCGAAGTCGGTGCCTGATAAGTATATCGAAGGGTAGATCCGAAACTAAGTTGATCGTTTACAACATAACCTGTTCCGATCTCTGAGAAAAAATCAAATTGGCCATCTCCGAAGCCTACGTCCTGAAGAATATCTGGATCATCCTGACGACCAGTTGGAAGAATAACTCCTGGATAAAGCATTAAGCCCCAAGTTCCGCGGTCGATGACTTTTGCCATGAGGCCTGTTTCCATATCACCGTAACCTGATCCGTACCAGTCACCCAGTGGTTTATAACCAGAACTATTGGTCATATAAGATTGGACTTGTTTTTCAGAAACATCGGCCATTGAGCGAAGATTGGCAGCGAGAGTGGCATTGGACATGCTGCCGCCACCATTTTCTTCTAGATAATCTGCAGCTTCTTCGTAGGTGTTACCTTTAGTGCGCTTCAGGCGTGCCTGTACCTGGGCATTGTAATAAGCAATTTCACCATAAAGCATCACATTGTTAGTTAATCCCCAACCAAATCCAAAACCATGAACGTTGAATTGTGCGCCTACGTCTACTTTGTATTCACCGGCCATGAGATTATTGTAAACGTCTGAAGGTAAGTAGCCTTTAAGTGTACCGGCGAATGCTGGCATTTTATCAATCATGGCCGCATCAATTCGTACCTGGCTTCCGAAATCTGACTCTGACCCATATTGATTGAAATTGGATTTAACTTTTGAGGTTGTCACATTCCGGTAGCCTAGGATTCTGACCCCTTTTGGAAGGGTCTTCCACTGTTGAGCAGCGGCAGAAACAGAAGCTAGGAGCAGAGTTGCGGCCAGAATCAATTTCATGAGTTCATTCCTCAAAGCGTTTGGTTAGATGTGAAGATTTTATAGGTGAACCGGTTCAGTATAAAGAAATGACACGGTGCCATGTAAAAAGGATAGGGAGCCTGTTATAAAATTTACGATCCCTTATAATACACACAATTCAAGTCTTTTTAGTGGGTTAAGGGGTCTTGTGAATAAACATCTTTTATTTTTCATGGTCTTGTTTGTGTCCCTAGTAGGTTGCGGCCAAAAAAGTGTCATCAAATCAAACGTCGAGGCGCAGACCTTTGCTCAGGCCTATGGTGATGGAGAATACGTCATCCGTCCTGTCTATCTACCTCTCTCAGATGAACAAATTCCTGTTTATGATTCTCCGGTTGAAAAAGTTGATTTCGTGGCCGGTGGTATTGGTCGAATGGTGCTGGATCTCGGTGCAGGTATGGGCGCCGGTCGAGTTAAGATTTCTATGGTTCAACCAATTCCTGAAATCTCCACTGAGGTTATCAAGGGTGCCAAGATCAAAAGACTATTTGTTTTTCTTGAACCAAAAGAAGGCAAGAGCCGCTGGAAATCAATTCTTCACAAAATTCTCTTCGGTCAAGGCGATGTGACCTTTAAATTTTTGGACAAGCTGGCCGTGAAACTGAGTAGCCATCATAAACAAGCCATTACGACCTGGATTCCGGATGATCCGATCGTGGAATCTTTGAAAAAGAAAGACTACACTCCGCTGCAATCATTGTTTGAAGGCGAAGAAGTTTTTGATGCCGATCACGATGCCTTCGATGATAAATCTCTGGTTATCCTCAAGTATGATGGCCGCAATCCTCAAAAGTATCTGCGTAATGAGAAAGCCGGGAAGATGTATATTGTGAAAGCTCGCCAACCGGCGCAGACAAAGAAATACCTTTTAAAGCATCCCAAGCTAAAAAACCACATCCAGAGCATTTTTATGCTCAACCAGTCCTTGGTAGTGGAGCTTAAGAAGAACATGGTCTCAGAAGAAAATTTTCGTGTGCTGTTTGCTGACAGTAATGAGCAGATGGATAAATTTAAAATTCAGATGATTGAAGAATGTTCACCGGAAACTTGCCTGGACCTGGAAGTTCCGGACGTGAATCTGCTTCCCATCATAGTGGACGACAATGCCATTCGCTTTGATGCCTACATTGATTCCCGTAAAGCACCGGAGTCTTTTCAGCTGAAAGGATTTGCGGAATTTGAAATTAAAATGAAGTTAGATTTCTAATTAAAGACTACTTCTACCGGGATACCGTACTTCTTGCCCTCTTCCTGGAGCATGGCCTTAACTTCAGTCGGGGAGTAAATTACTCTCACCACACTTACCTTGGTTGAGATCATATCCATTTTGCAGTTGTTGGTGCATATAAAGTCTGCAGAATAGGCTTCAAAATTTTTGATTGGGCTTTTATTGTTAAATTCAGAATAGAAACTGAAGAAATCCACAACTTTCTCACGAAGTTTGGCCAGCAGTTGCTCATGAGTCTCTTTTTGGAGATTATAGGTGTACAAGGACGTGTTCCGGGATTTGCCATTGAACGCAAGTTTAACCACTCCATTGGAGCGGATCTTCATAGCGTTTTGAAAGCAAACCGGGCAGTACATATTTCGATTATACCTAATGGATTAGCGCTAGGAAGGAAAATCTTATGAACAATGAGTACCGGGACATTATCTCTTTTGACGGAACTCCCATTAAATGTCTGGTTAGAGAAACCGGCAGTAATAAATGGTTGATCGTTACTCACGGGCTTGGCGAGCATTTGGGAAGACACGAATTCTTCTTAAAGTTGTTTTCCCAAAACTTCAATATTGCTATCTACGACCTGCGCGGACATGGAAGAAGTGGGGGGCGGCGCGCTTGGGTAAATGACTTCAGTGAGTACTCGAAAGATTTAAATTGTGTCATTGAGTATCTGGTAAAACACTTTAGTCTTCAGTCATACGTCCTTTTCGGTCACTCCATGGGCGGTCTGATTACTGCAGACTTCATGCAAAATCATGTGCGAGAAGATCTTTATCCGGAGAAAGTTTTCCTAAGTTCTCCCGCCGTCGGGGCACCGGGAATAATGGGGCCGTTTTTCGCTACAGCACCAAAGATTCTTTTTGAAGGTTTAACAAAACTGCCATCCATTCCGTTGGCCAAAGTTCTTAACCTTCGCAAGCTCTCTCATGACAGCCGGGTGTACGAAAGTTATGTGAAAGATGAGTTCACACAATTAAAGATTCATCTGAAGCTGTACATGGAAATTATGAAAGCCTCCAGGGAAGTTTTCTCCCGTCCTCTCCGTATTAAATGCTCACTTTACTGCGCCATCGGTACGGAAGACGCTTTGGTACATCCAAAACTCATGATTAAGTATTTCACTGAAGTGGAAAAAAACGCTCAACTTAAAGTATTTGAGGGCGGGTACCATGAACTCCATAACGAGATCGAAAAATATCGTAAGCCTTATCTAAACTTTCTGCGCCAGTCCCTGACGGGACTAGCTTTTGAGTGAATGAAGTTTTCTGATTCGTTCCAATGCCGGTGGATGAGAGTGGTAGAATCCTGAGTACCATTTATCTGTGATCACCGGACTGGCATTCTGCTGATAAAGTTTCAAAAGACCATCTATCAGAAACTGAGGGTCCGTCTCTTTGGCGGCATACGCATCAGCTTCAAATTCACGTTTGCGAGAGATCCAGGACTGAATGGGTGAAAACCAAAAAGTATAAAGCGGTATCGCCTGAGTAAAGAGCAGGATCAAAGCTCCAGGTGACATGATTTTTAGAAAGTGTCCGTTATAAAACCAGGTCGCGTGTGTTAGCTGGCCCATAAGCCAAAATCCTACAAAAGATAAAACGATGGAAGTGATCATGGACTTCGGAATATGTTTCAGTTTCATATGGCCTAATTCATGGGCCAGGATCGCCAGAATTTCTTTATCCTGAAGTTGCTTGAGAAGAGTATCAAAAAAGACGACTCTTTTGTTTTTACCAAAGCCGGTAAAATAAGCATTTCCGTGAGAGCTGCGCTTTGAAGCGTCCATCACAAAAACTTCTTTAGCGTTGAAGCCTGCGCTCTCTACCAGCTTTTCAATTCCTTGTTTTAGTTCAGCTCCCTCTAGAGGATGAAACTTATTAAACAGAGGAGCAATGACTGTCGGATAAATCCACACCAGGAAAAACTGAAACGCAGTGATCAGAAGGAAGCTTGCTAACCACCACCAGTCTCCGAGGGCATTAAATAATGAAAGAATGGCGTAGAGCAGAGGGATACCAATCAGTGATCCCAACACTAAGCCTTTTAGGCGATCGATGAGGAAGAGTTTTGGGGTAGATTTATTAAAGCCAAATTTTTCTTCCAGGATGAATGTCGAGTAAACTGACCAGGGGAGATTAAGAAGAAATTGAATCAGGCTGAATGCCACGAGAAAAAAAACTTCTTTATGCAGATCAATACCT
>JBEIEO010000233.1:0-4375 GCA_040382895.1 Halobacteriovoraceae bacterium
CCTTAAAAGCCTTCTCTGGAGTTTTTTTAATCTTAAGCGCGCCATCCAGGAACTCAAAAGTTTGTTCTTTTTTCGAGTTGTAGTGACGAACTGTCGCCTTAAAATAATCAGAGGTCAGACAAGTAGCCGATGCACCCAGACCATTTTGCCCAAGAGTTCGATACAAGAAACCCTTATCATCAACTTCTTCATCTTTAAATTTCGTACCAGTTCGGAACTCAGTATAGACGTCTTTGATCTTCGCTAATGGAAAACCAATGCCGTTATCCTGAACTGAAACCAACTTACCGTCGTCAGATAAATCCACTGAAATCTCAGTGACGTGCCCTCGATAGAACTCATCGATACTGTTATCCAGAATCTCTTCAATCGCTTTAGATTTCGCCTGGTGAAATTTCACCGTCTTAAATTCCAGCGAATTAGCGGTATAGATATAAGTATCAAGGTCCTCAATATCATTACTTCCGAACACCAGAGTGACTCGGTTGCGGCAATGCCAACGCTGGTCTTTGCTTTCAATTAAGGCTTCTTTGACCTTCGAACCTTTGCGTTTAACTTCTTCGACTGCCATAGTCAAAAGCTCCTTTACAGTTGCTTGATGGAAAATCAATAGGATAAGATTAAGGTGATACGAAACAATAGGTCAACGATGAGAGACAAATTTTTATTTTTCGCACTGAGTATTTTTTTGAGCACAACTACCCTCGCTCAAGAAAAAACCGTTCTACCCGCAGCCTTCCAACAACCCATTTTGGATGAGCTTAAACCTTTTTATGCAGCTTCAGAAGGGGAAACCGAAGATTTATTGAAAGGGAACGTCATTTCCGTAGGTAAAGTCTCTTCTCCGACTAAAGAGACACAACAAATGATGTTGTTTGTTTCCGGTGTTCACCCACGTAACTGCACCCGGGTCATGCGCAAACTTTCACTCTACGAGAATTATTCAAGCTACATGGATTTCATCAAAGTTTCAAAATATGACGAACAAAAGCAGCAAGTCACTTTCATTATGGACCACATGCTGCTGCCTTTTCCGATGAATTTAACTTTTAAGATTCCTCGCATTACCAAAGCGGGCAAATACCCATTCACCTTCGATCATGGTTTTCTGAAAGATCTCAAGGGCACTATTGGTGTGGCGGAGGTTGGAAAGTTTTGTTTGCTAACTCTAAAAACCGACTGGCAGGGTCCGGAAACCAAAATTCCGAATCTGGCCTTTGAAGCTTTCATTCAAACCGTTGGAAAGTTAGGTCTGGAGCATTTGATTAGGGTTTCGAGATTTTAAATCTCTTTTCAAAGCCGACTCTTGCCATTATCTTGATGGGCTCATGGAAGTATTAAGAATTAAAGCCATCGACACCTACCCGATCCGTCACAAAATGTTGCGGCCCAGCGGTACTATCGAAGACTGCATGTTTCAAGGTGACAATGATGAACTCACGTTTCATCTTGGTGCTTTCGTGGATAAAAAACTGGTGAGTGTTGCGTCTTTTTATTTCGAACGTCACCAATCCTTTCCGGAAACCTATCAATACCGCTTGCGTGGCATGGCCACTCTCCCGGAGTATCAAGGCCAGGGATTAAGTTCAGCATTGCTAAAAACGGCTTTCCCGGTGATAAAACAAAATCAATGCACACTTCTTTGGTGTAATGCCCGTGAAAAAGCCATGGGATTTTATACTAAGGTGGGATTTCAACCTCACGGTGAACTTTTCACCATTCAGAACATCGGCAAGCATATGCTGATGTCTATTAAAATTGATTAACTAGCTAAAGATCCATCTCTTTTTGCTTCCAGTCATCACCGATACAAAAGCGATTTCCCATGTTCTGAGAAACCATAAAGAGCTGCTTTTGAAAGCAGGATTTTTTATTGGGAAGTTCAGCAACAAAAGCACAGCTTAGTTCAAGCTTTAGCTCATGAACATCCTTAGCGCGCTTTTCCAGACAATCTTTTTGATAGCTCTCCAAAACACAAATCCAGGATTTTTTCTGACAGTCATAGATCAAAAAAGGACCGGCTTCGTAATCTTCCGAGATAATGTCCACTCTGCCATCATAGCCATTCAGGACTTTTTCACCAGAGTCCGCTTCGGCCAGGCTGACCGTGACTATTAAGAAAAGCATCAACTGATAAAGCATTTTATGTTACCTTAGAAGAACGATTAAATTGCTTATCGTCTGTTTAACTCATGAATTAAGGACCACAAGTGTTTTGCTTTCACGACCAATTTCGTAAGGAATTAGCTCAGGCCCTCGCTATGGGCATAAAACATGCTTTCAACCTGGATTTCACTTGGGAGAGTGCCTACAAATTGCTGGGTGCCACTCCAAATAAAGAAGCTGGTGATGTGGCATTCCCACTTTTTATTGTCGCCAAAGAAGCCAAGCAAAATCCTGCCATGGCCGCTAAAGCTTTGGATGAGAAGATGACGACTCTTCCCTCTTTCATCACTAAAAAGCTGGTGGCCGGCCCCTACCTCAACTTTTTTTACGACTTCAATCAAGTAGGCACTCGTCTTATCCCGGCCATCACTAGCGGTGATCAGTTTAAGCTGAAACTTTCTGAGAACATGCCAAAGACCATGATTGAGTACTCCCAACCTAACACCCACAAAGAACTTCACGTGGGTCACATGAGAAATCTCTGTTACGGAGATGCACTGATTCGACTGCATCGGTATGCGGGCTTTGATATTGTGGCCTCAACTTTTCCGGGTGACGTGGGAACCCATGTGGCCAAATGCCTGTGGTATTTTAAATTTCACTTCAAAGGCGAAGTCCCAAAAACTAAAAAAGGGGCCTGGCTTGGAACTCTCTATACCGCCGGTCACAATCTTTTAGAAGACCAGCGCGGAACAGATCAAGAGGCCCAGAACCGCGAACAGCTCACCATGATCCTCAAGCAACTTGAGCAGAAGTCCGGTGAGTTCTATGACCTCTGGAAAGAAACGCGACAGTGGTCTATTGATCTTATGAATGAAGTTTACGCCTGGGCGGGCGTAAAATTTGATATCTGGTACTGGGAATCAGAAGTAGATTCCGCTTCAGTGAAACTGGTCAAAGAACATCAGTCCAAAGGTCTCTTCAAAGAAGACCAGGGAGCCGTAGGGGTGGATCTTGAGCCGTATAAACTAGGCTTTTGTATGCTGCTAAAAACCGACGGGAATGGCCTTTATGCTACTAAGGATATCGAACTTGCGCGCCGGAAGTTTCAGGACTATCACATTGAGAAAAATCTCTATGTTGTGGATAAGCGCCAGGAACACCACTTTAAGCAGGTCTTCAAAGTGCTGGAGCTTATGGGCTTTGAGAATGCAAAAAAATGTCAGCATCTTCAGTATGACTTTGTGGAACTTCCCGATGGGGCCATGAGTTCCCGTAAAGGAAACATCGTGCCGCTACAGTCACTCATTGAGAACATGGTGAAGATGATTAAAGAGCAGTATCTCAAACGCTATGAAAATGATTGGTCCGCAGAAGAAATTGAAAAGACCGCGCAGATTGTTGCTAAAGGTGCCATTAAGTACGGCATGACCCGGATTGATCCGGCCAAAAAAATTGTTTTTGATATGCAGGAATGGCTTAAGCTCGATGGTGAGTCTGGTCCCTATATCCAGTACGCCTATGCCCGCATTAACTCCATGTTAAATAAGCTAGGTGCCCCGAAATCGACTGAGCTTAAAATCGATACACCTCAGGAGAAAGAGCTCGTGGCAGTGCTCATGAATTTTCACCATGTGATCCAGCAATCAGTTGAGCAGTACAAACCTTCTTTTGTCACTGCTTACCTTTATGATTTGTCCCGCGCCTACAACAGCTTCTACGCCGAATGCCCAGTAGGGTCTTCTGAAGAGCCACTACGCTCCTCACGCTTGCAACTCTCTCGGGCCACGGCCGAGACTCTTAAAAAGGGGCTCGAACTGTTGGGGATTGAAGCGCCAGAGAGAATGTAGAAACAATAACTAAGGTCTACAGCATCGATAGGTAGTTACATCATGCTGAAGAGTCACTGTCTGGTGATCTGCACATTGATTCATAATTTCTCGTGTATACCCATCGACTTGTCCGGTATCACAGGTGCAACCAGCGCCATAGCAGTAACAGTCACGCCAGAAGCTCTGGAAGAGATTTTTATATTTTGAAGAGCACTTCCTTTGGATTGTCTGATAATTCTCTTTCATCAGGTAGCTTGCCACTTGCACAGAATAAAGCCCGGAGCAGGTATTAGGAGTTACCAAGCATTGAGGGAGATTAGTAAGCTTGCACTTCGGCGGTGAAACTGATGTATCCCAAGTCCCTCCTAAAGAAAGACAAGCCTGTTGAACAGCAGATCCCAAGAGATTTGAGGATTCAGAGTAGCAACTCGTAATCG
>JBEIEO010000234.1:0-4374 GCA_040382895.1 Halobacteriovoraceae bacterium
GGTCTAATGTTATCTCAAGGTTTAAATCTCGTAGGCAATCACCCAAAATTCAACGCAGCTCTTGAAATGGCACGTAATGTTGCCGTGACAAAGACTCCTATCCTGATCTCCGGAGAAGCTGGTTCTGGAAAGAAAGCTTTGGGTGCTTATATTCACCAAAATTCGGCTCGCAAAAATGCTCGACTGGAAGTTGTGGATTGTAGCCTTGATACTGCGACAGTAGAGAAGATCGTACTTGGTTACCGTGACGATGAATCTGGTCGTTTTAACCGTGGTGTTCTAGAACTTGCCAATGGTGGTACGGTAATTTTTGCCAATATTGATGCGCTGGATGATATTTTTCAGAAACGCCTCTATACTATCCTTCAAGAGCTACCCGATTACGAGTTAGATGTTCGCGTTCTTGCTACCTCCTCTAAGAATCTTTCGAAGCTGGTAGGTGCAGGAAAGTTCTCACGTGCTTTATACACATATTTCAGCGGAGCGCAGATCGACATGATCTCTCTTCGTGAAAGAGGAACAGACGTGGAGTTGATTGCTCGTCACTTCATTAATGAGTACGCCACTGAAACTTCTGCTGGTGATCTTACTCTTTGCCAGGAAGCTGCTCAAAAGCTTTCTGACTACAACTGGAATCAAAATCTGAACGAACTTCGCACTTTCATCCGCAAGACTCTTGCGAAAATGGAAGGCAAAACTCTTGACCTCGCGGCAATCGAAAATGGTGAGCGTAAAGTTGAGTTCACATCTGCAGAAGTAGATGAAGATGGATTCAAACTTATGTCTCTTAAAGAAGCTGAAAAACTTCTGATTAAGAAAGCCCTGGTCTTCACTTCTGAGAACCGTACACAGGCCGCTAAGATTCTTGGTGTGTCGATTCGTACGCTTAGAAACAAGATCAATGAGTACAGAGGCGAAGGTGCCGCTTACTTCATTAACCTACGCTAGTTTTTAATTTATTGAGGAACTGTTCACATGGACGTGAATGACAAGACACTCAAAGCACTGACGACCGCATTGAACTTCCGGGAGATGCGCCAGGAATTGATTTCCTCAAACGTCGCTAATGCCAATACGCCAGGCTTTAAGGCCAAGAAGATGGACTTCGAAGAGGCGCTGGCAAGGGCACTGGACGTGGATGGTCAGATGCAGATGAATGTTTTAGATGGACGTCATCACAATGTCGGGAACGGTGGCTTCAATAATTTAGAACCTGAAATCTACGATGATCCAAATGGTGTGGTCTCAGAGAACGGAAACACTGTAGATGTTGAAGCGGAGATGGCCCGCATGGCAGAGAACAAATTGATGTACGATGCCTTGGTTCAACTGATCAATAAGAAGATGGGTATTATGAAATACGCTATTAACTCTGAGAAATAGAGGATAACTGAATGGATTTACTCTCAAGTCTTAGAATTAGCTCAAGCGGTCTGGCAGCTCAGCGAAAGCGAATGGAAGCTCATTCTTCCAACATCGCTAATGCTCAGACGACTCGTACTGCAGAGGGTGGCCCGTATCGAAGGAAAGAAGTGGTTTTCGGATCAGAGCCGGAAAGAGAAGCATTCTCTGAAATTCTCGAAGGGGAATTAGCAGAGAATGCGCAAACGGTTCATGCCACCGAAGTTGTTCATACTGACAAGGTTGTTTATAAGCACGACCCGACCCATCCGGATGCAAACTCTGAAGGGTACGTGGCGATGCCGGACATTAACCCGATGGTTGAGATGGCCAACATGATAGAAGCTCAGCGTGCCTATGAATCCAACGTCACTGCAATCAATACGACTAAGCAGATGGCGATGAAGACTTTAGAAATCGGCCGCGGGAACTAAGGAATAGAAAATGGCGATTAAAGACGTTACAGGCTTTCAGAAAACTCTTGGGAATGCAGATGCCCGGGGTTGGAGTCGTTCCGTTGATAACGATTTTGCGAAAGGCTTTGATATCGAAGGTGCTCCCGGCGTAGGTGAGACCGGTGGAGCTAAGAGTTTCGGGGAATTTCTACAAGATTCAATTGGAAAAGTTAATGGTCTTCAACAAGAAGCCAATATCGCTATGGAGAAACTTGCCAGTGGTGAAAGCCAGAACTTGCATGAAACTCTGTTGGCAGTAGAAAAAGCGGACATCGCTTTCCGTACGATGAACCAGGTAAGAACGAAAGTAATTGATGCTTACCGCGAAATTATGAAAATGCAGATCTGATTATAGGATGTAATCGGCTCGATGAATCAGGAGGATTCAGTTGAATAACTTCATGTCTCAGACAATTCAGAACTTCGTCGATTTCTTCCGGTCACTCGACATGACCAGAAGACTTGGCTTGATTGGAGTCGCCGGTCTGGTAGTCGCCCTGATGGCAGGGATTATTATCTGGGCTGGTAAGACCGATTACAAAGTTCTCTATACTGACCTCACCAAAGACGATTCAGCTGTAATAGCCAGAATGCTCGAAGAAGGTAAGATCGCCTACCAGGTGGCTGACGATGGCAAGACCATTAAAGTTCCTGAAGATATGGTTGAAATCTGGCGCCTTGAAATTGCCAAGAAAGGTGTGAATTTTACAGGTACTGTTGGCTATGAAGTTTTTGACAAGCAAGCCTTCGGTACAACATCATTTGTTCAAAAAATTAATAAACAAAGAGCTCTTGAAGGAGAGTTAGTAAAAACGATTATGCATATCAAGGGTGTTACACGTGCTCGTATCCACCTTTCCATTCCTGAGTCTTCTCCGTTCGTATCAGAAAGAAAGCCACCAAGTGCTTCAGTCGTTCTGGATGTTGAGCGTGGTGTAACTATGACCAATGATGAAATTAAAGGGATTCAGTCTCTGGTAAGTTCATCTGTTGATGGTATGCGTTCGCACAATGTGGTGGTTATCGATTCCCGTGGTAAGAAGCTTTCAGAAAATGATGGCGATCAGATGTCGACTGAGACAGCAAATAGAATCGCTCTTGAGACAAAACTCAATGCCCAGTACGAAAAGAAAGTGGAAGAGATCCTCTCACGCGTAATCGGTGAAGGTAAAGTTATTGCGAAAGTCGCATTAAAAATGGATTTCACTGAAAAGGTTGAAACTCAGACAACGTATGATTCTGAAAACGCAGCTGTGGTTTCAGAAGTTCGTAATGAGCAAAAAATGGTAGGAGTGCGTCCATCTCCACAGGGGATTCCGGGTGCGCGCTCAAATCTTCCAGGTGAAACTCCACAGCCGGGGATTCCTGAAACACGTAACGATGTTGATAAGTCTCTTGTTACCAGAAATATGGCAGTGCCAACCATCGTAACTAAGTCAAAAAAACCTACTGCAGAAATTTCCAATATGTCGGTAGCAGTGATGGTTGATGGTAAGAAGGTTCCAGTTCTTGCCAAAGACGGAACGCCAATGCTGAATGAAGATGGCATTCCTGTAACAAAATACCAGGCATGGACGGAAGATGAACTTCAGAACTTCCAGCAGATTGTCGCTAGTTCTTTGGGAATTAATGTTAATCGCGGTGACAAACTTGTCATTAAAAACATGGAGTTCGCAAAAGAAGATCTGGCAGAAATGGAAGCCATCATGAGAGCGCGTGAAAACCGTGAGCTGATGAAGAATATCACTAAGTACCTGATGATTGGTGCCATCATTTCGCTCTTCTTCTTCATGGTTGTTCGTCCGTTCATCCAGTGGTTGACAGAAAACTCAGTGGAGTCCATCGAAGACTTCCTGCCTAAAACCATCGAAGAACTTGAAAAAATCCAGGCCAACCAGCGCCTGCCGGGACTTGAGGATGTACTTCCATCAATTGAAGACAAGTTGAATCCGGAGAAGATTGAAGGGAACATGCTACGAGAGAAAATTATTTCCCTAGTTGAGCAGAATCCTGGAAAAGCAGCTCAGGTGGTTCATGACATGATCCACACTGCTGATGGGCAAAAAGAAATCGCTTAATTTTTGTTTGAAGTTATAGGAGTACGTTTGTGGCCGAAGAAAATAAAGCTTTAGAACCTGATGTGCAGTATGCACTCCTCTCCGGTCAGGAGAAGGCTGCAATCCTCTTATCGGCTTTGGGGCCAACGACCACCAAGTTGATCTTTAAACACATGAAAGATAATGATGTTAAGCGTATGATTAACACCATGTCTTCTATTTCAAAATCACCGATATGGATGGTGAAACGAGTGCTGGAAGAGTTTTACTCATCCATCAATGAAGATGCCGAATTACTTTTCTCTGAAAACAAAGGTCGTGACTTCATTCTTGGTACATTAGGTGAAGACCGAGCTAAGCAGCTTCTGGGGCAGATTGTTGACGTTGGTAACAACAACACTCTTGAATCTCTGGAGCTGGTGGATACCAGAACTCTTGCGAACTTCCTGATCAATGAACAC
>JBEIEO010000235.1:0-4353 GCA_040382895.1 Halobacteriovoraceae bacterium
CGGTATTTTTCTCATGGTGAAGTTGAATGCGCAGAAAAACAAAATTGTTCGTGACTTTGGTTGGGGAATTATTGTTTGCGGTTTTTTTTCCTTTACCTATCACGCCTCTAATAATTTCTTTTCGCAGTTTTTTGATTTCTTGGGTATGTTTGTGATGATTTGTATTCCCTTAGGAGTTCAATTCAAACGTCTCTTAAAGCAAGATCCTTTTAGTTACTATGCTTTTTTTTGGTTTTTGATGTTTCTATCCACGTGTATGTTTTGGTTTCTTGTCTTTTGGAATATCCCAGTTCAGCAGTCAGTCGTGGTGCAAGTGGTGTTGATGTTTGTACTAGAACTTTTTTTAGGTATACGCGAGAAACGCCTAAAAGAATTTAGGTATTTTTGGCTATGCTTAGTAACCATGGTTGGCGCTCAAACTGTTTCTCAACTTGATCTTAAGCGTGTTTGGTGTGAGCCTGGCAATCTTATTCTCCATGGCCACGCGATATGGCATGTACTCAGTGGGATCGGGATGGTGTTTTTAGGATTACATCTTAAGAAGATGACGAATAAAGGTTGAGCGTCCTTTCCGTACCCTTATTCAGGAAAAATTTGACTGAAATCTTATAATCCTTTGCTAAAACTTCTTCCCGAGTAAAAAAAGTTTGAGACACGCAATAGGCATTGCTAGGCACTGCAGGGCATGGGAGCCTGACCTATTTACAAATCTTATGAATCTCATTTCGATTTCTGATTAGCACGGATGCCAATTCCCGGTCGCTATGGGCGATAGGGGCCCCGCAAGCTGTCCAGTATAGAAAATCTAGGTGACATTGAGTCCGGTTATCACATCTTCGGCCGATCTGTTGAACCATCTTTTTATGGTCTTGATCGAGACCCTTACAATTGTATTGATGAGCCTAGGCGATAGCGGTGAGAAAAAAAATGATTATACAGATAGATAATTTGACCATAAATCCAGTATAACATGGGGCCGATTTGTAAGGATAATAATTTTGAAGTGATTAACCTGGTATTAACAAAACTATCCTTAGATAATCGTTATGGCTTTTGAGAAATAGGCAAAGTTATGGTGAAGCAGGTTCCCCCAGAGGAAGATGTAAAGCTAATTGAGCCGTGATACTTTTCGACGATCTTTTTTACGAGGAAAAGGCCCAGCCCGGTACCTTCTCCTTTTTCCTTTGTAGTGAATCCTTCTTTAAAGATCTTGTCACTATCTGTCTTTGATATGCCGATTCCATTGTCCTCTACTTGGAGAGTGATCTTGTAGCCATCGCTATCGAGCAAAATTTTAATAAGCCTTCCAGTATCGCGAAAAGGCATATCTTTAAGCGCGCTCACGGAGTTACTCACCAGATTCGTGAAAACTTGAATCAGTTCTGTCTCATTTGCAACGATACTAATGCCATCTTTAACTCGTGTGGCATCAAATTCGATCCAATATTGCTTTGCCGACAGCTTTAGGAACTTGACTTCATCCTTTATGGCCTCGGAGAGATTGAACTGTTTCGTTGCTTGCACAGGAAAAGACTTCATTTTGATCAGGGAGACGATCTGGTAGATCCGGTCGCAGCTCTTTTCGGCTTTCGTGATT
Organism: Halobacteriovoraceae bacterium; assembly: GCA_040382895.1. GTDB lineage: Bacteria > Bdellovibrionota > Bacteriovoracia > Bacteriovoracales > Bacteriovoracaceae > Peredibacter. The sequence continues at coordinate 1,598 of JBEIEO010000235.1, forward strand.
TCCTTCTCGGCATCTGGGTACTTAGTTTTAAATAATATGAGATTCCCGTTCAGCGTTGTAAGCGCGTTGTTAACTTCATGGGCAATCACTGATGAGATCTTTGCGAGCTCTGCGAACTTCTCCCTTTTCAGGATTTCGAGCTCAAGGTTGTGAAGCTGTTGGATGTTGTTTAGTTTCTCGATTGACTGAACGCTGCGATAGTAAGAGCTGAACAGCATCGTTGGGAAAATCGCAAAAAGCACTAGTTGGGAGGACATGAAACCACTGGCTTTGAGGCCGTTTAGATGGAGGATGATCGACGATAACAAGATGAGGAGAAACATCATGGCATTGCATCGAGTGGAGCCGATAAAATTAATAACTATTAAACTAAAAACTTGAAGGATCAGCCAATTGTTCGACTCCGGTGATTCGATCATGGCGAACAGGGAGAGTGCCAACAGCGAGAGCGAGGGGAGAAAGAGAATCGGGTTTTTATAAAATTTTTTGATCAAGAAACTCGTGACAAATAGGACAGCGAGGAAGATTAAAAGTTCTTTCACTAAGACGTCGAGGCTAAAAACCACACTGCAGAAGGAGGTGATGGCGACTGCCACGGATGTAGACACAATCATCGGTCTCAGCAAGTTTGCTCTGTCCTTTAAGGTATCGTGTTGACAAAAAATAATTTCCTTGATGAGAGCTGATGCCATAAGTAATGCCTCTTTAATCCTACGTAAGCTTAGATTCTCTCACAGAAAGGGCTTATGCGTTTGAGTTTTAAAAAAGACCTTTCTACTCGGTCTTGTCTAGTTCCTGTTTAGTAGTCAGTTGAAATTGTTGATAATAATTGAGGGCACTTAACAGATGATTGACTGGCCGGGAGTTTCCATACCACTACCAAGACTTGATTTACATGGATAGCTTCTCCCAATCCAAAGCACATGTTTCTGGAACGGGAGGCCCCGTTTCCTAAGCTCTGGTGACGCCTGATTGTGTTATAAAGTCGCTTCCATCTCTCGTTCGGTCGGCTACAAAGTCATATGACCAAACGTGATTGGGATATCCGGGACTAAGACGGATAAAAGATCCATCATTAAACCAGAGTCTTCCATGCTTCGGCTGCTTCTGTGGAATCTGAGGACCTTCTGATCTCCAGATTCGATAGACCCGATCTTTGCCGAAATCGAATCCATCCTTATTTAAAAGCCCTGTCACTTTACGATAGCCGTATCTTCCAAAAAGTTTGGCAAAATAAATTACTAGTTCCCTGAGCTTTTAATCAATGGGATCGAGCTTATTTTCATATCTTTGAGTGCAACGATCTTTTTGAGGCGTGCATTCTCTTTTTCAAGCTCTTTGAGACGCCTGGCCTGGTCAAGATGAAGACCATCGTATTCGCGCTTCCATTTGGCGAGTGTGACAGCATGGACACCGATGGTTCCGGCGATCTCTTCCATCGTTTTACCTTTGGATTTTTCAATTTCCATGGTTCTTAGATGCTTAATGAAACGTCTCTGGTTGTTTCCCTTGCATTCAAACCATGACTAGACCTTAAACCATTGTCTCTCGGCATCGATAAGGCTTATGAGAGCAATTTTAGCTCCACAGACACTAGCAACGGCTTCAGTAATTTGATCGAGCTTTGCCTCAAAAGGCGTATCAAGAATTTCGTAATCATGAAGTTTTTTTAATCGAGCTTGTTCATCCTCAGGAATTGGCGCTTTTTTCATAAATCATCTCACAAATTTGGATAGCATAATCTTAACAAAGATTGGCCATTTCCGAAGGACTATGAATAACAAAACGCTAATCACTGATCATTGCCATCAGGCTTCTTGCCTCTCATCATTTCACTATATCAAGATATGTAGTTGTAGGATCGAATCGTGCGTGCAGTGGCATTGATTAGCCGACTGTAGAGGATATAATAAATCCAAACTCCTCATAAAATCGGATAATAAAATGAAAATCGTCTCCTTATATACATCCCTCCTTCTTATTCTTTTTTTCGTTTTAAGCATAAATACTATTCGCAAAAGACGTAAAACAAAAATTCCTATCGGTCACTCCGAGAACCCCGAAATGCTTCGGGCCATGAGAGCTCATTCAAATTTTGCGGAATATGTGCCGCTTAACCTATTTGCGATTTACTTAGTTGAATCTCATGGTGCTACACCTCTGCTAGTTCATTTCCTAGGATTTTCTACATTACTTGGCAGGTTATTGCACGCTTATGGTATTTCTCAGAATAATGAAAATTTCAAATTCCGTGTAACTGGAATGGCTCTAACTTTTACAGCACTGCTGAGCTCAGCTGGCTATCTCGCCTTTTCATTTTTAACAAATTAGGCAGGAGTGAATAAGTACAAATAGGCTGTAGAACGATCGTTCATGCCCGAACGACCCGTTGCTATCAGAGGAATTCAGCCTTCATTTCATTCTAAACGCTCTGTGAAAGATATATTACCCACCACAAAGACGACAACACTTTGTCCTCATCACCAGCAAAAGGGGCAGTTTCTAATATTCAGTTTACCGTCGCCAAGGTGATGAAGTAATGAGTGAGATAGCTTTAACTAACTATCTCACTCGTGTCATTTAAATTTTCTAGATGCTTGGGGCGCCAGCTGCTTTCAGAGATCAATAAAGCCATAACCAATAACAGATCTCTGCGTCTTAAGCCTTTGCAGTTTGTTAAAGTAAGTGGAAAAAGTGTCCTTGTAATATTGATTTACTTCACCAAAGCGAAGAAAGGCGGAAGCTTCTTTGAGACC
>JBEIEO010000236.1:0-4344 GCA_040382895.1 Halobacteriovoraceae bacterium
ACTACTTTATGTCTTTGGAGAATCTATTAAATTTCTGCATCATGGCAATAATGCTTCTATTTGTACCAACAATTGTAAGCGGCTTTCTTTCAGGCTCAGGAGTTCTAACAGCTGCTGAAACATTCACTAAGACCACGGTTACGGCCGCTCTATCAGGTGGGAAATCACTCGCCCTCGCAAGTGCATCAAAGGTTATTTTTGGAAAAAACTTTGGTTTAGCAACTTTAGGCAAGATGGGACTATCCAAAAGTTTAGACAGACTTGGTGAAAAATCTATTGAGGCAAGGTCTAGACTTAGTAGAAACGTGATAAACGAGCAGTCAAATACTCAAGATTTTTCTAAAGGCAATACATCATCACATTCTAGAGAAAATGAGGGTCATAAGCTCAATATGGCGAAGGGTGCTCGATCTAGCATTTTTTCAACTACGTTTGATCGCTCGATTGTTGCTGCTGACTCTGTCTTCAACGTTAAAAAGAACTATGTAGCTTCAAAATCAGCACTAACTCAAGACAACAGCAAAACAGCCTCTCGAACCGATTCCACACAAAAAGAGCTCTTCCTTCATTACAAAAAAGCAGCTCATCGAAATTCTCGACCACTGCGGCCTATCGATTACGAGGTTTTAAAACTCAAATCAAACCAATCGGGTCACAAACAAAGATCAAACCATAAGCCGATTCGAAATCAAGAATCAAAAGGAGTTCGCCAATGAGATGGAGTGGTGAAAAACAAATCAAAATCTTTAAAAATAAGGATGCACTCATCCTAGTAATCCTTCTGATCCTTTTGGGTTTAAGCCTTCTTAATTTAAAAGGAGATAGAGTCTATATCCTAACAGATGGTAAAACGGAAGAGATACCCAAGCTTGATCTATTCTGCAGAAGTTTCATCACACAAATTATCAGTAAAAATCTTCAAAAGGAGATGGTTGAGCCCGATATTTTCGATGTTCTCATTGCTGATAACTACAAAGTCCTTAACCTTGTAGGACATGAGAACGTTCTCTTCTCCCGGGCAGACACTTCCACTTGTTCTGTAATTGTTAAAGATCAATTGGGACTCAGGCGCTTTGAAATCACTGTAAATGTCTCTGAAAACTATCCATTTTTCTTTCGGGTTCAAAAAATTGATGAACCAACACTTGAGGGGTAAGCATGGACGCCTTCATCATACCAAAAACTGTGGCCTATATCTTTTTATCCACAAGTTCACCTACCACACTTCACTTCCGTGAGCCTGTTGAATTTATGCAAGCTGGAAAGGGGAGTGATTTTGATGTGACATTTTCTAAAAATCGAAAATCGATTGTCATGCGACCGATAGGTAATTTCAACGAACCTAAAAACATGGTGGTTATCTCTAAGGATATGAATTTTCACTTTAAGCTCATCAATATGGAGGAACGGCAGCATGACTTTGTCTACATTCATCCAGGAAAGGCCAACATGACTTATGTCAAAAAATATGAAGACCCGAAAGTGAAGATCCACGAAGGAGATTCATCTCTTTATATTGTGAACAAAACGGCAACATCTTTAGACATTAATGGCTCCAAGGTTGAAACCCATATATTCCTCTCCAAGGGACTTCCTATCATCGTTGATGGAAAAATTGTGTATTAGGTCCATATGATTTTATTTTTTTTAATTATACTTTTTATCCCTTGTCCTACTTTCTCACAAGTCTCTATCAGACCACGTAGAGAAGCTTCTGCCACTATTCCCTCAAAAAAAAGGAACAAAGTCCCATCAAAAATTCGAACTCTGGCGCCAGAGATAAAAGATATTCATAAATCATCCTTAGTTCTTGATCAATTCATTGAAAAGTACCGCGATAAACCTGCTATTTGGGATTTTACATCAAGCTATGATTTTAAAACGGCCAGTGTTTTAAAGGGGCGACTACTTAACTCAATTGTCTCCACTAACCTTGAATCACCACTTGTTGTTGAGGTTCATCCTGATCAGGGCCTTCCAGATGGAACGATCTTGAGCTGTCTTGGTATGACAAAATACAAGCGGGTCATCGCTAGCTGTACAAAGATTATTACCCCAGGTGCTGCAGGAGAGGAGCATTCAATTGAAGTATCCCTTCTTAACACGGACGGTACTGCCGGACTAACTGGTGAGTACTACTCAGGAAAAGAGCTATATGTGGCCGGCATGATCGCTTCTTCTTTTGCCCGAGGCTCAATTGAGCTCAGTCAATCAAGGATTGCCACCCCAAGTGGGGAAATGAAAATAAATTCTGCCCGTAATCGCTACCTTGAAGGTGTTTTAAGTTCAGCAGATGAGATGACTGACCTTATGAAAAAGGAAATGCAGACCAACGAGCCCAAGGTCTTCATCAGTGCTGGGAAGGAAGTTCTTATCTATTTCAACCAGAGGTTTAAAATATGAAACTCTCAATTTTTCTAACTTTACTGTTTTTAGGATCTTCATGTGCCTCGCTTAAAAAATCCATGGTCTATGGTGGACTTGCTGGCGGTGGAATAGGGGCATTTTCGGGAAGTGCCCTGAGTCCAGATTCCTATTCAAAAACCCCGAATGCACTTATATGGGGAGGCCTTGGGATGGCGGCGGGCGCCGCACTTGGATATTTTTTCTTTAAAGATGATCCTGAAAATAGAGAACTCCCACAAATGATTCTTCAAGAGAATAAGAAAATCCCAACCACTGAGGATTTTGCAACTCCGGTCATTATTCCTTCATCTGCAGTTAAGTACAGGGTTATGGATGTTCCTTTACCGGAGGGACTAAAACAGAAGGTTCCTAGGCCAAGCATAATTGAAATGACTATTCCTGAGCGCATCCAAAAGCTTGAGGACGGTAGGACCATTATTATTGATGAACATAAAGCGACCGAAGTTGTTTATGAGTAAAAATGATATGAAATCTAAATCATCTTCAAATCTGATTGAGCAAATAGCCTCCGATTTATCGGCTTTTCTGGGAAAATTCGCTTTTGATCTCTCCCTAGCGATCTCTCAAAAGCTTCCAGCGATCTTAAAAAATATGATTGAGGGCCTAGGGACAAAGGAGAAAACCATAGAAAGATCTATGCTTAATAACCGTAAATCCTCAAAGAAGCCTGATGAATTAGGTTATTCAATAAATGAGAGGCGCTTGGTAAAATTCTCTGAAATTAACTTCTCTCGGCACACCTTCATATCCGGAGCAAGCGGCTGGGGGAAGAGCTATCTTTTTAAGATCTTAATTGAAAACAATCTGAGAAATGAGCGGCCATTGGTTTACATCGACCCAAAGGGTGCCAACTCAGAAATTCAAACCTTCATCGCTCTTTGCCAAAAGTATGGAAGAAAGTACTACATTTTCTCGGAGCACTATCAAAACGCAAGTCAGTTTAATCCACTGGCAAACCTTGATTCTGAACAGGTAGTCGAAGGCGTCATCAGATCCTTTAACTGGGGGCTAAATCCAGAGCAGTACTACTTAAACCGCGCTCAGGAAATCCTCAGTGATGTTGTGTTTGATCTGAAATCAAAAAATAAAATAGTCGATTTCCATACCATCCTGGAGGGAGTTCTTTCTCATAAGGGAAAAGACGAAGCCTCAGGCCTAATTGCAAATCTTAAAACTATTTGCCGGTCAAATTTCGGAAAACTCCTCAAAGATTCCCATAATGAATCCCCTGATGCCCCTTACAAAACTCGCGCCATGACTATGAGGCGGGCACTTGAAGAAGGGGCCTGTATCTACATCGGAGCCTCCACTCAAGGGTATGGTACTATGGCGCGGACAATCGGAAAAATATTTGTGAACGAACTTTTGCAGCTCTCCCATTACCGGGGTGTAAGTAGCTCAAGCTCTCGCCAAAACATCGATGCGCCTTTTGCGGTCTTTATTGATGAGGCGGGCTCAATATTATTCCAAGACTTCATCGACCTTGTTAACAAGGCGAGATCTTCCGGAATTCAGATCTATACGGCCGTCCAGTCGATGCAGGATTTTGACGCCCTTGCCGGGGGAAAGCCTTTCATGAAGCAGCTCTTTGAGTGTTACTCAAACTTCATATTCCTCAGGCAATCAGGCCCTGAGTCCGCTGAAATCGTCTCCTCTCTTTTCGGAACCTACCTTTCAAAGAAAGAAACAGATGTCATTGAGGATGGAACCAAGACTGGCAAGGGAAGTACGAGGGAAGTAAATGAGTTTCGCGTCCATCCAAATATCGTGAAGGAGTTGAATATTGGCCAGGCGGTTTTCTTGGGTCTAGGCCCTCGAAAGTTTCATTTATTAAATCTCAGGAACCCGGAAACAACGATTGAGGCAAGGAAAATCTCGAAAAACGAAAATACGGATCCTGCCACTTCAACCTCACCG
>JBEIEO010000237.1:0-4308 GCA_040382895.1 Halobacteriovoraceae bacterium
GACTGGGGAACGAAGCGCCATAGTCGACCATCAGGGTCAACTAAGCTGCATAATTGATCATCTGCCCCTAGGAAAAGAAAGCGCGTTGGACCGCGGCGATAATAGAAAAAACTGACTTTTTGCTTAAGCGCTTCGTATTCATCCCAGGCGAGAGAAAACTCCACGTTACTCGCCACCTGATGGGGTGCCGTTGGAACTTTTTTGATTTCAAGCCAAGTACCAGTGAGATCTACGCGCATCGAGATATCAGTCAGCTCTTGAAGCTCAAGCTCCAGCACTTCAGTCAGAAACGACAGATAGTCTTCAAAATAAATGGTTTCCAGAGTCAGTCCAGAAAGTTTCATACTCAGATCGTAATCCTGATTTATACAAATAGTCTATGAGTAATCAGTTTCTCCATTAGAGACATGTTTTAGATTGATAATAATCGAGGAACTTCACTGCATGATCTCGGGAATTAGTATCTCGGGATACTAATCTGAAAGCACGTTTCTTTTGTTTCCGCCAGCGTGAGACTACCACCTAAATCCTGCATCAACGAACGGGAAATGGATAGTCCTAGACCCGTCCCCTGCCCGACATCCTTTGTGGTGAAAAAAGGCTGGAATAATTTCTCTCTCACGTTGGCAGGTATGCCCTCTCCACTGTCAGAAATATTCAAAACTAAATGATCAGAGTGATGACCTAAGGTGATCGAGATCTTTCGCTCATCATCCGGCTTATTATTCAGTTCGTCGATGGCATTGTTGATGATATTAATGATCACCTGAGAAAGTTGGGTAAAATTTGACTTCACCAGAAAGTCGAAGTCAGAAGCTTCATAAGTCAGCTGGATCGATTTATTCTTCATTCGCTGAGAACATAGGTTGAGAATATCCTCAAGCACTTCTGCCAGGCGGATTGAAGTCAACTCACCGCTAGTACTGCCCTTAGAAACTTTTCGCATAGAATTGACTATTTTTGAGATTCGAACCGACATTTCCTGAATCTTTCCTAGGTTCTTATTAATCTCAAGAGGTGAGGCGTTCTCCTTGCTCATCATATCCATAAGGATCTCTACACGGCCCATGATAACAGCTAAAGGATTATTGATTTCATGGGCCAGGCCAGCTGCCATTTCGCCCAGCGAGGCAAGCTTTGCGCTCTGAATACTGGCCATTCTCTCCAGCTCAAGGACTTTTGTCAGATCATCTAGCCGCTGCTGGTTTCTTTGATGTCGCCGGTAGATGAGGTAGAGAAGTAAGAAAAAAAGAATCACACCGAAGATAATTATCGAGATAGCGAGGTAACCAAAAGAAATGTTGTCCTCAATAAAAAAACTGTTATGGTGAAGTTTATCTTCAATCAAGGTCTGAGCATCATTTTTTAACTCTACCAGAACATTTTTTTCTAGGCTTTTTTTTGTTTTTTCAATAATGCCTAGATACATCATATTAAATAACCCTGAAAAAATTAAGAATGCTTTTACTCTTATGGTAATGAGTTTTTCGATTTTTCGCTATCTGCTTTTTTGTTATTGCTAACCACACATCAGCCGAACCATACAACTAATCCCGTCTGACAGACTCAAGTCAGATGAAAATATCCGGTTTGTGAAACTTACTTATTAGAATTTATACGTTTGGATCGTTCCTCAACTAATTGAGTCGTTGTTTCTTCGAGTCTTGTCGAAATCGTTTCAAACAACACCTTAAACCACTTGGGCTGTTCACTGATGATCTCTTCAAACTTCTGCTTGGGAATGAGGATCAGACTTGAATCCTGACTTGCTACGACGGAAGCAGAGCGGGTTTTCTTTAAAAGGAATCCCAACTCCCCTACAATTTCTCCTGGTCCAACTGTGCAAACCAGAACATCCTGGCCGTCTCTGTCCTTTTTCGTAACTCTGAGAAGCCCATTTTTTACGAAGTAGATATTGTCATCCGTATCTCCTTCTTTCATGATCGTGTCTCCGGCCTTAAACTCTAAATTAGCACCTTAGGTACTGAATGGTTTTTTGAACAAAAGACCCTGAACTTTCTGGACTGCTTTCTTGGCCGTGAAATGCTTGGCAATGATGTCCACATGATTAATGAGTTCTAATTCCATTGTGTATTCATCCACAGCTGCACTGATCAAGACGATAGGAATAGGCTTGTGCTTTGAACCCACCTTGGTCATCCTCTTGCCTTCCACCATGTTCACATGCTGAATGAATTTAATGCCGTCTTTTTTTGGCATCTTAATATCAGTCATGATGACATCAAAGGTATCGTTATTAAATTTAAAGGTCGCATCTACACCATCAATGGCCGTCACCACTTTGAATCCCTCAGCGTTGAATATATCTGAAAGCATTTCGAGAATATCGCGATCATCATCAACGATGAGAATTTTTGATCGCTTAGTGGAATCCTGCATGAATAACTCCCAACGTGAACTACCGAGTATTATCGACGAAAATAGAAAATTACTTAAGATCAGAGTGCTAAACTATCTAAATTGCAATGTTGTTAATAAGTTCAGGACGATGGGTTCTGATCCAGAGTCCTGTTTCGGCGCTCATTAAGACACTTATTAGCACTTCTGCATGTTTCTTATCGAGCTCCTCGAGATTATCGAGTGTCAGATTAAATTTTTTGCGCAGAAATGATTTTCGGGAAAATCCCAACAACCAATGCTGATGGCGTATCCGCCGCTGAAATTCACTGAAGTGATTCAGGATGTACCAGTTCTCATCATAGGTCTTGGAAAATCCCAAACAAGGATCAAAGATCACCCGTTCATGTTTTTTGGGGCCAAACAGATCACTTAACTCTTCTTCAATTCTCCCATCATCTTTTCCGACGTATTCCATGTGTTTGCCGGTCAATTCCCGGGTAGGAGCACGGTTATGGCATAGGACATAATGAAAGCGCTTCCCCTCTTTCAAAAAATCCGACACGTGATGATCAAATTTCCCGGAGACATCGTTCCAGAATAAATCCTGAATCATCTTGTTATCTTTCCAGTGCTTCACCAAAAGAAAAATTGTTTCCGGATGATAAGTATCAGCACTGATGGTGGCCCTGATATTGGGTAACAAAGGCAACATCATCTGCCATCGCCCCCACTCTTCCTGCCAGGTTATGGCACTGGTCGTTGGAGCCGTGGACTCAGCTCCGATATCCAGAGCTTCAATCCGCCCAAAAGTCTTCAGGGTCTTTTGAATGTCAGCAAGATTGGTATGGGAATCTGAGAAAGAATTGGGAGTGATGTTCATCACTCCCATTCGTTTGAATTTCATTTAAGCTGGTGACGGTTTTCCGCCGAACATTGGGTTGGCACCAACCACTGTGCCTGCTGGAGGAGGAGCATCAGTTGGCTTCTTTGAAAGCTCTGGTTTGCCGATATCTTTACCCGCAACGATGTCGCGGATCTGTTCAGCATCCAGAGTCTCCCAATCCACCAAGGCCAAGGCTACACGGTGTAGAGCATCGATATTTTCGTTCAGGATTTTTTTGGCCACTTCGTAGTTAGTATGGACGAAGTTAGCAATCTCCATATCGATCTTACGGCTGGTTTCATCTGAAAATGAAACAGAATCTCCACCATACATCATGCCGCCGTTTTGTTTAGCATAGTTAATGGGACCAAGCTTTTCACTCATACCCCAATTACAGACCATGTTACGGGCAAGATCAGTGGCCCGCTCAATATCGTTAGAAGCACCATTGGTCATTTCGCCATAGACGATTTCTTCAGCAACACGACCACCCATTAAAAACGAGATGAAGTTCTCACCTTTTTCACGAGAGAGATTCAGCATGTCTTCATTTGGCAGTGTCTGAGTTACACCCAACGCCTGTCCACGAGGCATGATGGAAACTTTGTGAATCGGATCAGTGTGAGGAAGATTCATTCCCACCAGAGTATGACCGGCTTCATGGTAAGCTGTTAGCTTTTTCTCTTTCTCAGAGATCATCATGGACTTACGGGCCACACCCATAAGCACTTTATCTTTAGCATTCTCAAAATCCACCATGGCCAGAGCTTTCTTGCCATCACGAGCGGCCAGCAGAGCAGCCTCGTTCACAAGGTTGGCCAGATCTGCACCAGTGAACCCAGGGGTACCTTTGGCGATAACTTCCAGATTGATATCTCCGGCAAGCGGAGTTTTACGGGTATGAACTTTAAGAATCTGGTGACGACCGCGAACATCTGGACGACCAACCGTTACTCGACGGTCAAATCGACCAGGACGCAGCAACGCCGGATCGAGAACGTCGATACGGTTAGTAGCGGCCATAATGATAACGCCTTCGTTAGATTCAAATCCATCCATCTCAA
>JBEIEO010000238.1:0-4299 GCA_040382895.1 Halobacteriovoraceae bacterium
ACCCATTTTTATCTCATAAACTTTATCAGACTTGGTTTTGAATTCTAAAGTCAGGGTCGGGTTATCCAGAGAGAAGCTGGTGATGTTAATCGGCTCTAGGCGATGAAAGTTTCGAACCCGAACAATGTTCAGAGCATCTACAATCTTTGAAACCACATCAGATTTTACTTTCAGGGCTTGAGGCTCAAGCATCTGCCATGGTCCTTCGAGTTTCATATCAGGATGGGTATTTTCTAATAAGAAGTTACCTTGCTTGTTGGTCATGCGCAGAGTTTTCAGCGTTTGAAATTCATTGACTGGTATGGGGTTGGCGTAGATCTGCGCCAGATTAACTTCCGGAGTCCTTGTCTCAAAGACCTCAGCAAACAATCCTAAAAAAAGCAGGATGATGGCGAAAAAAATCACCAGGAAAGAGGAGAGAGTAGGTCTCAGGATGGATTTCATGTTGAGAAGATTATACCCTAGTTAGATGCCTAGGGAATCATCTTCTGCTTGTTTCTTGGGCTTTTTTGAACCTTGTGGAACAGTCGGCTCAATGGACTTCAAAAAGTTTCTCAGAGTATCCCGTTCGCCGGGAATTGAGAAAGAAAAGCGACACTGCAACCGATAGTCAGGCTTAGTTGATGAAATAATACGGCTGCGAAGAGCATAGTAGTGACAGTAAGTCACATCGGCCGTGAGCATGAAATTCTGAGGAATTAAAAATTCCACTACCACTGACTGCCCTTGCAGGAATTTATCCTTGGTAAAACAGAGGATGTTTTCCATATTGATATCGGCGAGGAAGGTAAATCCGTAGGAGATTTTATTCAAATCCGGGGCCTGGCGCTGGTATGGTCGCTCTAGAATTGGATTGGGTTTTTTTGTTTCAAGGCCTTGTTTACTCTGTTCGGCGATGATTTGTTCGGCTTCGGTGAAAGTTTTACTTTCGGGAGGTGCTTCAGCTGCGGGGGCCTCAACTGATTCAGGAGCAGGGGCTTCAGTTGCCGGAGCTTCTTTGGCAGCGACTTCTTCCATCAGATTGGCCATGGATTCAGTTTCATTTTTTTGAGCGTGAAGCGGGATAACGTTGCTTTGGTCGTTCAAGGACTGAGATAGGTTTAGGTTGTAGAAGCGTTTGATGTCGTCGATAAAAAGAGGAATACCTGCGGCTTCGCATTCTTTGATTCTGCGTCCGATAGCTGCTTCAATTTCGTCTCTCAAGCTCCAAAGACGAATCGAGATTTTTTTCACTTCTACCGGGTGACCGCTTTTATTGTAAATCATCAGATTTTCTCCTCACCCCATGATTGTCTTACAGATTCGGATAATTTCAAAGATCGGTAAATTTTAACCGACTGTTATGGTTTTAAATAGCTGACTGCGTTAGCCTTTTTTACCTTCTCTCCACGTTTGGCCCCCTGCCTTACACTGAAAATATCCCGTTTATCTTTCCAGGAGAGTTCATGAAGAAATTAATTGTCCCCGCTGTACTAGCTCTTGCGGCCGTTGGCGCTTCTGCCAAGCCTTTGACCTACGATGCCCCACATGTTCCAGGTGAAGTGGTGGTGAAGGTGAGAAAAGGGACCATGGGGAAGTTGTTGGCCAAAAAATCACTCCTGGGAGCTGAGCTGAAAAAGACCATGAATCTCACGGCCGGCGACTACATGGTATTTAAAACCTATGCCAAGTCGACTTTCACTCTGATGAATGAACTCAGAGCACTTCCGGAAGTGCTCTATGCTGAACCAAACTTTATCTACAAAGCGGTAGGTTCTGATGCGAATTCCGACTCTCTTTATGACAAACTTTGGGGATTAAACAATACCGGTTCTAACGAACCAGATCGCAATGGTGGTTACTCTGGATCTGTGGGGCTGGCCGGATCAGATATCAACGCTGAGAAGGCCTGGGCAATTACCAAAGGCTCTAAGAAAGTCGTCATCGCGGTGATTGATACCGGGATTGATTACAATCACCCTGACCTGAAAGACAACATGTGGGTAAACACTTCAGAAGTTGCCGGTAACGGTAAAGATGATGATAGCAACGGCTATATTGATGACGTCTATGGTTGGAACGCTCAAGCTGATAACGGCAATCCGATGGATGGAAATGCACACGGAACTCACTGCGCGGGAACCATCGGTGCCCGTCATAATAGTATCGGTGTTGCCGGTGTGATGAACGATGTATCACTGATGGCCGTGAAGTTTCTTTCAGATTCTGGTTCTGGCTCACTGGCAGATGCGGTTGAGGCCATCGATTATGCGACCAAAATGAACGTAGACATCATGTCAAACTCCTGGGGTGGCGGTGGATTCTCACAGACTCTGGAAGACGCCATTAAAGCGGCCAGGAACAAAGGCATTCTTTTTGTAGCTGCTGCCGGAAACGATGGCACCAATAACGATTCTTCGCCTCAATATCCATCTAACTATCAGGTGGATAACGTCATCAGTGTCGCCGCTCATACCAATGGTGACTCTATGGCCACTTTCACTTGTTATGGTAAGCGCACTGTTCACGTCGCAGCTCCTGGTCATAACATCCTTTCAACAACACCAAATAATGGATACAAGGTTTTCTCAGGCACATCGATGGCCACTCCACATGTCTCTGGTGTTCTAGGCCTTCTTCTTTCTCAAACGGGTCGACAGGACGTGAAAGCAATTCGTGAAAGACTCATGCTTACGACAGTACCAGGAGCAGCTTATCGCCGTACCACAATCTCAGGTGGTCGCGTGGATGCCTATAACTTCCTGACTGATACACGGATTCCTCGTCAGGGTCCGGATGACTCTCTCTGGAGAACTGAAAGTTTAACTGAGGTATTCCAAACAGCTCATCCATACGCCAACAACGCTAAGATTTCGAAGTCGTATTCGTTTCCAGGGGCAAAATACGTTAAGCTGGTAATTGAGAAATACGAAACCGAGGCCAATTATGATTTTGTCATTTTTAAAGATGCGAAAGGGACAGTGATCGAGCGCCTCTCGGGCAGCGGCAGTAATTATGAAACTGATTACGCAGAGACGGACTCCATTACTATTGAGTTTACCTCTGATTCCTCTGAGGTTCGTTACGGTGCCTTAATCAAGCAAGTCAAAGTTATCTACTAAGCTGGTTTTGAGGGGTCAGGTCAAAAGCCTGACCCTATTTTACCAGATACGGACCAATAAGAAGAGTATGCTCTTGTTCATTTAATAAGACACATGCCCCTTTGATTACTCTGAAATTTCCCTCCGCAGCTTCTTCTTCAAATCTTAAAAACTTTGCTCCCAGAGACTTAACTAGCTCCTGAATTTGATGGTGAATTTTTTTGCGATTATAAAACTTTAATTTGATTTTACGATTCTTCAATTCAAAAGGAAAAATGAAGAGATGATTAAGAAGGTAGCGATTGGCCTCAGAGCTGGAAATTAGTGCTGATTCCTGCGTCAGCTCACCCTTGGTGGATTCAAGTTGCAGGCGTCGAAGGATCTTTTCTACCAAGCCATCTTCCAGCAAGGTTTGAGGTAACTTCACCGGCGAATGAGTCTTCAATTGAGGTCGCTTAAGCTTCATTCCATAGGTCACATGTCTATAAACCATGAGATCTTGCTCTTTCAGAATTTCAATCTTCCAGTCCGGAATTTTATTCAGTATCTTTGACCCAGGAAAGATATCCTTGGTTGAACTTTCACCCTTTTGATAGAGGGCTTCATCTCCCAGAAGCATCTTTGTGACATTCATGAATTCAGGATCAATATCAAAAATCTCCCGCTCCAGGCGCTTAAGCATATTCCAGAAAAGGGTTTTGACATTTTTAACAGGTGCTTTCCAATTGAACAGATACTCAAGCCCCATGGCACTTAGCTCAATGGCATCGAGGTAAATGTGTAAAGATGATGTAAATAGTCGCTGGCCTTTGTACCAGGGATAAGGGGCTTGTTTCTTCTGGCACTGTTGCAGTTCAAATCGAATAAGGATTTCATCCCCAGAAGCAGTAAACACCACATCTTCATAGTCGATGAGTTTTCCTTCCAGCGTGACATTTTCTCTGGTGACGGCATGGTGGTAAACTCCAAGTAAGTACAGAGTGGCATAGTGGAAGACAATGTTCTCTAAATGTTCTTTGGGATCTTTTGCACTCAGATTCTTAAGAAACTTCTTCTGAATTGATTCCTGGGTGATTTTCATGTTCGGGTCAAAGCCCGTTACAACCTGAGTGACCCTGGTGGCGTCGGCCTCTCGGAGTGTAAGACAAGGGCTTGATGCCCTTATTGATTCTAAGAGCTCTGGGGTGTGAGTTGAGACCATTGTGGTATTTAAGACCCC
>JBEIEO010000239.1:0-4262 GCA_040382895.1 Halobacteriovoraceae bacterium
CTCAGGTAGAGTTTTTCTGCTCCTCGCAGTGGAAACCAATAAATCAAAAGTGCAGCATCGAAAATTAAATGGATTTGAGAGAGATTCAACTTAGATGTAGCGTATCGGATAGCCTTTTGATGATCCGCGGCGCTGATGTAGGAAGCAAATTCCGCAGGAGGCGTGGTGGCGTTAGTTTGAAAAACTCCCAATTGGCGGCGCATGAGGTATATTTCAACCAGATGATTAATGATGATGAAAAGCAGGAATACCACTTGCGTATAATAAGAATAAAGATTGGTCATAGATGATCCAGGTTAAAATTTTTTACGCTCAAAATGATCTGCGCAACTTCAGTTATCTCATTTTTGATCCCGACTCCGGCGATGCTTGGGTGATAGATCCCTTCGATGAGAAACCGATAATTGAGTATATCAAAAAAGCCGGACTTAATCTCAGAGGAATTCTCAATACTCATCAACACTGGGATCACATTAAAGGTAATGCTGGAATTGAAAGCGTATTTCAGTGCTCGGTCATTCCCCCGGCAACTGGTGGTTTTACTCTGAGTGGCAATCATCGCCTGAGCTTTCTCGCCACTCCGGGCCACACCATGGATCACCAGGTGTTCTTCTGGCAGCAGGGAGAGAAACCGCTGGCCGTTTTCAGTGGTGACACGCTCTTTAATAGTGGGGTAGGGAACTGTAAGAATGGCGGTAATGTAGATCTCCTTTATCAGACCACGAAGAAATTTTTAGATTTACCTGAAGATGTGGTGGTTTATCCAGGACATGACTATGTCCGGCGTAATCTTGAATTTGCTCTTAGTACAGAGCCTGGCAACAGGCATATTCAGGAAAAAATCAAGCAACTGGACAGTCTTAATACCGAAGAAGGAGTGGGATGGACGCTGGGTGAAGAAAAACTCATTAATCCTTTTCTAAGGCTTGAGTCTGCGGAAATTAGACAAAAACTTCTAGGTAGCGATGTTGCCCTTGCGGCAACGACAGTAAATAGGAGAGACTTATTCAAGAAACTGCGCTCGCTAAGAGACAACTGGTAAAAGGAAAAATTGTTATGGCAAAGAAAGCTGCAAAGAAGAAAACTACTAAAAAAGTGACGAAAAAAGCTACCAAGAAAGCCACTAAAAAAGTGGTAAGAAAAGCTCCTGTGAAAAAAGCTACGACAAAAAAAGTTACAAAAAAAGTAACTCCAAAAAAAGCATCAACCCCAAAGAAACAATCTGCGGCAGTGATCAAAGCTCCTTCGCTTTCAGTCGGAGACGCAGCTCCCGAATTCACACTGATGGATCAAAATGGCAAAGCTGTTTCTCTTAAAGATTTTCGCGGCATGAATGTGCTTGTGTATTTTTATCCTAAGGCCATGACCCCGGGGTGTACGGTGCAGGCCTGTGGTCTAAGAGATTCAAATTCTAAATTGCATGGAAAAGAGATCATTGTTCTTGGTATCAGTGCAGATCCGGTCAATAAATTGAAACAGTTTGAAGATAAGCAAAAACTCAATTTCACTTTACTTTCAGATCCTGATCACCAAGTGACCAATTCTTACGGATGCTGGGGACTTAAGAAATTCATGGGCCGTGAGTTCATGGGGATTCTACGCCAGAGTTTTCTGATTGATCGCCAGGGTAAGATCATCCACATCATGCAAAAAGTGGATACCAAGTCCCACCATGACGATGTTTTAAAGATCTTCAACCATCAATAATTATCTTCTCTTCCAGAATATCCAGGCGGACTTCCGTCTGGAGCTTCTTGATCAGCGCCTTAAGGTGAGGTTCCCATTCAATAGGGCACTTCACTTCAATGTCCCGATACTGCCCCTTTAGAGATTCATCCAAAGTAGAGTAGAAACACATCCCCTCGTTGGCCTCGAAGGTAAAATAAACAAAATATGAGTCATCCTTGGGCATTCTCAGCACACAATAGAAGAGCTCTTTAGTCGACTGATAGGAGCGCAGCATAGTTTCCTTGACGAAAAAGGATTAGGAATTAAAATAAAAGATAGGGAAAGTCAAAAAATTTAAGAAGTTATGTCACGGAGGACGCTTTGAAAACTGCCCTGATTCCAATGGTCGCGCTTTTGACCTTAAATGCATGCTCCTGGTATCGCGATCTTGAGCGTTCGCTCGTCGAAGACGATGAGAAAAAATGCGTCGATCTAAGACTGTTTCCCGAGAGCAGTATGACCAATTACTGGTTAAATACGAAGAGCTGTCCAAAAAATATGAGCAGCTAAAAGAAAATCCCAACAAGCAGCCTTCATTAGTAGATGAACTTCAAAAATCATCCTCTGAGAATTTTGCCAATACCTCACCCAATGTTGAAACAGTAGATGCGTTCGGAGCTGCCGCTCCTGAATCTTCTGCCACCACACCAGTAACAGATGTTTCTTCTGACGTTGAGTCTCAATTAAATCTTTACCGCAGAGGAGTTGCCACCAAGGCAACGAATCCCGGTGAAGCCACGAAAATTTTTCAGCAACTAGAAAACCAAGGCGTTCCCTCTATCAAGGCCCGCTCAAAGCTCCAGGTAGGGGAGATCCTTCTCAGCAAAGGTCAGTTCGATCTTGCACTTCAGGTTTTCGAAGACATCATTAGTAAAAATGCTCACTCAGGTGTGGTGCTGGATGCCCTCCGATTTGCAGTAGTTTGCAGCGATAAATTGGGAATTCAAAATAAAAAAGATCAATACTCATCAATGCTAAATGATGTGTTTGAAACTAAGTAAGGATCAGTAACTAGTGAAAAGAGAAACTACTTTTCTCATAGCTTTGGCTCTTCTGATGAATTCTGCGCCTGCAACCTGGGCTCAGAGTGAAGAAGTGCTGGATCAGGATCTTGAAACTCTGCTGGATGATAAGCCGGCCGAGAGCAAGGAAGTTTCTGAGGTTTCTGAAACTGCTAAGCCTGATGAAAACGTATCATCTGAGACTGTGGACATTGAAGACTTAAAGTCGATCGATCCTGAAGCAACTGCAACAAATCCTGAAACTGCCGCAGAAGCACCAGCTGATTCAGTGGCAGAACCAGTGGCGGAAACAACTCCAACTGAAACTGCTCCTGTTGAAGCTACTCCGGCCGAAACTACTCCAACAGAAACGGCTGACACGCTTGAGCCGCTGGAATCCCTGGGCGAAAGCGAAGGGACAGAGACGGCCAAAACCGGAGAAGGCAGTGGTGATGAACTGGAAGCTCTGAAAACCGATATCGGTGAAGATGATCAGGAATTCCGTCCGGCAGGACCTGAGTCAGAAACAACAAAAACTGAAACCGCCAAAACCGAAGACAAACCGAAAACTGAAACTGATTCTAAGAAAAATGCTGAGCCTGCAGTCTTCGATGTAGGACGAGAAGAAAGAGACCTTTTATCTATTGCTCAGAACATTCAGGGGCAGATTTCTGATAACGAGTGGAATGAAGTGGCAACTGCCGCGAAAACTGATTCCTATACCGTTGTAAAAGATGACTGGCTCTTTAAGATATCAAAAAAGCTTTTTGGATCCGGATTCTTTTATCCTAAAATCTGGTCATTAAACGCCTACATCACCAATCCTCACTTCATTGAGCCGGGTATGGTCCTCTCATTCACAACCGGCAGCGGATCAAATCCGCCGCAAGTGAAGTTAGGTAATTTCTCAGATGATGAATTGAACGCTACTCCAGGATCAGTCGGGACTAATAATCCGGATGATCTGGCAAATTTCGGAGAGGATGCTAAGCCAAAATGGCTAGATGAGAAAGATGACCTGGCAAAACAAGGCGTATACTTTCAATATGCTTCTGAAGAAACGATGGATGATCTGACCAAGGTCGGAGAACAAGCCTTGAATCGTGAATACGAAGCTTATGAGCCTCCACGTTCGGAATTTGATGTGGTCATTCCATCGAATTACGATAAGACAGGTTTTGATAAGAATTCCCGTATTTTCTATTCTTTCAAGGAAGGCTTTTATCTCTCGACGTTTGTTTCAACTAATATCGTTCAGGATTTCGGAGAAATTACCAACGGTCCGGATGAGAACATATTTTTTGTTAACACCGACCGTGCCTATGTAAAGTTTGATGAATCAGTTAACGCACTACCAGGGGATAAGTTCTCCATTTATACCTCGTTAGGTAGGGCGAGGAATAAAAACTCTGACCGCGAAGGCTACAAGTACGCCATCGTTGGTCACGTAAAACTTATTCGTAAGATCAAAGACAAGTGGGAAGTAGAATTCTTAGAAGTTTCAGGAACTCCTCAGCGCGGAGACCGCCTAAC
>JBEIEO010000240.1:0-4218 GCA_040382895.1 Halobacteriovoraceae bacterium
ACTTCAGACGTCTGGTTAACGTTTTCATTGAAATCAACTTCACACAAAGCACCCTGGAAATAGGTATCCAAGCGGCACTGAGTAGCAGGGTGATTATCATCAGTTGTTGTTACTATGCGAGCATCTGGAGTTTCAAACTTAGAAGGGGCCTGATTTCTAAGAGCAGCAAAAAGTTTTGCAACAGAATCACCGGCCATAGCACCACGAACACAGATCGCGCGGTCATCAGCATTCGTCCATGCTTTGTTACAAGTATCAGTAACAGTTTTTGGAACATTCATAGCAGCTACGATTGAAGCGTTGTCATCGTTCAGGAATGAACGGCGAAGACATTTCAATGTTGCGAAGTAATCAGCCTGGCCTTCGTTTGAAGCCCATGGGTTTGACCACATAGAAACTTTCTTAGGTGCGCCACCGATGTGGTGACCGATTTCGTGACAGACTACCAGGGCGAAACCATCTTCAGTGATTGTCTCATGACGAGCAAGTCCACCGAACATAGATACTTTCCAATCAGAACCAGCGCGCTGAGCGTATGCATTTACGGTAGCGTCAGTCCATTTTCTTTCAACAACTAGCTTTCCGCCCTCTTGAGTTACGATTGGGGCGTAGATCATTTCAACTTTTGTAATGACATCGTTGAATTGTTGCTCTGAGAGTCCGCCTAATCTTTTCGCGTTCACAGAGATCTTGAAGTTATTTTCTGGAAGAAACCCTTCTTTGCCGTCTTCGGTGCATGACCAAGTTGGCTGAGATAGTGCGATAGCGGCGATTAGCAATCCTTGCTTTAAATTCTTCATATTGAACTCCTTAATCCTTGGGGTCAAATTGTTACTAAGATCTATTGTGTTCTTTTTTATAAATGCGTCTACGCCAAGTGCGTGAAGTAAGATTTTGTTGGTTGGAGTAAAACTATCAGATAAGCGGACGCTTACAGCAGTTGATACCAAGCAAACAGTGTGAGAAATGAGATTGGAACACCTACGCCAACCATCACTCCTGCAAGGCGCGGATGTAAATCATTAGTCGCAGCAAGGATAGAAGAAGTAATCATGGGGGCCATGGCCGCTTCTAATACCATCACCCTAAAAACTTCATGCGAGACATCAAAAAATCGAAATGTAAGAAAGATAATTATAGGGGCAAGAATCAACTTAAAGCCCAATCCCCATTTGAGCCCGATAGCCTCTTCCATCATGGCCTTCCAGTTAAGTTGCAGACCAACGCTGATGAAGGCCAGTGGCGGAAGTGGCCATCCCAGGATCCTCAAAGTGTCGTCCATAGGCGCAAGTCGACTTCCCATCATCAACGATAAAACAAAAGCGATGAAGGGAGGAAAGATCAGAATCTTTCTTATCACCTTCAAAATGGGCATAGGTGTACTGAACTTGGTTGCCAGAAAAACTCCGAAAGTGGAGCAAATCATGAAAGTTCCCGGTTGATCGATCAAGACTGCAAACTTGATCGCTTCTTCTCCATAAAGGGCGCGGATGATGGGATAGCCCACAAAAGAGGTATTGCCTAACCCCGCCGTGAGGATCAGACAAACAATCAGCTTTGGTTCCCAGCTTTTTAGTCGCCCAACGGTGATAAAAAACAAACACGCGCAAGCAAATACCACCCAACTGGTCATCATGATGGGTACTGTAGAAAGTGACCACTGTATTTTCGGAATGTTTAAAAGAATCGTCGCAGGTAGGGGCACGTAGAGTATAAAAAGATTAATCCGTTTCAAAAGTGAATCAGCGTGTTTTTGCAGCAAAAGACCCATGATCAAACTCATGAGAATTACAAAAAAATTTAACATAACCCCTTAATGACGCGAAACACTTTCACCGGTGAAAGTGAATCTTAAGATTTTATCGGTTACTATACAAGAATGATTTTTTTGTTTTTCTTTATTCCTCTCATCGCTCTCGCAGGATTCACTCCCGAAGCCTTCGTGGATACCTACTACATGTGGGACTTATCAAGACCTGAGAAAAGGGCCTTTACCACTCAACCCCTTCGCCATGATCAACCCTCAGTGAATCTCGCCCATCTTGGATTTCGTCTGGAAACGAGCCACTGGCGCTCCCGGGTCGTCCTCCAGGCCGGAGACTCCGTTGAAAGAAATGCGATTTTGGAGCCGGGAATAGAAAAATATATTCAGGAAGCTTATGTTGGTTACCGGATAAATCCAAGGACCTGGTTGGATGGTGGGATTTATCTTGGCCACATTGGTATGGAGTCCTGGATTTCAAAAGATAATCCTACCTACTCCCGCTCACTCATGCTGGATTATGTTCCTTACTACGCTAGTGGATTGAGACTCGATCACCAAGTGAATGATCACTCAGGCTTTCAATTGCACCTAATGCAAGGCTGGCAAATTGTGTCAGAAACCAACAGCGCTAAATCCGCAGGCCTTCAATATCGCTGGAAGGATTTTACCTATAATAATTTTCTAGGGGATGAAAATGTCTATCCCGATGAACCCACTCGTTTCCGTCACTATCATAACTTCATTGTTAAATTTGATTCTCTCACCATGTCCTTCGATATTGGCCAGGAAGAAGATGATACCTGGGGCGCCCTGGCGGGAGTCTTGAGACAAGTCCTGAACGAAACTCAAAGCTTGGCCTTTCGACTGGAGCATTACTTTGATCCCAAAGGGGCCAATGTGGGAACACGTTTTATTACCCAAAGTGCATCGGTGAATTTTGATCAAACATTTGAGCGTCTTCTGTGGAGAAATGAGCTGAGAGGATTTTATTCAGAGGAAAGAGTCTATCCGGATAAAAAACACTGGGACGCCTTTATAGTGACGTCCCTGAGTGTGTCTTTTTAGTTGCGATTGATGTTATTGAGGTCTTCGAAGGCCACTTTCAGACGCTTAACAAAGTTCTCTTCCCCTTTACGTAGCCACACGCGAGGATCGTAGTATTTCTTGTTCGGGGCTTCCGGACCTTCAGGATTACCCAACTGACCCTGAAGATAAGCTTTCTTATCTTCGTAGAAGTTCTTCACCCCTTCCCAGAACGCCCACTGCATATCAGTGTCGATGTTCATCTTGATCACACCGTAATCAATGGCCTCACGAATTTCTGATTGCAGAGATCCTGAACCACCGTGGAACACGAAGGAAACGGGTTTTTCTTTTGTGCCAAACTTCTTTTGAACAAAATCGTTAGAGTTTTTCAGAATAATCGGAGAAAGCTTCACGTTTCCTGGTTTATAAACACCATGAACGTTCCCAAAAGAAGCTGCGACAGTGAAGTTGGAACCCACTTCACGCAAATGTGAGTAAGCGTAAGCAACGTCTTCTGGCTGAGTGTAAAGTTTTGAGCTATCGATGCCGGAATTATCTACACCGTCTTCCTCGCCACCCGTAACACCTAACTCAATCTCAATCCCTGTTTCCATGGCATTCATGCGCTTAAAATATTTAGCCGAGATTTCGATATTCTCTTCCAGAGACTCTTCAGAAAGATCCAGCATGTGAGAAGAAAAAAGTGGACGCTTATTTGCTTTATAGTGAGCTTCACCAGCGGCCAGCATGTGATCGATCCACGGAAGAAGTTTTTTGGCCGCGTGATCCGTGTGAACCACTACCGGTACTCCATAGGCTTCGGCCATCATGTGAATGTGCTGAGCTCCTGAGATTGCTCCCAGGGCCGCGGCTTTATCGTTTTCAAGTTTAAGGGCCTTACCGGCGTAGAACTGGCCGCCACCGTTTGAGAATTGAATGATAACCGGAGAATTTACGAGTTTTGCTGTTTCCAAAACTGCATTCACCGAATCAGTGCCGATAACGTTGACTGCTGGAAGAGCAAACTTGTTTTCTTTGGCATATTGATAAAGATCCTGAAGGGCAGAACCAAAAACAAGACCTGGTTTTAATTTCATATTTCAATCCTTTGTTAGACGCCAAAGATTGTATTAAAATGATGGGTAAATGAAAAGGAATCCCCCATGTCGCTCCTGTGCAATGATCTCTCGCAATACCTCAATAAATTGCTTTCTCCGGAGCTCTTTGATGATTATGCCCCGAATGGACTCCAGGTAGAAGGACAACCTCAGATCAAGAAGGTCGCCTTTGCCGTTTCTGCGACGCAAGATTCCATTGAAAAGGCCATTCAATGGGGCGCTCAAGCTCTGATCGTGCACCATGGGATATTCTGGAAGTACCAAGGGGCCCGCACCGTTACAGGGGCTTGGGGTGAGCGCGTGCGAAAA
>JBEIEO010000241.1:0-4211 GCA_040382895.1 Halobacteriovoraceae bacterium
CAAAGATTTTGCCTGGTTTTTTGATGTTAAAATAAGGTCGGTATGAGCTAATTCTTCAATTGACTGATAAAACGCTTGTGACTCAGCATAACGGGAAACTTTCTTGCCTTTATTGGCCTTAAGATAAGTCACTTCACCTGCCGTCGGTAGATACAGACCTTTCTCATCCCATCCACCAATAGAAATTCGGATTTCATGACTAAAAGGAACTTCATCCCAGGTTGTGGTGTTTAGTCGGATAGATTCAATCACCCCGTGAACCGGTGAAAGATAGATCTCACCATTGTTTTTTAAAGTATCTCGATAGGGAATCGAAGCTCGGCGAAAAGCATAGAATAATAAAATAGTGACGATACTAAAAAATATTTTATAACCAAGATTCCAATTAAAAAGAGAGTATCCCCATAAAAAAAGTAAACCGTAACAAATCTCAGGGGGTAAGAATAAAAAGCGTTTCATAAACTAACTTTGAATTCATCCTCGGGTGCCCGAAAATAATAAGATTCCAGTTTCTGAGAAGATTTTAGGATGTTAGTAAAAATTTTTTTGGGCTCTTTCTCCAGTAACTCGCTGGTGGTTTTCCACTGTTGAAGAAAACTTTTGGAAAGTTCATCTATTGCTGATTGAGAATGAATATAAAATGAGGACTTATCAACACCGGCCAGATAGCTTTCCAGTTCTTTAGCAGCAACCAGTTTGTTTTCTCTTAAAGAATTGTTCCAATGGTGAAAGAAATACTCTCCCCGGTAGGCTTTAGTCATCCATGTGCCCTCTGAAATACCTGTGAGGAAAGGGATCTCATAGCTCATGAAATTTAAATGCCGGGCTTCCATAAATGTCATAACGTCGGCAAAGCCTTCAGATAACCTTAGCCCCGTGTAAAATCCGGGGCCAGCGATAGTTATTACCTGCTGCATGTCTTTCATTGAGAGCTTAGCTTCCTGGAGAAGCTGATAGGTTTCTTTCTGAATGATGGCGGAAGCTTTCTGATTGAAGAATCTTTGAAATTTGATCCAACCTAGTTCATCGTCCAGGATTCCCAAGGTGATGTCGTAGGTTGAATCAATAAATAAGCAAGCCAAGGTTAAAACAATCTCGAAATATCGTTAAAGAGAGCCACAAAAATCAGGAAGAAAAGAACAGAGACACCAAGTCTCTGAGCAATTTCCAGCTTGCGACGTGATAGTGGTCCACCATTAATGGTCTCAAACAATAAGAACATGATATGACCACCATCCAAAACAGGAATAGGAAAAAGATTAATCACACCCAGGTTGATGGAGATGATCGCCATCAATCGAAAAAACATCGAGAGGCTGATATTGAATGAATCCGAAGCCACTTTACCGATAGCCAAAGGCCCACCGATGTTATTCAGCGATACTTCACGGGTAATGAGCTTCTTATAACCATTGAAGGTTTTCACGATGCCATCCCATGTTCTAATAAATGCACCGGTTATAGCCGAACCAATACCATCTGCCTTAGCGACAATCAGCTTAGGTGGGATGTACTCAACTGCGCTTTCAATTCCAATGAGCTTGGTTTTTTTCTTATCCACTTCCTTTACTTCAGGAACGATTTGTTTGGTAACTTCTTTACCCTGAGTAAGGATAGTGACGTTGATCGCCTTACCATCTTCAAACTTCTGCAGAGTGGTTCTCAATTCTTCAAAGTTTTTAAGTGGGACACCTTCAAGCTTGGTCAGGATATCGTCTTTTTTAAGACCAGCTTTATCAGCGGGTGAAGACATCACAATATTTTTAACTGAAAGATCCACTGGATAATAGCCTTCAGACAACAAAGCATCAACCAGCGGCTTATCCTGCGCAGAAATGGTTTTAACTAAACCGGTAAGTTCATACTTATCGTTTTCTTGCTTATAAGTATAAAGATATGCAATTCCCTGATAGGAACCCGCCATTTCTTCAATCGACACAGAATAATCAGTTGGATTTTGAGTTAGAGATACGTAGTACTTTTGATTTTTCCCATCAATCACTACAGGGCGCTTAACTACCGAAACCAGGCTAACGAACTTTTCTATGAACTCTTCCAGTCCCATGTCGACAGTCAGATCAAGAGTCTGATCTTTACGGCGCACTGAAATTTTTTCGATACGCGAGCCTTTGATGTTGAAATCATCAAAGCTCATGATTTTTTCATCATTGATGCCAACTAAGATGTCACCAGTTCTGAGACCTTTGGCATGAAGTACTGATTGCTCAGTTACAACACCAACTTTAGTTTCTGGTACTTTTTCTCCGCCGGCCAGAAGACCAACGTAGAGGAAATAGGCAAGTATCAGGTTTGCCAATGGTCCACCAAAAACAATCCAGAAGCGCGCCCACTTGCTCTTGTGATTAAAAGCAACTTTCTTTTCTTCTTCTGAAAGTGGAGTTTCAGAAAATGGATCATCACCAAACATTTTTACGTATCCACCAAGTGGAATAGCAGAAATAGCGTATTCAGTGCCCTTTCGCACATGTTTGAAAATTTTTGGACCAAACCCGATTGAGAACACCTCCACTCTGACTCCGAAGAAACGGGCAAAGAAAAAGTGACCTAGTTCGTGAAAGAAAATAAGTGGACCCAGGAATATGATAAAAATCAAAATACCTTGAAGCATAGAAATGTCCTTACTAAAAGTTCGCCATTAAATAGAAGGCGTAAAAGGGAGCGACGAAAAGAAGACTGTCTACACGATCGTAAACCCCGCCATGACCAGGAATCAGAGAAGAGCTGTCTTTGATTTCGAACTGCCGCTTTAGCTTTGATTGTACCAGATCGCCGATTTGGGAACTACAAGCAACTACGGTAAAGAAGAGAATGGTAAAAGGTGTCACTTCTGCAATGAAGTATTTCCAGAAGATAGCAGTGGCAATGACCGAGCAAACTACACCACCAATAGCACCTTCGACGGTTTTTTTAGGACTTACGGCTTCCCAGAGCTTATGTTTACCGAATTTCTTACCTGTAAAAAAAGCAGCTGTATCAACCATAAAGTTAAGAATGATCATGCCTGCTAAAAACAATTTCCAATTATCCTGATGAATGATGTAGCTCAGACACATCAAAGGGATCAGCATAATAAAACCCGTCAGCCAGGAAGTCGCCCGAATGACTTTCAGAAGTTTTTCTGATTTTTTATAAACCAGGAACAAATAAGCGAGCATTAGAAGATTTAAAACAATCCCGGCTGAATTCCAGAAACTGAAAGAAGATTTACTGATTTGAAAGAAGTTAAAAAAGTAATAACCACTCACGTAAATAGTTTGAGCTAAAAAATACTTGATAGAGCCACGGCGTTGGTCATAGAAATTTGTAATAATTTCATCGATCACTAAAAAACCGATGATACCAATGAATATGAGACAGGCTTTCTGACCCATAAGTACACAAGAGATAACGATTAAAAGCAGCACAGCGGCTGAGATGATACGAGTTTTAGTATTAGACATCGGAAATAGATTCCTTCACGAAGTTAGCTTTATTCTTTTCAGCCTTCTCTACAGAATCTTCCAGTCCAGCTTGACTACTGATGTTTCCAAACCTTCTTTCACGGTTGGATACGTTCTCCAGAATTTTATTAAATTCTCTTGGTGAAAATTCCGGCCACTTGGTCGGAGTAAAATAAAGCTCAGCATAGGCCAGCTGCCAGAGCAGAAAATTCGAAATTCTCTGTTCACCGCCGGTACGAATCATAAGATCAACGTCTCCTGTATCTGGACTATACAAGTAACTATTTAAATCTTGTTCGCTAATTTCTTTCCCCGGATTATCCTGGGAAAATTTATTGAAGGCACGGGCCATTTCCGCGCGGCTGCCATAGCTAAAGGCAAAAGTTAGTTTGAGACCTTGAGCATCTTTCGTTTCTACTTCAAGTTCCCGGATTAGCTTAACCGTCTCAGCCGGTAGATTCTGAATCTCGCCAATAACTTTAAACCGAATTTGATTTTTCAAGATACGCTGTCTTTCTTTAAGTAAAAACTTTTTCAAAAGACGGAAGAGAGTTGAAACTTCCTCAATGGGCCTGCTCCAGTTCTCAGTAGAAAAAGCATACAGAGTAAGTGCCTTCAGACCTCGATCATCGGCGGCTTGAACGATTTCAGAGACCACAGCTGAACCACGAACATGTCCCCATATACGTGGTCGGAATCGCTGGTTAGCCCAGCGACCGTTTCCATCCATAATAATAGCGACGTGTTTGA
>JBEIEO010000242.1:0-4207 GCA_040382895.1 Halobacteriovoraceae bacterium
AAGTGCCCGGTTCACTGTGTTTGTAATACTTGCCTGAAAACGGGCTCTCGGTGCCGCCGAGGCGACAAACATTATATTGTTCCGGTGTAAGTTTGTTTTTCCAGTCTTCCATAAAGTCATTATACTATAAAAAAAATCACAAGGAAATTGATGAGCCCTTACGAAGTCTATGGGTTGGCGATAGGTGCTAATCTTGCTTACTCAACCTCGAGCATGGTGTTCTCACTGTATGCGAAAAGATTCTCTTCCATGTGGATCAATCAGGTAAAGGTATTTACCGCTTTTCTAGCTTTTGTCCTGGCCATGCTGATTTCTGGTCGCATGGTGCCGATGACTGGATACTCCACAGTGATGTTACTCTTAAGTGGTGTCGCTGGTCTTTGTATAGGTGATTTGTTTTTATTCCGTGCCTTCACCACACTGGGAGCAGGCCGCTCGCTGGTGCTCTATAGTTTTCAGCCCCTGATGCTCGGAATTTACGGCTATCTCTTTCTGGCACAAACCTTCAGCATGAACCAGACCCTTGCTGTGGTTTGTATGGTGATCTGTATTTTTATTTTCATGCTTGAGCGCAACCAGGCCACGGGCTCCTGGGATATAAAGAGCTTCTTCTGGGCTTTTCTAGGAATCACTCTGGACGCGATCGGAGTGATGCTCACCCGTTCGGCTTATGAGGCAGACCCAAATCTTGAAACCTTTCAGGTTAATGTCATCCGTTGTGTGGGTGCTTTGGTGGGCTTTCTCTTGATCAGTCCCAAAAGTTATCTGAACGTCGCCAAAGACGTCATTGGCCTTAAAAAGATAGATCAGTCTTTATTATTCGGTTCGGCCATCATCGGTTGTTTCCTATCCTTAACGATGTATCTGGCCGCTCTTAAGTACGCCCACGTCGGGACCCTAACCTCCATAGCAATCACTGGACCGGTTTGGGTATCTTTGCTTGAATGTGTGTATTATAAACGCTGGCCTAACTTTTATCTTTTAGCTGCTTTTAGCTTCTTTCTTACTGGCTTTTACCTGATGGTTGTTCCTTAGGTTTCTCATTGGTCTCGCCTTTCTTTTTAAGCTTGCCTACGATGTAGACTCGAATACCCTGAAAGGGCTTAAACTTTGCTAAGAAAGGAGAAGGATATTTTGACTTCAGAGATTGCGGATCTTCTATCAGAGCATCTTCTTTAAGCTGGTTCACAAATTCACTATCACTCAAAAGGAGATTGAACTTTTGATCATAGATGGAGCCGGATTCCTTCGTGACAAAACGATCATTGAGATCTTTTAATTCAAAAGTAGGCCCACAGATCTTGTGTTTTCCAGCAACCTGAAATTTTTTTTCTTTACTCAAGTAACCTGCTACCATGCTGTGTCTTTCTTCAGCTAGTTTTAGATGCTCATCAACTTTCCGGTTGGTAATTGTATTTTGAGGTAGTTCGTAGGCAGAGGTACAGGTTTGAAGTTCTATCCGCAAGATCTCTGCTTTCGCATTTTCAACTTTGAAGCTCTCGATAACTTTGCTAACGGCATCTCCATCCTTGCTATCGATGGTGCGGCTTTTAATTCCAAATGCCGTGGGAACAAATTCTTTATGCAAGATCTGCTCAGCTTCCTCGCTGGAAGCCTGAGCACTTGATAGGATGAATGTGAGTAAGAGGAAAGACGTTTTCACATGCCCTTTGCCTTACCAGAAGATCCAGGAGGACAATCAATCTCCCATCCGGTTGTTTCGGAGATACACTTCTTACCTTTCTTCTTCGGAGTAATACTCTCCTGATATTTACGGGTACAAAGAGCTCCGGCGTAGAAGATTTTAGCTCCACCCAGTTGCGGAGCCTGAGGTTTTTCATTCTTCCAGCCGTCTTCAACTCCAGCAGGAACTTTGATTTTATCCATCTTCACGTCGGCCATGAATTTTTCAACCTTAAATCCATCCAGGGATTTAGAGGTATCGGCTACGAGATCACAGGTGATATTTTCACCCGGTTGACTCATATCACACGGATAGGTCTTGTCTTGTTTTAGAAGAGGAATATTTAGGTATCCAGGCTTTCCGTCTTTGCCTGCCAGGATCATTTCATATTTCTTGATCCAGTCCTTGTAAACTTCAGACTGAATTTTACTCTCAGGCCCCTCTGATATTTCACTCAAGGCTTTCTTCGTGGCAGCGAGTTTTTCCTCAACATCAGCAGTTTTAATTTCTTTTGATATGGCAGCAACCTCAGCCCAGTAAGCAGATTCACTCCCCGTTTTCTTAGGCCATTTCTTGCCCAGTTTATTGTCGGCCTTGAAGTATGGGTTCGGACCACCGACTCCTTTCTCATCGCCACCATCACAGTTTATGATGTTCTTTTTAATTTTCTTCACGTCCATCTGAGAAATCTTTTTTATCTGGCTATCAAGGTAGCTGATTCGATTTTCGAGTTGCGCCTGCAGTGCGGATCCTGTTGGAGCTTTCACTTTCTGAGCAGTCAGTTTTTTAAGCTCTGTGCCTAGTTCAGCTTTCTTGGCATCCAATTCTTTCTGAATAAGTGAAGTCACCACCACAAATTGAGCATCGGAGCGCTGACTTGAAAGCTCTTCGAAAGAAATGCGATCATCAGTTGCGCGTGCTTCAGGAGCAACATCAGTTCTCCATACTTTGTATCCTGGCTGGTTTCGTAATTGGTTAGAACAAGAAGCTATTACCAACGAGGATTCCTCTAGATTCACTGTTTCCCCTGGATTATCGAGTACCTGATTCACGAAGTTTTTAGCCTTGTTGTTCATGGCCGTAGCACCTGTGATCATCAAGGTTTTATCATGAGGCTTGAGAGCACTGTTTCGAGGACCGTAAGCATAAACGGCACCGTTCAGGTTCGGAACCATCATCCCTTGTGTTTCAGTCATGCTCAGATCAACACCTGTGATCTTGCCATCCTTCACCGTTAACGGAAAAGGAGAGACGATATTATCCGGCAGTTCAATCTCAACATTTTCATTCATGAGGTTAATTACTTTTTTGTCTTCACCTTTGCCATCAAGCGGACCTCCATCTGGTTGAACATCTTTCGGTTCTCCCGGATTTTGGACAATACAGATATCCCAGAAAATGACTCCGGCAGACCCCAGATTTCCAGGTTCATTCCACTTTTTATCATTACCCTCTTTTGCTCCTCTCATTCTCACAAAAGGATTAGAGGTTGCGCGATCATGAAAACCAGTGAATCGATTTCCATCATAAGCTTGATAATACCTTTCCATTAGAGAGTGCTCGAGCTCTTTCATAACAGCATCAGAACCGCCGTTGGAGCTTCCTGCATTAGAACCGACGTAGGAAGTTCCTAATTCAAAATTTCTGACAGTTGAAAAATGAATCAACGGAAGAGCTTCGGCCAGAGAAGAAACATCTTTTACGGTACGAACAATATTGTTGCCATCGAAGCCCGCGGAGATTTCTACATTTGAGAAGGGACCCTTATTGTTAGTGTTGGAAGAGAATGCCTTACAGCCATCTTTTGCTGCTTTTGCCATTTGCTTGAGATAGGCAGAAGATTTTTTGCCAAGAGATTCAGCGTTCACAAGGTCCCGGTGAGCATTGATGAACTCACCTGATTGACCTTGATATTCTGCACCAGGTGCACCCTGAGACCAACAGCTCATGCCGTTTTCCTGTCCTTTGTAGGTTTTGCCCTGGTAGTAATTAAACATGGTGGATTGCGTTCCATCCACGCCATAGCTGGCGAGTCTACTGTTTACGAATGTTCCCAGGAACGCGCGGTAGTTATCTTCCACGCTTCTTTGTTTGGCATCAACAAGTCCTGTGCCACCACAATAGGAATCGGCATCGGACTGAACCGAAAGTCCGCCATTGCCGCCGTAGGTTTGAATATACTGACGGCGGCAATCAGTAGCTTTTTTCATTGAGAAATAGGTTTCCTCATAGAGGGTCTGTGATTCTTTTTCCGAAGGAGGTGGAAATCCTGTGACTTCATAAACATCTTTAGTCTGAGCTACAGCGGCGGCCGAAACCACAAGCGAGAAAACAAATAATTTTGACATAGGTACTCCTTCCCAGATGTCTAATCGGTTGAATCTTAAAGAAAATACAGCTTTATTAATGAACGAAACGAGTAAACTCTTCTAAATATTTTTTAACTAGTTAGAATCATTGGATTTCCACTTGACTTTTCTTCTAAATAAATAATACTCTAGTGTATTCAACATTGAGCGGAGA
>JBEIEO010000243.1:0-4166 GCA_040382895.1 Halobacteriovoraceae bacterium
ATCTAGTTGTGAAGAACTCAAAGAAGCTCGTTTTTCAAGTCCCATCCCAGGATAGAATTCAGCCCTGGATGAGTCAATACCGTTGCTGTTGATCTCGACGCGTTAAGTGCACCATGCAAATAACGACTCTAGTTCAAACAACATTTCCAGGCGAAAAGAATTATTCCAATCAGGACGATTCAAGGTGACAAAAAGTGTTCTGGTGGACTTTTCCAGCCGCGTTGAGAGAGTCGTATAATTGAAGAGAGTCGTCTGCATGTCACCTTCCTTGGTTTCTCGCAAAAAATTCTTAAAAAGTCGTCCCGCTAATCCTTTAGCAAAGAAGACTTAATTATTTTTTCAGAAATAACAGGGGAGTGTCAAAAGGAATTAAAAGCCGGCAATTTTGGTCAAGTTCCATGCTGGAGATTTTACTTGTCAGGTTATGCCGGGTCGTAGAGCCTTTTAATATAATTAATATCTTACGGATGAGGTTGAAATGAAAAAGCTTCTTTATTTACTCTCGCTCCTGGTTTTTCTGGCCGGCTGTAACGATGAACCTCTTGATGAGGAGCTTCAGCGAGGTTGGAATCCCCTAAGCTGCACTGATAAATCTGTGAACTGCGGCGTTGACTGGTTTATTTCTCTTAAGAGTGATGCCGTACCTCAGAATCTTCAGATTCTTCTGAATGAAAAAATTGTCATCAACGAATGTGATCCTCAGTCCTACTGGAGTAGTACTTCTACCTCGCAGGTCGTGGAATTCAAGATCACTGATTATGCTAACCTTACCGGCGAAGAGACCCTTGATATGCGCATTTTTGATATGAAGGATTGCATCGATCAGAAAAAAGAAATCGCCTTCTACGCCAATCAGAGATACTCCATCAAAAATGTGAGCGGCAAAAAGCGCATCACGATCGAACGCGAACTATAAAACATCCTGTTTGAATTCCCGCGGATCAGTTGAATCGTCGGCTTCGATGGTAAGACTGATCCGACCCACTTCCCGGCCATCAGAAGTTTCCACAATCACCCGCCAGTCCCCAGACTGATAATGGGATTTTGTTCCGAATCCCCGAAATCCTTCATCGCGACCACCTAAAATTGAAAGCGGAATACTGTCATGGAGTGTCCATCCTTCCCGCGGATCATCAAAGTACCACTTCAAAAAAACTTTATCTTCAAATCGCGCTGGAGAAAAAATTGAAAGCAGTACGACGACCTTATCGCCAGTCCGGGCTTCAAAGGTTTGAGAACCTTTGCTCCAGAAGCGCCAGAAAGGCCGCAGGTGATGACCGATATAGTTACCGTCACGCTTTTCTACATTGTAGTAAACGCCGATTTTTTTAACTGCTACCGGAACTGGTGGAATAAGGGAAGCATAGTAACCGATCACAAATAGAAGATGCACGGCCACTGAGGGGTAAAGCACATGACGCTTCAGAAGATCGATGGTGGTGTTTTTGAAGTTTAACTTCCAGATGATTCCCAGCACTCCTGCCGAGCTTAAAACTCCCAGCCAGAAAGGAATGGCACCTACGTGTCCTATCAGGATCGGATAGAAAAAAGAAAAGTAAGACAGGACACAAATGGAGAAAAGAATGACCCGAACGGGAAGGCCCAGTTTTTGAAACTGCGGAAATTCATTGGCGAGCATGAGCCCCGCTAAGAGAAGAATGAAGAGCAGGGAGGTAAAGGCCGAAGCTGAAGTGTAATAAAAAATGGTATACACCGACAGCAATGAACCAAACAGAAAGTGGACCACCAGATCGTGATACTCCCAGAACTTTTTCCCACGCTCAGATAAAGTGAGGGTTCCGATCTTGATCCGGATCTCGCACAATAGAAGTGTTCCGAGGATCGAGAGATATACAGCTTGCTGGATGAGATTTAAAAGATCATCGATACGGCCCAGGGTCAGCAGATCAAAAACAAATCCGAAAACAAATACCCCGGCAGATACCAGCACCTCGTGGCGCTGGTAAAAGTCGAAGAATTGATTTTTGTAAGCTTTAAGCTGTTCGACCATTAGTGGCCTTCGAGGAATCTCTCAGCTTTGATAGCGGCCTGGCAGCCTGAACCTGCGGCTGTGATGGCCTGACGGTAATACGAATCCTGAACATCTCCACAGGCGAATACGCCCGAGATATTAGTCTCTGGACCACTCTTTGTTTTGATAAAACCATGCTCATCCAGGTCGATCTGACCTTTCAGGAAGCCAGTGTTTGGCTGGTGTCCGATAGCATAGAAAAGTCCATCGGTATCACGTTCTTGAACAGCACCAGTCTTCAGGTTCTCGACCTTGATCCCGCAGACACCACCGGTATTGCTTTTGATCTCAGTCACAACTGAATCCCAGATGAATTCAATTTTTGGGTTCTTGAAAGCGCGATCCTGCATTGGTTTTGAGGCGCGTAGAGAATCTTTTCGGTGAACCACGTAAACTTTTTTGGCAAATTTTGTAATGAACGTAGCATCTTCCATGGCCGTATCACCACCGCCCACGATGTGGACGATTTTATCACGGTAGAAAAAGCCGTCACAGGTTGCACAGGTAGAAACACCGCGACCAGTGAGTTCTTTTTCATTCGGAAGACCCAGCCATTTAGCCGAGGCACCAGTGGAAATGATAACAGTGTCAGCTTCGTAAGCCGCACCCGATGAATCTTTCACGATGAACGGACGCTTGGAGAGATCCACATCGGTACACATGACGGCTTTGAAATCAGCATTGAAGCGAGCGGCTTGTTTTTTCATGGTGCCCATGAGTTCCGGGCCCATCACTCCGTGCTCAAAGCCTGGGAAGTTTTCAACTTCCGTTGTGAGAGTGAGCTGTCCACCGGGTTCATGGCCTTCCATCACCAGTGGTTTTAGATCCGCACGGGCAGCGTAGATAGCAGCAGTCAAACCGGCAGGGCCAGTTCCAATGATGATAACCTTCCGTCGTTCCATATTAGTGTTTCTCGTCGTTGGTTACAGGGAGACCGAGTTTCTTTTTAATGATGGCCGGACGATCATCCATGTCTGGATTCATTTCGTAGTAAGCCTTGATAGAAAGTAGCTCTTTTGGGTGAGCCGCTTTTTCGGTCGTAACAAACTCTTCACCAGTCAGAGAACAGGTGTAGTTGTACGTGATTTTTTCGCGTTTTCTTTTAGATCTAAAACCCATGTCAGTAGTCCTTTTTGGAAACAATGTCTCTTTATAGAGTTTTTGCATCGCTTTATCAAGGAGTTAAAGTTTGATCAATTAATTGACCAAATGAGAAAATCGAGTGTTTTCATACCGTTAATTCGATGTCACAATTATTTAAAGACGAGACAATTTCTCAAGGAAGAATGAGCTCATGTTACGGAAGATGGGACTCGCCATTTTGCTCTTAGTCATTATGCTGCCGGCCTGGGGGTTAACCGAGGCCCGTTTGCTCAATCAATCCAGTAGCGGTCAGACCGTCCTTTTCAATATTGGCTTCCACGATGGTATTAAAGAAGGTGACTATGGTGTCGTCGTTAAGCAGGTCCGGGATCTCGAAAGTCGTGATCTGCGATTAGTTCCTGTGGCCAGGGCCCGCAATATCAAACTCAACTCCGATTCATCGGTTTGGATTCTTTTTCACATCTTCGATCAGGAACTGCTGATTAAGGGTGATAAATACGAAGTTTTGGCGGAATCTCACCTTTTAAGCGGACGACGTTCTCCTAAAATTGGACGCCTCACTATCGTGAATCAAAAAGATAAGGTGAAGTCCCAGACTAGCGACGCACTTAACGACGATAAAGACCGCTTGAGTAAATTGAAAGATAGATACCAGACCGTGCAGCCGACTCATGATGAAAAACCAGTTTCGGCCAATGACTTTGATCAGATTGATGTCGATAAGTGGGAGAATTCCAATCAAAACCGCTATCGATCTTCTCTCTATAAAAGTGCTAACAAGGTAGAGTTTAGCCGTCAGCTGAGACTTTCAACCTTTGAAAAACTTGTGACTCAATATCTGCAAAAAATTAATGAGCCAGATTTTACCTACGACTCCTTTTATGAAAAACAGCGTCGGGAGGAAATGTCTAATGAGTTTAAGGCCAACTCCAATTACGATTCTGAATACAATAAATTCTTGCGTTCCCAATCTTATAAAAGTTCTGCTGATGCCAAACTTTTTCGGACCATTCTTGAGAAGGGAGAGGCC
>JBEIEO010000244.1:0-4159 GCA_040382895.1 Halobacteriovoraceae bacterium
CATCGTTGTTGGTACCATCATCGGTACCGGTGTGTTTTTGAAAACTGCTACCATGGCGCAAACGATGGGTAATCCAATGTGGGTCTTGATCGCTTGGGTCGTTGGGGGAGCTTTATCTCTGACGGGTGCTCTGGCCTACGCTGAACTAGGCAGTATCATGCCGGATGCAGGTGGAGAATACGTTTACCTTCGGGAAGGCTACGGCGACATGTGGGCCTTTCTTTTTGGTTGGATGCGTTTCTGGATTGGCTCTCCAGGTTCTATTGCAGCTTACGCTGTAGGGGCCATGACTTTTGCCAGCGGTATGGTGAGTCTGGATTTCATTGGCGGTAAAGAAGTCGCTGCGGTTTTAGTTATCACTCTTTTTTCAGTGCTGAATTGTTTCAGCGTTGCTTTCGGTGGAAAACTTAATTCCCTTATGACCGGTCTAAAGCTAGCTATGATCTTCGCTATTACGATCGGTATCTTCATTGCTTCTGATGGTGCCAGCTGGTCACACTTTTCTGAATCAAAGCCCGGTGTAGAGGGCTTTATTGGTTGGTCAGCATTCGGTTCGGCCGTACTGGCCGCACTTTGGGCCTATGATGGTTGGAATAATCTCTCTATGGTGGCCGGTGAGATTCAGAATCCGAAAAAAAACATCCCACTTTCATTCGGTCTGGGATTGCTGATTATCCTTTTGATTTATGGTCTGACTAACGTGGCCTATTTCTACGCTTTGCCATTCACAGAAGTTCTGACTTCCAATTCCAGTGATTTCCCGGATGCGTTGCCAGTTGCTACCAAAGCAGCTCTGACATTCCTGGGAACGTCTGGTGTTACTTTGCTTTCAGCAGCTTTTGTATTCTCTGCTGTGGGAGCGATGAATGGTTCAATTATGACAGGTGCTCGCGTGCCGTATGCAATGGCTTCAGATGGATTGTTTTTTAAACAACTAGGCAATGTCAGTGCAAAATCTCAGGTTCCAGTTGCTTCAATTATGGTTCAGGCCTGTGTTTCGATTATGCTGGCACTTTCCGGAACCTTTGATCAGCTCACCGACTACGTGGTGTTCTCGGCGTGGATTTTCTATGCCATGGTAACCGGAGTGGTCTTCACGATGAGAAAACGCAAACCGGATCTTCATCGTGAATATAAGGCCCTTGGATATCCTGTGCTCCCTGCGATCTTCATTATTCTGGGAATTCTTCTTTTGATCAACACCATCTATACCAGTCCGAAGTCGACCATGATCGGTCTAGGCTTCATTCTTTCGGGTATCCCGGTGTTCTACTATTTCAAAAAATCTCGCGTTTAAAAATAAGCCCCGGTCGCCCGGGGCTTTTTTTTTGATCACTTAAAGAGCATGGCGCAGCTGTCTGCTACGAGTTCAGGGGAGATCACTTTTGGAGTTGAGCCATCTTGGTCAAATACCAGAACGTCCCGGTTTCCAAGCTTACATTCTTTGCCATTGAAAGATGCGACTTGGGGAACACCCTTAGCGTTTAGGACTTCAAACTGGAGAGTCCGGTCTGGCATCATTAAAAAATTGTTGCGAACTCGGATTCGTTTCCCATTGAGAAAAAGTGTGATGTAGTTGTTGCGATTTTCAATTGTGTAACGTTCACCTGTGGTGAGCTTTTCAAACTTCTGAAGACTATATGTGTTGCCAAGAAGGCGGACAGAACCGCTCAATCGCTCACAACTAATAATTTCTGAATTTATCACTTTTTGCAACTCACAGTTTCGTATCTCAATGAGCTCACTTGGAGTGTAGGAGAGTTCCAGAGAGCTTTGACCTACATATCTCAGAGCGGAAAGTCCCTTGACTAGTCTGGTGCTAAAACATGCTGATTGATAGTAGCTTTCAAGATCTTCAGTGTAGACCAGAGTCATGCCCTTGAAGCTAGGATCTTTAGAGGCTTGAAAGCACATCCCGCCACTGGCCTTGCTAATGATCGTGCCCTTATTCAGAAAGAGTAGCCCCGTGGCGTGGGCCCCTAGAAATCCTGTCTTTATGTCAGTTTCATCGCAGACTTTTCCGGTTTCTGTCTCCTCATCGTAAGAAAGTATTTCGTTTCCTACCGTGTGTTTAAAAAGGACTTCATCTGTTTCATGATCAACAAATAAAAGATCACGATTGAAGCAGCCATCGAGCTTGGCCGTTTTGAAGACTCTCAGAAGCTGTTCTACTCCGAACTCTTCAGCATAAGTCGAAAACAGCATGGCGGTGAGATAGCGCACACGTTCAGCGTCTTCATGTCCTTGCTCCATGGCCGATCGGTAGATCGCTTCATGAACGAGTAGACCAACTTTAGTAACCTCATCCATGCGATCCCAGATTTCTTTATCGATTAATAAACGGTGCTGGAGGTAAGCAGGGTTTTTCACCTGAACCGCGGCCTGACGTTTGAAGCAGTTCTTCTCTGGTGAAACCCGAGTCGCGCCATCATCGATGTCGGTAATCGAACCACGCTTGATAAACTTCAGACTGCCGGAATTAAACTCGTTAATCGTCTCTGACCAATCAATCACAAAATCAGGACTAAAATGATTGATTCGTTCGATAACCTTGATCGCCTTGTCGTAGGTATCTGTACCTTCAGGAAGAGGTAGCATGCGGAAATCCGCGATGTCATTTTCTGCGGCATAGAAGTCGAGGAGTTTGATGGATTTGACCTGGGTCTGGGCATCATCGTAGTAGCACACCACTGTGTAGCCACCTCCAGAGGTCACTCCTCCAGCCTGGGATCCCAATGATAAGGTCAGGGTAAATAGAGCAACTACCAAGGCTTTCATAATACTCCAGAAAAAATAGATCCTACGAGTGTAGTCGCAGCCTGACCCGAATCGTGAATGCTCTGTAAAAATTATAGATGTTTTGGAGTAATAAAAGTGTCAGGCAACTAAAAAGTTACCTGACACTCATCTAGGATTAGTACGATTGAACTTTTTTGGCTCCAGAACCTTCAATCTTTTTATAGACCGGCTCCTGACAAGAATTCTTGATGCGTTTCTTGGCACACATCGGACCGCCACGGACGGCCTGACATTTAGCTTCGGTGGAAGGGAAGCTGTCTTTTTTACAGCGCTCTTTATACTGAAGTATTTTATCCTCAGTGACTGCTTCCGTATTTACTTTCGGCAGTTTTTTCAAGGCTTCTGTGATCGGACAGACTTCTCCGAAATGCTCATCTGATTTCATTTCAGTAGGAGTGTCTCCTAACGGATTGTACGAGCATGTATGGGGAACTGGTGGAGTAAAGACACAGGAGAATTGGCGTTTCCCAGGTTCGATATCCTTGGCCGATTTTGGATCGAGGCTCACTACAGATTTGCTATTGCCCAAAGAAAGGTCCGTAAAATCTAGTGCGTTCACAGACGGGTCTTTTAGTTTTTTTGCTAGATCACCGTCTCTCAAGCATTCGCAGGCATTTTCGCAGCTCGGTCCACAGTTCGGAATCACGTAGGTCTTTAGATGCTTCAGCCCTGCCATAGATAATGGTGAACCACTGGACTCAGACCAGGTCTTTCTGGCCATTTCTTTTTGGGTCCCTGCTTCTTCACCCACCGGACGACTTTCCTGGCGGGCCTTATAGTTAAATTTCTTCGTCTTGGTGTCATAGGCAATTCCGGATGAACAACCGGTACACATGAAGCCTTGTCTGCCATTGGCCTGACCGCCAATCACCATAAGATCTTTGGGATCAAGGGTGATGTTCAAAGAACCACCACTCTGCAGTTTACATAGTGGCTTTTGATAGTTTCCCGCCTCCATACTGATGGTTGCTTCTCCTTCAGGGTTGAGATTTCGCATTTCGTGCTCTAGTCCCTTAGAAGCGTCCAGGCAGTTGAGTGGGTCTGATGGGACAACACCGCTAACTGTCGGAGACTGGGGAGTGAAGCTCGCAGGAATTTTCACGTTAGAATTGGTGATTAGCTGTAAACAGGCCGGTGACAGTTCTGCGTCGATGCGTTTGGCATTGGCCTTAGGTTTATAGTTGTATCCAGGCCCCAATTGAGAACATTCATCACTGGTGTGATCGAAACTAAAATAATGACTCTTATTATTCTTGCGGTCATAGAGGTAGTAGTTGTTCTTGGTGACTGTGTCTTGCACAACGTAGAAGTCCTGGCTTTCATCTTCTTTTGTTTGGGTGAGTTTAGATAGTTCAAAGAG
>JBEIEO010000245.1:0-4133 GCA_040382895.1 Halobacteriovoraceae bacterium
CGGTAATGATCAACTTTTTGTTTGATCTGACCTTTGAGCTGATCTACTTTGCCTTTGGCTTCGGCCATCATGTCACTGGTTTTATTTCGGGTAAGTTCATAGGCATCACGGCCGGATTGTTTAAGCGTTGATTCGTAACTGCGATGCTGCTCATCTTCCATTAACAGCAATGTCCCTA
This sequence comes from Halobacteriovoraceae bacterium, assembly GCA_040382895.1. Classification (GTDB taxonomy): domain Bacteria; phylum Bdellovibrionota; class Bacteriovoracia; order Bacteriovoracales; family Bacteriovoracaceae; genus Peredibacter. The sequence continues at coordinate 179 of JBEIEO010000245.1, forward strand.
CTGCCAGAAAGGTGGTTCCCACTGGATTTCGTTTGAGGTGATCAAATACAGCGGAAGGGTTTGAACTATGAGAATAGAAAATGACATCATCAATCATCTGTCCTGGTGTCATCCGGCGCTGGATGGAATCTATATCGCTGTTCACTCGGTTCAGATCATTCAGAACTTCTCTACGCAGATCCTGAGATGATCTAGTGTCTTTTGAATTCATGGATTCTCTCCTGAAAGGTGTTTTTGATTTCACTTAAGGTTTCTATTGATCGTGTTGGTTTTAAGCGATTGGCCTCAAATTGTTTTTTCGCTCCGGTCAGCATCACTGCGCCTACGATAAACATCACTGCTGTCACAATAACCGCAGAAAGCCAAAGTGGAAGGAAAACGTCCAGACCGATGACGGCCGTAGCCACCAAAGCAAACAGAGCGACAAAAAGAACTGCCCCCCCTATGGCAAAAGAGCTTGCAGCTGTTTTGACATCGGAGACTTTTTCATTCAGCTCCGTCCGAATAAGTAAGCTTTCTTTTTGCCATAGATTGTTGATATCCGAGTAAAGATTCTGGACCATGCCTTTCCATGATTCCCTTTCAGCAGAGTCATAGGAACTATCAACTGAACGATAGCCGCTACTGCGGAAGGCACCCTCTTCATTGATTCCTGTCTTTGTATCTCTTGGTGTTATGTTATCCATAGCTTTTCTCCCTGGTGGTGATTAATGCATGGTCGTTGTTGGATTTTGAATATCATTCACTTTTCTATGACCTAGGTGTCTTCCCATACGACCAAGGCCAAGTCCGGCCATATAGGAGATGGCGAACATAAAACCAGGTCTTCTGCGGCTTTCTTCTTCAAGGTAGGTGATCAGGTCAATTCCGCTGGTGGAGTCAAAGCGGGTTTTGAGATGCTCAAACCACTGTGAAGCCTCTCCGAACCATCCGCTAACCGTCCGGTCAGCATCACTGGCGTTTTTCTGATTAAGTGAATCGACTCCTGCCTTCAGGGCGCGTCCGATAGCATCAATGTAAGGGTTGATGTCGCCGCTGTGACGATGAAGTACATCCACGATGGGACCCAGACCCTTTCGTCCTACATCTTTGACCTTGCCTAATTTTTCATTTCCACCCAATTGAGAAATTTTTTCTTTCACCCTATTGATAGTGGAAGATGATTTTCCGGTGCCGGAGGCATTTATCTGATCAAGATCCTCTGATTCGCCTCCGTTAATGGCGTTGGCCTTCAGACCAGTATCTTCATTAAAAGACTCGGCGTATTTTCTGCTGGAGTTAGTTTGGGAGGAATTCGCCTCATTCACGGGGCCATTTGCCTCTGAGTTAAATTCTCCGGAAGAATTGTTTTCGGGATTATTGAGTATCATGTCTGCCTCCTCATTGCTGGTAGGACTGATAGATGCAACCGCTGTACCAAACTTTGCTGCTGTCTAACTTACAATAATGGACAAAGATACTGACTCTACTTAGAATCATAATTATGCACGTATTGGCGCTAGCGACTTCACTTATGATGACTGGATTGATCTGGCTCGTTCAGGTCGTGCATTACCCTTCCTTTCATCACATAGATCAGACTCAGTTTCGCCAATTCTCCACCTTTCATACTCAAAACATCACTTACATCGTCATGCCCTTGATGGCGGTTGAACTCCTTAGTAGTCTAGTGCTGGTGATAAGAAATCCCGATCCATTCAATCTCTCAATGATCGCCCTACTGGCCATTATCTGGCTCAGCACGGCCTTTATCAGCGTTCCCTGCCATAATCAATTGGCCCATGGCTATAATGCTGAGGTGGTTGATCACTTAATCCGCACCAATTGGATCAGAACTATTGCCTGGACCATCAAATCGGCCCTCTTGGTATGGACTCTCTTCAAACAAGCCCCCCAGCCGGCATAATCGACAAAAGATAGACGCTCTTGTGCTGAACGAGTTTAAGCTTTATTAAACTATATATGGGAAGATCACTCGCCACCATTCAGCTCCAGGACCGTACCGATAACTATATTGTTCATCAGCTTCTGAATCAGTATCTAGAAAATCCCGGTAAACAATTTCGCCCTATGCTGATACAGCTTTTCGGGAAGGTCTTTGATTTAAAGCAGGAGCAAATGGACCTTCTTTCCCGGGCAGCCGAAATGATTCACACAGCATCCCTCATTCATGACGATGTCGTAGACAACGCTCAACAGCGACGTGGAAAACCTACTCTCAATACCAATTGGAGTAACGCTCAAGCAGTGCTGGCAGGCGATTTCCTACTGGCAAGGGTCATCGTGGAGATGACAGATAAAAAACAATTCGAAAACCTTAAACAGCTGGCCCAGACGCTGGAAGATATAGTTGAAGGTGAATTTTTTCAGGACAATCTCAAAAAAGCATCTGAAGTGAGTGAAGAGCAAATCCTCCAGGTCGGCGAGAAGAAAACCGGCTCGCTTCTGGCCTGGTGTTGCAGTTCAACAGCTGTTATGGCCCAACTCGATTCTGAAACTGTTCAGGATTGTCGTTCATTCGGCATCAAACTAGGGATCGCATTTCAACTGATCGATGACACATTAGATTTTTCAGATGTGAGCGGTAAGGATTATGCCAAAGATCTTAAAGAGGGACTGATTAATCACACCACTCTGCAACTGATAAAACTCTATCCTGAGCTATACTATCCGATCTATCAACTGCGCCATCGGGATTTCCAGGAAGTGCCCTGGAACGAAACTCAGCTGGAAGCGGCCAAGACCAAGACCAGAAAGCAAGCGGAAGTACTTTTAAACGAGGCAGAGGAACTCTTGGGCCGAATAGCTATACGTCATCCGAAGAGCCTCAATCACGAAGGTCTGGGAGATCTGCGGGAACTCATGACTCTGATCAAAGAGAGAGAGAAATGACCCCGTCCCCTAGAATTAGCCTATTGTTCATTCAAAAACTTATGGATAGAATTTTTAAAGTGAGGCATTGATGCCAGTGCCGACTTTAGGAAGTGACATGAGCCGTAAAACAAATAACCAGCAGGTCGATCAACTGGCAGAATTGATTGGTGAGTTCATCCAATACTGGGGCTTCAAAAAAATTCACGGCCGGATCTGGTTTATGATCTTCACTTCTACAAAACCTCTGGATGCAGCCGATCTTATGGAAAGGCTTAAAATTTCCAAAGCTCTGGTAAGTATCAGTATCCGCGATCTTCTCCAACATGAAGTGATCCTGGAAGCCGGCTATAGTGCTCTGGGTACCCGCACCTACTCAGCGAATCCCGATATCCACGGCGTCATTGCTCAAGTTCTCAAGAATCGGGAAAAGATCATGTTATCAAAAATTAAGCATGCCCTTCAGGACATCAAAAAATTAAAACCCCGCGAGCTGCAAGATGCTGAACTTCATGAAGCCAGCATCAAGGAAATGGATAAACTTATCCATCGTGGTGAGAAAATGCTCAACACCCTTATGGCCCTGATCTAGTCCTGGTAAAACTCCTTTGCTTTCTTCACTAACAAAGACAAATGCGGACGCATACGGATGCGAATTTCCCGGCTGGCACCTTCCAAAATCTGAGCTGCCTTACCGTCAACATAAAGAAGCTTTTGTGAATCAGCGTCCCATCGGATAGTTTCCTGATCATTCACTGGCACATTGATATTGGGGATTCCGTCGCGAAACATCAGAGTTAGCAGACGAATATCCCTCTGAGCTTCGTTGGCCTCACTAGTGAGTCTTTTTTCATCACGAACCTTAGCCTTCTTCATGTCAAAAAGTTCTTCCAATTCCAGTGATAACTCGCTTCGTGCAATCTCTGCCATAAATTCTCCTTAATTCTTTTCAATAAATATTTGCGTCCAATAGTAAGTTCCCGTTGAACTTTGCTTAAAACCAAATCCAGTATGAATGACACGACTCTGTTCGAGGTTGGCCCGATGACCAGAGGAATTCATCCAGGAGTTGAAAGTTGCAGTC
>JBEIEO010000246.1:0-4109 GCA_040382895.1 Halobacteriovoraceae bacterium
CAAAGGTGCTATTGCCATCCGCAAGCTATTAGATGAACAGTATATCGATCAAACAGGAATCAATCCTTACGATCAAGGAAAATAGTCACACATACTTTGGCCTTCATTAAGTACCCATGCCCTAAGTGTCTCTCTATAATGACAGTACATCAACGCATCCGAGATGAAAGTCGAGGAGAGAGTGACAGAAGAAAGACAAAAGTTGATCAGAAGTTACGAAGTTGATGGAAAATGGCCGTCGGAAGATGGCCATTTTCATTTTCGATTCTTTAAAAATCCAGTGACATTTACGGTCTTCACCTATTGAGAAAGATAGAAAGCACCCTTGGACATACGAGTGTGGAAGCTGTTGTTGATAATGATTTTTTGTTTTTTTGAATTAACATAAGTACCGATAAATGGTGAAATCTTGGCAAAGACCGCGCCGTGTGGGTAATTGATAGCCCCTTCCCGAAGTGCTTTCATGGCCAGCCAAGCCGTTCATGGAGTTTTTACCAGAAAAATCATCAACGGCTCAAGCCCTGAAACAGCAGATAAGGGGGGGAGAACGAGCAAAATTTTCATATTTTCGGGGCATATCCTACTTAGGGAATGGAGCTGGCGAAAATTTTCAAGAGAGTCTCTTCCTAAAGGCTTGTGGATGAGATATGAGAACCCAAAAAAGGCTATCTATGAAAAACAAACCAAGCAATACAGTTTATTTAAGCAATCTCAGCTATGAGCGTGACCGCAACGGTCTTAAATCGCTGATCAGTAAGTTCGGTGTCATTAAGTACATCAAAATAATTGTTGAACCTACCACACTTCAGTCACGAGGCATGGCGTTCATTGAGATGGGATCAGTTGCCGAGGCCACCAAGGCGATTGAAAATCTGAATGGAAAAATCGTGGACGGTCGGACCCTTAAGGCCAACTTTGCTACTCCTCAACGAGAAGAAACAAAACGAGCTGAAGCACCAAGGAAAAAAGAAAAAGACCTGGACTATAAAGCGACCCAGTTGGCAAAAAAAGCTCGCAACGATGCTAAAAGAAAAGCCAAAGAAAACCCTTTCGCATTCAAGAAAGTTGCAAAGAAAGTGACCAAAAAAGTTTCCAAAAAGCCTTCAAAAAAAAGCTGATTAGCACTTAATTTTGGCCATAGTTGACGATAAGGGGCGGATACTTATTGAGTGAGTGCTGCTTGAACATTGCCTTCTTGGCCGATGATGCTGACTTCAGCATTACCGCGGTAAGTGATAACGGTTAGACAAAAATTTCCTTTTTCATAAAAAAACATCTATTCCATGCTAGCTAGGAACGAAAGATTTTGGCAAAACATGGTACACTTTTATTTATGATTTCTGTTTCAGTCGTAAAATTTCGCTGTACTGATGATCTAAAGCAGCTGGATTCCATTTTAGCGCAGATCAATTCCCAGAATGTATTTTCGCTGGATATTGAAAACAGCCCTATTCCTCAGGAAGTCGCCACAATCCTGGCCTTCAATCAAGGGGGCCTCCTACTTGCGTGTGTTAGAAACAAGCAAGACCTGGCCGATTTGATCATGTTCTTGAAGCGGGATAGCCACATATTGTCTAACTTAAAATGGAAATGCCTGGTGTTTGAAGACTATCAGCCAAACATGCTGCAGCACGCGCTAAGTCCGTTTGGTTTGACTGACATTTTTCCTCTGAGATTTAATCCTGCCATAGTGAAATTAAGAATCGAAAATTTCTTAAAAAGTTTTCTGCCAACTGAGGAAATTATTCCTGAGAGGAAATCTGAGTCAAGTGAAGGTATCTCCTGGACTGATCCTTTAAATTTAGAAGCAGATATTTGGTTATTAGAGGACCTATCCCACTGCCGTAAGGTACTTAACTCATGGGTCATAAGTATCCAGGGTCCTAGTACCCACATCGGAACCTGGGAAAAAGTAGCACCTAAAACCTGGGCCTTTAAAATTAGTGAAAACGAAAAAGAGATCTTTGGAGTCGGTGGTGGTCGATGGTTAGTTGAAGCTGTGGCGATGCCAAAGCTTGATTGGCAGGAAAAACGCTGGGTCATTCAAGGTCAAGAAATTCAGCTCTACTACCGAAATGGGGAAGAAAAGATTCATAAAATCTTTTCTAGAGATGGCTCCCTTCAAATAACTAAAGACTCACTTCATGCTCAGATGAAGCGGGATCTTATTTTGAATAGCTTTAGCGATAAATTTATCTTTAAGGTAGAGGCCAAGAAAGAGGAAGTGCCGGAGCTTGAGGTTGAAGCTGCTTTGGCTACATGGCTTGAGCTGAAACTGGTCCCAATCAAAGAAGAAAAATCAAAATCAAAAAAACTTCAGCCGCCTCCCCAAAAGGTTCTGAAGAAAAATCGACTACAGGCGAAGCGACAAAAGACTAATCAGCGTAAGTTGCAGAGAATGAATTCTAGTAATCCTACAAAAGTTTCATCTCTTCGAGGGCGGAAAGTAATAATCCGGCCCAAGCCACTTCCCTTGATTAAGTCATCTCAGGAGCTAGATAGGATTTTGCAAGATGTTCTGGATTCATTAGATGATGCTTTACCAGCAGAGTATCAGATGATTGAGGACCCCTCATTAGAGAGCCTCTATAAATTGGCCCTAGAAGAAGAAAGCCAGCAGAATTTTGATTTGGCTATCGCTGCCCATCTTCAATGTCTGACCATGGATGAGCTTTTTTATGATAGTCTTGAGCATTTGTTCTTTCTCTACGATAGTCTTGAGCGTTATGAGGAAGCCTATGAAATTGGTTGCAGGATTATCTATAATTTTGGCCTTAATCAAAAGGTTTCTTGCCGGGTTATCCACCTGGTCTTTGTTCTGGAAACCTACGATGATATCCTTCCTCTGTCCGTACGTATGCTTAATATAGGCGAACCCGATGATAATTTAACCCACTACATGGGTACAGGTCTTTTTCTTATCGGACGCAATTATCTGGAACAAGATAATTCTATTCTCGCGTTTGCATGCTTTGATTTGATTGCCGAACATAATGATCTTTTGGGAAAGTATTTAAAATACATTGTGCTATCGCTGCTTCAAATGAATCGACTTGATGATGCTCTTGTCTATCAGGACTTTGTCGAAGATCAGCTTGATCGGGATCTTTGCTCCAAGGCGAGTCAGCTTGGGATGATAACCGATGTGAGTGAATTTATCTGTGATGCCAAAAAAACTTTTTTACAGTTCACTGATATTTCTTTTAAAAAGTTTCTCCTAAGCAAGTTAAAATTATTCGGATTCTCGGAAGAGGATGCTCTTCAGCAATTAAAAAGCTGAAACTTTTAAAAAATTTCAAAGTTCGGCAGTCCTCTTCCTGCCGTTGAAATGACCATTCTATTTGATCCTGATAAGAGCGCAGACATGTTAATGTAAAGAGTTTATCAAAAAGGGAGCGACTTTTACCGTGTGTGCCTTACAAGGTTTCTGCAGGGGAAAGGTAGCGCTCCAGGATTCTACCAGATCTTCCACATCGGATAGAATAGCCAATAAGTCTTGTCTCCTCATCATGGATGGAAAACAAGAGATCTACATGACCATCCTGATTTATGTCATGCTTTAGTTTTCGAATGATTAAGCCCTCCATCAGAGGGAAGAGATGATTCGGTTCCCAAAATTTTCTTTCCCCGAATTTACTGAAAAGTACTAACTGATATGCATCAATGGTCGCCCAATGAGATGAGTCTTCCACAAAGACCTTTTGCTTTTTAATGGTCGGCACTGAGCTGAAGTAAGTTAGGTAATTTTGAAATTGCAGTGTATTGCTGCCTGTACCGGAGAGATTTTTCAACTCAGACTGCACCCGCAGGCCGTCGTTGTAGTTGAGAGTTAAATTTCCATTATAGGTCACGGCCGAGGTTGGGTTAAAACTTAGGACAACGGTGCAAGCAGCACCGGCGTCCAAACTGGTGGTACAGGTTCCTCCTATGCCGGGATAACTTCCTCCCTTGAAAGTAAACACACTCAGATTGAAACTGCCGCCAATGGCAGTACCAGTGACACTGCCTCCGTTAATTAAAGTAAAAGCCTTATCAATAGTGCCACTGAGGTTAGTCGTTCCGAAATGATAAGGATTTGTCTCTGAGATGCTGATGATAGCTTGCGCCAG
>JBEIEO010000247.1:0-4101 GCA_040382895.1 Halobacteriovoraceae bacterium
AATCGAGTATCTATCAGGACCTATGTCCCGCCAATTACAGTTATATCTCCCGTCGTTATGACATCGGAACTTCGGCTTTTTGTATTTCCCAGGATTTGATGGCCTATGATCAAAAAGGCAATCTTACTGTTCGTAACAATAATCTATTTGCGATCACAGTTGATAAATTCACCGCTGTAGATCTTTGTCAGTCACTTGGTACAAATTATGATTTAGTAAGTGTAGCCGAATATCAGGCAGCCGCCAGAGAAGTAGAACTCTTGGATGCTAACTGGAGTAATGGTGTCATTGGAGATGGAACACTCGCTCTTGCAAATGAACCAGTTTCCATTTTATCCGGAGAAACATTGGATGGAGTTGGAAATAACGTTCGTAATGGAATTTCTGATGCCTCATTCAGTTGGACTAAAGAATACCTCGATTCCTTTTATGCTCCCGGATATGATTTCGATGTCCGAGCGGGAGAATACTATGCGCGCGATTTGCCCCGAAATGTTTTCAATGCTCCTTATGACGATGCTGGAAAATGGTTTGCTCCCAAAGGTGACTATCGAAATATCTCCAGTATGAATCCTGGAGATGGTGGTTTAGGAACGATGTTTCTAAATGGTGGTCCAGGTGTAATTGTACGAGGAGCCTTTTCTAAAAAACCTTTCAATGCTGAATTTTACAGCCCTTTTGCTACCTCAAGTGATGTCGGCTTTCACTGCGTCCTACACCTTTCAGAGTGATTCTTTTGCTCAACCATCTTGCGGCATATTTTAGAACTGACTGCTCGCTTTTCTCCATCGTTTCTTGCTACTCTTTTATCACCGGGGTCTAAGCGAGGAATCGCTGGACTTTTGCAAAAGAAGAAAGGCTAATCTCCGGGTTCAGATCCGAGAGTGGAGCTGATTTTCTGAGGGCAGGACCGGAAAAATGGCCATCAAAGATGGCCATTTTTATTTGCTCAATTAGCGAACCTAGCTTCTTGTTGATTATTTGGAGAAGAGCTTCGAGATCAACACAATGAGATCAGCTCTCTCACTCTGTCGAAGCAATTCTAAGGGTTTCTGCCCATTGACTGCAGAGAAACCGTTGGAGGCCTCGATCTCCAGTACTTCGGGTAACGATTCTCGGATGTGGGAATCATGCTCTTTGACAAAAATTCTCTTAGATGTCACTGGTGCTCCTTTAGCATTAAGCAATGTTCTTACATACAGACATTGCTTCTATACCTTGATCATGTCTGGAGCAACAATTCTTATAATGTTGAATGTGCACACAGTTAATTGTTAAAATAAACTTATCATTTTATTCACGCTGATGAGAAAACTTTCATGCAAAATTTATCTTCAAAAGAACAATGGAGAATCTGGTCACAGGTTGCACTTCAAAGCTTTGGTGGACCGGCCGGCCAGATTGCTGTCATTCACAGACTCATCGTTGAAGAAAAAAAACTTCTATCTGAAGACCGCTTTCTTCATGCACTTAATTTTTGCATGCTCTTACCGGGTCCGGAGGCTCAACAACTGGCCACTTATTGTGGATGGTTGATGAATAAATGGCGAGGAGGTTTGCTTGCCGGTGGGCTCTTCATATTACCTGGCTTCATTTCTATCTTGCTACTTTCTTATCTCTATGTGATTTACCAGGATCTTAATTTTGTGCAGGGACTTTTTTATGGTCTTAAATCTGCCATTATTGCCATCGTTCTGGGGGCATTACTCCAAATCTCCAAACGTTCCTTGAAAACTTTTTTTCATTGGCTGCTTGCTTCAATTGCATTCATTGCACTTTTCTTCTTCAATATTTCTTTTCCGTATGTAGTCGTAGCTGCTGCCGTTACAGGTATGGTGCAAGGAAAATGGTTCGCTCATCATGAGTTGCTTGCTCCTGCCTCGACTGAACTGCCTTCTGTTAGTAGGACAGTGAAGACATTTCTAATCTGGTTACTGATATGGATCCTACCGATCGTCCTTACGATCTTTATTTTTGGCACCGATTCCACTTTTCACGCGATGAATGTTTTTTTTAGCAAAATGTCGGTTGTGACTTTTGGCGGTGCTTACGCGGCCCTAAGTTACGTGGCTCAAAAAGCCGTAGAAGTATATGGTTGGTTGCAGGGCCCTGAAATGTTAGACGGATTGGCGATGGCTGAAACCACGCCCGGCCCATTGATTCAAACGGTTCAGTTTATAGGCTTCATGGGGGCTTATCGATTTCCCGATGTCAGCTCTCCCTACGTGGCAGCTTTCATCGGCTCTGTCCTTGCCACTTGGATGACATTTGCTCCCTGTTTTTTATGGATTTTTACCTTTGCCCCATATGTTGAGTTTATCAGAGGAAAAAAATTATTCTCAGATGCTTTGCAGGCCATTACATCAGCTGCTGTTGGTGTGATTTTCAATCTCTCCGTGTGGTTTGTTCTAAAGGCACTTTTTACCAACTCTAAAACCTTTGTGGGGTATGGTCTAAACTTTGAATATCCTCTTTTCACTTCGATTCAATGGCTGGCCACTGGGATTTGCACCGTAGCTTTGATGATGCAGTTCAAATTTCAGCAGAGTTTGTTTCGGACTCTAGGGGTTGCAATGCTTCTTGGCGTTATCGTTAAGTATGCGCTTTGAAATTGGTCTATGTATCGAGTTCAGCGAACGTTTCATTCGTTTTAAGAGAATTGCGACATTGTTGGCGCTGCTGACACAATGATTCAATATCAGGAGTCGAACGATGCAATCACTTATCTTGTCTTTGCTTTTAATGGGGCTATCTTTTTCTGCAACCGCACAGGAAATTACTCCTACCGAAAAATATTCTCAATCCCTTTCTTTCTCTGATGACCTTGAGCTTGAGCATCTTGAACTTGCGATAGAGCGCCAAATTCAATCCTATGATAAAAGAGGGGGGCTTAAAGGAACTATCAAGTTTGGTAGTGATACTTATCCTCGCAGCATTCTGAAGGATTCCTTAGTCCTTTTAAATGAAATCTCTCAACGATACCGTCGTTGTCTTTCTATGGCGCAAGCCCGTCAATGCCAGGAAGAATTTGATCTTGAAATCAATCGTCGCTTCCACATTTACGTCCCTGTTCCTGGTGAGCAGGAGCGAGGCTTCGGAAAAGAAAATACCACGCACTTTACTGCATATTATTCACCTGATCTTACTGGCTCCAGAACTCGAACAGAAAGATTTAACATCCCCATCTATAGACTTCCGCCTCAGGAATTGAGCCGCTTATACAGTCGAGATGAAATTGATCATGAAAAAAAACTAGCAGAAAAAGGTCTTGAAATTTTCTGGGTCGAGAATTCCCTTTTTGATATTTATCTTTTGCATGTACAGGGGGGAGGGCGGATCTCAGTTCATCTTCCCGATGGATCAATCGAAACGAAGTATCTCAGTATGACTGGCCACAATGGTAAGAAGTGCGAATTCATCGGTCACCAGATTGCCCGCATGGGGTGGTTACCAAGAAATGAGGCATTACGAATTGAAAATCAACGTCGTTTTCTCGAAGAGAATCCGGAGAAAGTTCGCGAAGCCTTTAGCCGATGCAACAACTACATCTACTTCAGAGAATCAAACGATGAGCCAGTCGGTCGCGATTTGATTTCCCTGACTGTTCATCGCTCGGTTGCTGTGGACCACACTCTGTATAAAACAACAGGGTTGATAACATTTGTAAAAACTCAAAAAACCATTTCTCAGAATGAGAGTGGTGGAAGCCAGAAAGAATCTTTTTCCAGATTTTTTATTGCTCAAGACACCGGTTCTAAAATCAATGGTGCTGCCAGATGTGATCTTTATTTTGGTTATGGAGCCGAAGCTGAAATGGTTGCCTATTCAATGAACGATATGGGCAAGCAGTACTTTTTGGTGAAGAAATAAAAAGCTGCTAGAGACTAACTTTTAAACTCTTTTACTCTCTGATCACAAGAATCATCTTCCAACCACAATATTTCTATTAAAAAAAAGCCACCTCATGGTGGCTTTATAAAAAAATTGATAAAAATGGCTTGAGATTCATCATCGCTTTAGGCGACATCAGAAATCTCTTACTTTCTTGTTGCAATGTTAATGAGATAAAAAGTGGCGGGAGAGACGGGACTCGAACCCGCG
>JBEIEO010000248.1:0-4094 GCA_040382895.1 Halobacteriovoraceae bacterium
ACACCTCCACTTTAGCATTAATTTGTCTATGGTCCATATAATTCAAAAGTTCAAAGTCTTCGTACTAGAAGCCAAATATATCTTTCACTGCTGTATTAATCTTCATCTGTGGCAGTGGGAAAGGTTCGCGCTTGAGCTGCTCCTGGGTTTGTTCCAGGTGATTCAGATACAAATGGGCATCACCTAAAGTATGAACAAAGTCCCCTACGCCCAGATCACAAACCTGCGCCACCATCATAGTCAGAAGTGCGTAGCTCGCAATATTGAAAGGAACACCAAGAAAAACATCAGCAGAGCGCTGATACAGTTGGCAAGACAGTTTATTATTGGCCACGTAGAACTGAAACATAGTGTGACAAGGAGGAAGGGCCATTTTATCAACGTCAGAGACGTTCCAGGCATTCACAATCAAACGTCGTGAATCTGGATTCTTTTTAATCATGTCGATGAGATTCTTAATCTGATCCACGGTACGACCATCGTGGGTTTTCCAGCTGCGCCACTGAACGCCGTAAACCGGTCCGAGATTTCCATTCTCGTCGGCCCACTCATTCCAGATGGAAACACCATTTTCTTTCAAATATTGAATGTTGGAGTCACCTTTCAAAAACCACAGCAACTCGTGAATGATGGATTTGGTGTGACACTTTTTAGTTGTCACCAATGGGAAACCTTCATTGAGATCAAATCGCATCTGGTGGCCAAACACTGAGAGTGTTCCTGTACCGGTGCGGTCCTCTTTTCTGACTCCTTCCTTGAGTACTCGTTGCATGAGTTCGTGGTATTGTTTCATGAATCCTCCCTGTCTCTGGGACCTATTGTGTGCGGGCGTGTTTAAATTTTAGCATTTTCACAAGAGCTTGTTCAATCTACATTCGTCGGTCAAAAAAATGACGTTTTTCAGAGATTGATTCCACGGCCTAAGATCACTAGAATAGGAGGAATTATTCTTCAGGAGATGAGATGAGCACCGTACTGACTGGTCTGGACCGAATTATCAGTGAAAAAGATCTGCAATCTAAGTTTAAAGGGAAAATTGGCTACCTCTGCCACAGTGCTTCTGTAACCAAAGACCTGGAACATGGGCTTTTGGCCTTAAAACGAGTTTTTGGTGATCAGTTGATTAAAATTTTTGGCCCTCAACATGGTTTCGTGACAGATGTTCAGGACAACATGGTGGAAACCACTCACTACACGCATCCATTTTTTAAACTTCCGGTGTATTCGCTCTACTCAGAAACGCGTATCCCGACGGATGAAATGCTGGAAGGGCTAGATCATATCTTCGTAGATTTACAAGACGTTGGAACCCGCATCTACACCTACATCTACACCATGACACTTTTGATGGAAGCCTGTGAGAAGAAAGGTATTGAAGTAGTCATCCTGGATCGTCCAAATCCCATCAACTGCGTGGATATGGAAGGAAACATTCTGGATCTTAACTATGCTTCATTCGTGGGACGACATCCCATGCCGGTTCGTCACGCGCTCACCATGGCCGAAGTGGCCAAGATGCACCAGCGTTATTGGTCTTTTAACAAAAATTGCAAACTCTCCATCATCGAAATGAAAGGCTATAAGCGTGAGATGAGTTTTGAAGACACCAAACTTCCGTGGGTCATCCCTTCTCCGAATCTTCCCACCATCGAAGCGGCCTACACTTTTGTTGGTACTGTTCTTTATGAGGGATGTAATATATCCGAAGGACGCGGAACGACTCGTTCGCTAGAAATTATTGGTCATCCAAAAATTGAAGCCTTTGGATTTCATGATAAATTAAAACCGGTCCTCGCCAAGGCTGGCCTTCAAGGTTTCATTCTTCGCCCACTGGTTTTCCTTCCGACTTTCCAAAAACATGCCGGCAAGCCTTGTGGCGGTTATCAGATTCATGTAACTGACAGAAAGACCTTCGAGCCTTGGCGCCTGTGCCAGTATCTGTTGCGTGAAATGTATAAAGAGTTGGGTTCAGATTTTGCCTGGAAAGTTCCACCTTATGAATATGAATATCATAAAGCACCAGTGGATCTTATCAATGGAACCGATGAACTCAGGCTGTGGGTTGAAAAGAATGGCAACGAAGATGATTACCAGGCCATCATGAAAAAAAATCAGCCTGAATGGCTGGAGCAGCGCAAGTCCTGTTTGATCTACTGATCTAACCTTTTATTCTTCCAAATTTCCGTAAACCGCTGCTCTGCAGTGGTTTACGCCATTTTCTTCTCCGTGATAGAAGCTGTGAGTTTTGGGACCTCATCCAGGATTCACTTCATGACCAAACTTCTGCGCGGATTATCTCTCACGGACGCTACTTTCATCGTGATCGGAACTATCATCGGCACAGGAGTGTTTTTAAAAACTTCCACCATGGCACACTTAGTGGGAAATCCCGGTTATGTGCTTCTGGCGTGGGTGGTGGGAGGTCTTCTTTCCCTTACCGGAGCATTGGCCTATGCTGAACTTGGAAGCATGATGCCCGATGCCGGTGGTGAGTATGTTTATCTCAAAGAAGGTTATGGTGAACTTCCAGCTTTTCTTTATGGCTGGATGCGATTCTGGATCGGCTCACCTGGATCGATTGCGGCCTATGCTGTCGGTGCTGTTACATTCATGGCTGGTTTTGCCAATCTTAACGCTTTTGGGGGACCGGCCATCACCGCTGTTGGACTCATTCTGTTTTTTTCTATACTCAACTGCTTTAGCGTGGCCTTTGGTGGGAAAGTTCAAAGCTTTATGACAATTTTAAAAATCGTTATCATTCTCGGTATCGCCTTTGGAATATTTTTTCTAGCCGAAGGCTCAAGCGCCACTCACCTCACCCAAACAAGTTCCGACCATGCAGGCTTTATGGGTTGGTCCGCGTTTGGATCAGCGATTCTGGCCGCTCTCTGGGCCTTTGATGGCTGGTGCAATCTTCCCATGGTGGCCGGAGAAATTAAAAATCCTCAGCGCAATGTCCCTCTATCTTTAATTCTGGGTATGTTCACCATTCTTGTGATTTATGCTTTGATTAACGTCGCCTATTTCTACGCGCTTCCGCTGTCGGAGATTTTAAATTCCAATTCAGATAAAAATCCCGATGCCCTGCCAGTGGCCACTAAAGCCGCTCTCACCTTCCTAGGCTCTTCTGGTGTCACTATTTTGTCGGTGGCTTTTGTTTTTTCTGCTTTAGGTGCTATGAATGGCTCGATTCTTACAGCTGCCCGAGTTCCTTATGCCATGGCCCGGGATCAGATCTTTTTTCGCCACCTGGCCGAAGTGCATAAAAAAACCCATGTCCCTATGGTTTCCATTCTGGTTCAGGCATTAGTCGCTTCAGGTTTAGCTTTATCAGGAACATTCGATCAGCTAACAGACTACGTGGTTTTCTCTTCCTGGATTTTTTATGCCATGGTAACCAGTGTGGTTTTTGTCTTAAGAAAGAAAAAACCCTATTTGCATCGGGAGTATAAAACTTTGGGTTACCCCATTCTCCCAGGCATCTTTATTCTTTTGGGTATATTGCTACTTTTTAATACCGTCATGACCAATCCCCGTTCCACTTTGATAGGAATGGCCTTCATTCTGGCGGGGATTCCCTTCTATTATTTCTTTCGCTGGAAAAGAAATCTTACATCGAAAAATAATTTGAACGAGGTGGGTTACAATTTCCGATGAAATCTATATCCTTTTGATAAGAACATATTAAAAGGAGCATTCATGCTAGAGACCATTGAAAAGGTCACCGGCGATTTCGTGGGCCTCGTCTGGGGTGTGCCACTGGTTGTCTTGTTAGTTGCCTCAGGAGTTATCTTCACTATTTATTTTGGTTTTCCGCAACTGCGTTTTTTTAAACACGCTATTGAGATCATTTCAGGTAAATACGATGATCCTAAAGATAAAGGTGAAATCTCTCACTTTCAGGCCCTTTGCGCTGCTCTTTCTGCCACTGTAGGTCTCGGTAACATCGCTGGGGTTGCCGTGGCCATTTCACTCGGCGGTCCAGGTGCGGTTTTCTGGCTGTGGGTTGCGGGCTTCATCGGCATGTGTACAAAGTTTACCGAAGTCTGTTTGTCTTTGAAATACCGAGATGTATCTCCATCAGGTCACGTTCA
>JBEIEO010000249.1:0-4093 GCA_040382895.1 Halobacteriovoraceae bacterium
CGTAAGAATCACCGGCGCTCCAAGCGCATCGAGTGGGAGCACGTGGTGCCAGCAGAAAATTTCGGGCGCTCGTTTGTGGAGTGGCGAAGTGGCCACCCCAAGTGCATAAAGAAAGGCAAAGCTTTTAAAGGCAGAAAATGCGCCGGTAAAACTTCAGTTTCTTATCGCAAGATGGAAGCCGATCCCTACAACTTGGTTCCGGCCATTGGTGAGGTGAATGAGGCCCGCTCAAATTTTCGTTACAGTGAGCTTCCGGGTGTGGCCAACTACTTTGGGACTTGCGAATTCAAATTGCAGGATCGGCGAGTGGAGCCAAGGGCGGCAGTGAAAGGGGATATTGCCCGCATCTATGCCTACATGGAAAAAACCTACGGGATCAAGGTGATCTCCGATGCTCAGAAAAAACTCTTTGAGGCCTGGAATAAGCTTGATCCCATCGATAGTTGGGAATGCACTCGTATCAAAAGAATTCGCACGTTTCATCCGGAAAGTAGTGGTGTGTGGGCGGATTGTCGTTAATTAGGTAAGAGCGGAAAGCTCAGCTTTTAGATTTTCAAATTCTGCGTGCATTTTTTTGATGTGCTCGCGCATAAAATCTTCTTCGTGATCTTTGGCGTATTCCACCGCTGCGGCCGACTGACCCATGAGTTCAGCACCGATAGCAGAGGAGCTTGAGCGTAAGGCATGGGCCTCTTTGCGGACTGTCGCAAAATCTTTCAGATAAAAGCTCTCAATAATTTTTTTGAGTCGAGGAGGTGCTGTGACCACGTAGATGCTGATGAGTTCTTTCAGGACAGCATTACTGCCGTCTTCATCGAGATCTTTAATTTCCTGGATGCGATCCATATTGATCATGGGATCATTTTAGAAGAGATGCTGCCCTTTTACAATCGCTGTAAGAATTTTTGCCGCCGCCGACCTTATCTCCATGAATTTTTATGTCATCATAACCTCTGTTTAAAGGAGGCTTCATGAAAGCAATGACTCGTGGATTATTTTTCCTGTCTCTGGGGTTACCGTTTGCAGCAGAAGCCATGGTGCCGGTGAAAGCCTACACCTTTGACTTTAATGTGCGGACGGATAAATCTATCAGCTGGCAAAAAGAGCAGAAGGTGCTGGATGCTCTGGATCTTATCCGGCAGGTGCTCGCGAGTCCTGAGTTTAAACAGAGAGTTCTCAATCACCGCTATCAGGCACGGAGGCGCTTTCAGTACAATATGGGACTTAGTAATCAGCAGATCTACCACAAGATCCTTGAAGGAGCGGAGAAGCTTCAACCCTATAAAAATAATCAGATGGATCTGAAACTTGAATTTTATTCTGACTATGAATCCAACGTCGTGGGATACACCCTGCCCAATACCATGAAGGTTTGGATCAACAACAAATATTTCTTCAAAAATTCCACCGCCAAAGTGGCGGCGAATCTGATCCACGAGTGGTTACATAAACTAGGGTTTCATCATGACAAGGAAAAGAGTACTAATCGTAAGTACTCCGTGCCTTATGCTGTTGGATCTATTGTTAAGGATCTCGCAAAGAGACATGAGTCGTTAAGAGCGCTTAAAGCGCACCTGTAAGCATGCACCTCCCTCGGGAGAATTTCCCATTACCACATCACCGTCGTGAACTTCCGCGATGGTCTTCATGATGACAGAACCTAGACCAAGAGAGAAATTCCTTGGGTCTTTGTGTTTAAGTTCCCGTCGCTCCCGACGTTTTCCGAAAGCCAAGATGGCTTCCCGGCTGAGACCCGGGCCATCGTCTTTGATAAGAATTTGCAGATCTTCATTCTTAGACGTGAGATAAACATGGATGTGGTTTTGGGCGAATCTGGCGGCGTTATCAAAGGCGTTTTTAAACAGACGACTGATGAGGTGCAGATCTCCGAAGATAACTGTGTCTTCTTTTTCGGTGTGCAGATGCCAGTTTAGATCGGTGCCAGAGGCAGTCTGGCGGTTTCTAAGCTCTTCACTCAGCATTTTTTTTAGATCGATCTTTTCTGATGAAGCCTTGTAGTGAGATTCATCAATAGTAGCAACGATGGTGAGTTTCTCCAAAAGCTCCCTGAAGTAGCGAATGTCAGAGTCGATCATATTAAACAGTTCTTCCCGGTCATCAAACGACATATTCTCGTTATAAAACTTCAGGGTTTCTAATGATGTTCCAAGACTCGTGAGAGGAGTACGCAGATCATGTCCCAGCTCTTGCAGAAGATGCGAGCGACTCATCTCTGTGTCATTGATCCTCTTCACCAGACGCTCAATTTCTGAGGCCATGCGGTTGAAATCCAGAATCAGGTTTCCAAATTCGTCGAAACGCTTGATCTCAAAGCGCGCTTTTAGATCACCGGATTCAAGCTTGGCCAGCACCTTGCGGGCCTCGGTGGATTTTCTACGGAGATAAAAAAAACTTAAACTGAGAGCGAGAAAAACCGCCAGTGCTGCGGTGGTGAAGGTATGCAGACCCTGGATCCACAAAAAGGGACCTTGAAAGAGTGAGCGCTCGTTGTGGGACACGAGATAAGTTTTAGGTTGAGTGTTGAGTCTCAAGACAAATGTTTTAGGCTCCCACAACTGATTGTCGGTGGACTCCATTCCATGCACTTCTTTGGGATGAGGTAGTTTATTCCAGAGCATGGGAAGAGGTTGCAGGTTATTGCCTGAGATGATGTTACCCTCTGCCGAAACTAACCAGAGAAATGGTTTTGCAGAAGTTTTTGGAAGGCTCAGTGACTTCTGTACCACCTGAGTTTGTGCGGGGGTGGGACCAATCTCATGCAAGAGGGCCAATGGGTCCTTAGCCTTAGTGGGAGGGCCAGGAAACTTATTTACATTGATCTTATTCACCGGCAGTGTTTCTGAAGAGCGCTCAATACCACGCCCGATATACATCAGGTAGCCGTAGCGATAATCCTCCACAACCATGTCGGAGATCCTAATAAGAGTGAACATGGAGATAGAACTCAAGGTCAGGGCGCCCATGATGCTAAAAAGAAGAAGTTTAAAGAAAATCGATTTGCGCTTCCACATCATGCTTTGTTCCATTCCAGGCGATAGCCAAGACCATAGACAGAGTTTATCTGCAGCGTGCTGCCGGCGACTCCTTTTAATTTTTTTCTTAGATGAGACATGTGTGAATCCACTGTGCGGTCATACATGTCAGCGTTCTCATAGAGAGCCGTGAGAATATTCTCGCGAGTTACGATATCTCCGGCGCGTCGGGCGAGGAGGATGAGGATCTCCAGTTCCTTTCTCCCCAGTGTCACGATCTGATCCATAATTGTCACCATTCTTTTGCTGGGATCAATGGTGAGCTGACCGAATGTGATAGTTGTTGAGGGGAGTGTGAACTTTTTTAGAATTTTATTCATACGGACTTTAAGTTCTTCGACACCAAAAGGCTTGCGAAGATAATCATCGGCTCCACAGTTAATTCCTTTGACCACTGTCGCCTCATCGGTTCGGGCACTTAAAAAAAGAATAGGTAGTTCCTGTCCCGATGCACGCACCTTCTGACACAGATCCAATCCGCTACCATCCGGTAGACCGATATCCAGACACATCAGATCGAAGTGTTCATCCCGTAGTAGTTCCCAAGCATCAGCAATACAGCTAGCACTTTTTGTTTCGTAGCCACTGAATTTGAGATTTATCGTGAGACTTTTAGAAATCTGCAGATCATCTTCTACAATCAGAATTCTCGGCATAGCAAATCTCCTCTGGCAGTTGTTCTAAAACAGATATGATACACAATCTAGCGTGGGCGTAAAGTTTTGTCATATCTGACAGAGTTAGTGACACCAGATTCTTTTAATCTTGGAAAAAAAATGGAAGCTTGTTTTTGGTATTCATTTCCTGGATTTTGCTAATTTTTCAGCTGTGGCAAAGTGAAGATCTTCTACACATATTTCTTCAAAGGAACTTCTACATGACCAAAGTACTTCTTATCTCCAACGACTCTGCTATGGAAAAGATGCTGAATATTTCACTTAAGTTTAATGGTTACATTGTTCATTCCACCGCTTTCTCCGATGAGGCCTGGAAATATCTGAGTGAGGTTCATGTGGATGTCGTGTTTGTAGATGTGAAGC
>JBEIEO010000250.1:0-4067 GCA_040382895.1 Halobacteriovoraceae bacterium
CCAGGATCAAATTCCCATACCACTTGACTCTGCTTGATATCTTCGAGTGTGAAACAGCCTATACCATGGATACCGCTCATTTTGAGCTGGGTGCGAACTCTTAGCATACTACCTCACTTCAACTTGTGAGACGGCCGCAAAAGCCGAAGGTTGACGGAATCTCATGAGCCAATTTTCGGTCAGACAGGAATAACCACCGGCGCCCCAACCTTTGCCCCAGCTATTGGCCACGACGATACAATAGTTACCTTCTGAGGCACGAAGTTTGACCGGAAGTTCTATGACACCTACTGCGATGAAGGCATGTCCCATAGAATGTGCATCTTTTCGATCACTGACTTTGTTTGAATCAGCAAGTGTAACAAGACCTTTATTTTTATAAAAGTTTTCAGAAAGTTTTGCCGCCATGATAACGGGGATGTCCTGTTTTAAGTTCTCAACCACATCGACCAGAGTTTCTACTTCTTTAAAGCCTGCGACTTTGGCAACACCAGTCTGACATTGTGGCTTGAGTGGAATCTGGGTTTCATTTTTTTCCTGAGTTGATGCCTCGTAACCGCAATTTTCCTCAGTTGGTATATCGATGATTTTATTTTTTTGAGAGAAAGTGAGCGCGTGATTCACCCAGGAACCTTTTTGCTCGCAAGGTGAAGTCTGACAAGTCGGTTTACTTGCCCAGTAGAAGTATTGCTCAGATAGATCCTGAGTTTTTCCATTCTGGGCCAGGATGATTTCTACTGCGCGAAGTCCGGCGAAGGCTGAACAGGTGGCCCGGTAAAGCTGATCCCGCACCGGAAGGGTAAATGCCTGATTCACCATGTGTACATCAGGAATCGCTTCCTGCTTTACTTTCTTTTCAATGATTGTTTGTTTTTTTACAGGAATCTCAAAGGTGTTTTCTTTATATACCTTCAGACGCCCCAAAAAGATTTCTTGCTCTTTTTTCCATTGATCAAGGGTCGCCTTTTCTTCTTTCTTCCATTTTTCCAGAGTGGCTTTTTCTTCTGCTTTCCACTGTTCAAGTACAGTGCCCTTAGAGTTGTCTGCTTTCTTTTCCTGTGCATTTCTTTGGGCCAGGATGGCACGGTTGCGCGCCTTTGCTTCCTCTACCATTTGTTGCCCACGATTCATGGTTTTCTCAACTGGCACATCCAATTCGACTTTCTTTTCAGAAAATTCACCATAAGGTTTTAGCTGGGCTATAATCGCCTTAAATTCCTCGATACTTTCAGTGCTGTAAGGAGACTTTTTCACCTTCAAAGTTGCGGCTGTTAAAGAAGAGGATATCAGAAGGAGTATCAGCACTTTCATTTTTTTTCATCCAATGCAATTGAGACGGTCATGTCACCCAAAACATTCACCACTGATCGCCCCCTGCCCAGGATCCAATCTACTGTAAGAAGCATGGGGAGAATTTCTGTCGGAAGGCCGATGGTAGAGAGAACAAGAGACAAAGTAATAAAACCCGCTTCAGGGATACCAGCAATACCGATGGTCCCCATAACACATACAAAGGCGGCCATAATCTGGGTTGAAAGATCCATTTGAATGCCTGCGGCCTGGGCCACGAAGAAAACGGCCATACCTTCGTAAAGAAGAATGCCATCGTTATTTAGATTCGTCCCGACGCAAGCCCCGAGGGTAGAAGCTTTTTTTGAAACACCCAGCTCATCCAGACTTTTTAGCGTTAGTGGCAAGGTGGCAAGGCTTGAGTTAACACCCCAGGCATAGATTAGAGTCGGTCGAACTTTCTTCCAAAACATCTTAAGTGGAATCTTTTTGACTAAGAGCCATCCCTGATAAACTAGGAAGGAATGCAGGAAAAGACCCAGTAAACCAATTCCCACATAATGACCTAATCCGCGAAGAGGCTCAAAACCATACTCCCCTACAGTTTTTGCCACGACTCCAAAGACGGCCAGAGGAACCAGATGAACCAGCCAGGTTAAGGCAACTTCAAACATTTTGGTCATGACAGAAAGAAAAGCAGAAAACTTTTTAATGATGAGTTTCTCATCATCGTTGGCGTGTTGATTAACTTTTCTGAGGGAAAAGCCCAGGATCAAGGCCACGAAGATCAAGCTGATCACGGCATTATCTACGAAGGGCTTCATAAAACTTTCAGGGAAATAACTCTTAATGTTTTCCAGGAAGTTGATTTTTTGTCCGGCGTATTTTGCCAGCTGCTCCGGAGTCGTCATAGTCGAGTGAATTGAAGAGAGGCTTTCTCCAGCGTTAAAGAATTTCGAAATTCCGATGCCGATGGTGAGAGCACAGATGGCATTAAAAGATGTGATGAGGATGAGTTTCGTGCCCAAGCGACCTGAGATTTCAGAAGTCAGAATGGAGTTGAGAATCACGAAGAACAACAAGGGAGTAGCAGCGGCCTTGATGAGTGTGATAACGACCTTGCCGATTTCACCCAGCCCACTGATATCTTTACCGAAGATGAGACCGACAAGGGAGCCAAAAATAAGGGCAAGGATAATCTGAAAAGACAGACTCTTTAGAAATTTTGGCATGCTGATCCTATATATTTAAATGGCTTCAATTATCTAGCAATGCATTGCGACAAGTAAATCCCCAACTGAGTTGACACGCAGATCAACCCAGCGATAAAAGATGTCAAAAACTCACCCGAGGATAAACATGAGATCACTCCTTATTGCTGCTCTTTTAATCTCTACCTCCCTCAAAGCACAAACCTATCCGCTGGCAAAGAAAATCACGCAAACCGAAGTGCGCTTTGGCGTAAGGATCGAAGATCCATATAAGTGGATGGAAAATCCCTCCGATCCGGATCTCTGGGACTGGATAGAAGAGCAAAAAGCTCACACTGCTCAACACCTGGATGCCGATCTGATGGATCAGTTCAGTAAAAAAATACTGGAGATCCGCAAGCTTCAGCGTGAACAGGATAAACTCCTCGACTCCTATGCGCCGGTGATGTTAGGAGCTAGCAGGCCGACACCATCGGTGGGTGAAGAACACTTAATTCGATCGCGTTTTATTAATTGGCAGCAGGAGGGATTGACTTCACCTCGCCTTAAATCTCTGGTACAGGAGAGCGGCCCCAAGACTGAGAGTACCTTGTATAAAATTGAAGTTAAGGCCGTTCATAATGGTGATCTTCAGCGAGTGGCCATATCGCAGAAATCGGATAATAAACTGGTGGATGTCCTGTTGGTGAAGTTCTACACATTCATCGCATGGGCCGACGAGAATAGCTTTTACTACATCTCGGATCTTGATGAGAGAATTGGTGGAGGAAGACCAGCGCTGTTTCGTCACATCGTCGGAGAAGTGCAAAGTGAGGACCAGCTGCTGGTGGTAGCGAAAACTCCGGCCTCATCACTGACGATTCATAAAGTTGGGTCACGCTTTTTCCTGGAAACCGATGGCACCATCGGATCACTTCAGCTCAGCAGCGGTCGCATAACCAATATCCATTCTCTAAACGGAGAAGTCTTAGAGATGGTCGAAAGGCCTGAGACCTTCGCAGTAGTGCGCTCCTTTGTAAAGGCTGACATGGGGGAGCTCATCCGTCTGCGCATGAGAGATGGCGAGCGGAGCACTCTTCTAGAGAGCCAGAACTTCGTTGCTCAAACCACCAGACACCTGGAAGAAAAGGGAGTTTTAGTCATCGGTCTCAAGGACGCTGCTAATGTCGCCTATTTTCTGAATACCAAGAATGTTCTCAAGCAGCTTTCACTGGAAGATGGGACCATTACGTTTTCCAAATACCAGGATGGGAAAGTCCGGTTGGTTCATCAAACTCTGGGAGAACCGAAGGCACTTTATTCATATACTCTTGCGACCGGTGAGCTAGAACTTCTCACCAAACAGAATTTTTCCATCGAACTCGTGCAGGAGAAAATCTATTACACGGCCTCAACTGGTCAACCGGCATCTCTCTACCTACTAAGGAAGAAAGGAACTGAGCTGAATACTAAAACACCGACGATACTCTTTGGGTACGGCGGATTTGAGGTTTCGATAACACCTACCTACGCTATCTATGAATGTATCCCTTGGTTAGAAAGAGGCGGTGTGCTGGCAGTGGCAAC
>JBEIEO010000251.1:0-4032 GCA_040382895.1 Halobacteriovoraceae bacterium
GAAAAAATAGTCCTCTTCAAAAGAGGTTTTTTGGAGCATGGACCGATGAATTCCATGTCCAGTGCATAAACGGAGCTTGAGAGAAGGAGTAAAGGGAGAAATTTCATTCAGGCAAGGTAAGCCAAGAAAGCTAAAAAGACAAAGAAACCTTGAGCCTTATAGCTCAACCATCATCTGAGTCCAGTAAATACGACCCTTACTATCTTTGTGGATGCCAAGCCCAGTATGGGTAAAATCAGGATTCTCTAATTCCCGACGGTGACGAGGAGAATCAAGCCAGGCACGGAAAACATCCCTGGCAGTTTTTTGGCCCATGGCCACAACTTCACCACAGATGACCCAGTCGCCGAGACGATTTTTAATTTGACGGCAACGAGAAGAAAAACCCATGTGACCGAAGGGACGAGTCCCTAGGGCCATGGACTTTGAATGGGACTTTGCCACATCTTCAATGATCGCATTATAAGTAAGCGGACGAAGCTTTAACTTGATCCGATGCTCATTAACGAGTTCTGCATAATCGGCTGCCAGGGTTGCACTGTACTCTTCATCACCTTGCTCCTGGCGATTACTTTCTGGCTTAGGCTTCTTTTTATCGAAACCCTTTCCACAGGCAAGGGTCAAACTCATCAGAATGAGACCCGTGAACAATTTTGTCATATTGTGATTCTTTCATGACTCCAAAAGATGTGTCAAAAGCATTGTGTCAAATCATTAGACACCCCCTGATTTCTTTCACGCTCTGACATTTGAAGGCATGAATTCGCTAAAATCTCCCTCAAAGGGGATTCTATGAAAAAAATCGCACTGCTGACGCTTTTGGCGCTTATGACTCTACAAGTTCAGGCAAGCTGCCTGACTGAGTTGCAACTGATGAAGAAGGAATCCTACTTCAGCAAGATGTCCGAAGACGCTCAACAAGCTACCGCCTTCGTGAGCAGTGCGGGTGGTCTGGCCATCGGCCTGGCAGTCGCCGGCTCCACTTTTCCGGGTTTTTTAATTGCCGCCGGTATTGCCTCTTCACCCATTCTGGTTGGAGATGCCATAAAGGGAATTCAAAATCGTCCTCTTAATCGGATGATTAAACTCATTAAGCAATCTCAGAAATTTGCTAGCGATCCATCTCAGAGACCAGGTCGCCTTTTACGCAAACTACACAAGCGTCTGGAGAGCTCTAAAATCCCACGGGATATTTCTATCCTTGAGCTTGCCATGACAATTTCAGACGCCAATAAAGATCTCAAGAATTGTGGAGCTTTGAGAAGACTCAAAAAGGTCGACGATAAAATCAATGACGGATCAATCACTGTGGTTGAACTAGGTGAAGAATTAGATTCTGAAGGTTAGAATCGGTAAGAACTTAAGAGTGTCCAGAATGAAAAAAGCTAATTTAGACTGTCCCGTAAACAAGGACGGTTCAATGCGCACTACCATCTTATTGGCCTCGCTTATTATCTCCAGCTCAGCGTTGGCAACGGTTCCGCATATGGATCTGGAAATGACTTCAGCTGAATACCGAGTCCACCTCCAGAATCTTCCACGCACCAAACAAACACAAGCTGATGATCCTGCCATTAGCGCCTCTCTAAAAATCGGAGAGCGATTGAGTCAATGGATTACAGTGATTAATAATTCTCGTCCGGAAGCTTCGGCCATCCGTTTGACCTCTGAGGGCACTCGCCGGGGAATCCCTATTGATGCTCCTTCTATTTATAATCCTGATTCCATTAAAACGGGGCTGCAGCAGATCATGAAAGATCTCCCCGAGGCCATGAGGTCAATACTACTTTCAAGTTCAGATCTTCCGGCCAGTACCGGTATGGATGATGATACCTTTATCAAGCACGCTCGCCTCATTGACCGCAATTATCAATCGGCTGCCCGTTATAAATCAGTCAACATCTATCGCTCCCACTATGTGAGAGCTGCTGCCAAGGATGTACGTGGATATTATTTCCTGAAAAAAAATAGAATCACAAAAGAAGTTTTGAGTGATGTGCGACAAATTCAATCAGGTCGCCTCAATCAGATTAAAGATGCTCTTGCCCGGATCTGTGTGAATGCCTCTGAGACTCTGTTTGCTTGTACCCGAAAAGTAGATGAGGCGGTAAAGACCAATAATCTTGCCGCTCACTATGAGCGCTACATCACGAATGCGGAAAAGAACTGGGATGCATTCTTTCAAATTCCCAACTCCGCGGCTCGTAGAGACGTGCAATGGAACGGATCAGTCATGTCTGTTCCGTTCAACACACCTCATATCCCCAAGTTCGTCCCTTACCTTCAGAACAATATCCAGGATGAATTTCGTTTTGGTGACTGGAAGTTATTAATCAATTTCGGAACTTTCTCAAACGGGCCTCTGCTAGTCTTTAAGCCGGGTGTTGTACCTCATGTGAATGGTTTAGGTGGAAACCAGATTGTCATGGATTCTAACCAACCCATCGAGGAGTATGAGTCTCAATGGACCATTCGTCATGAATTCGGTCATGTGATCGGATTGCCTGATTGTTATCATGAATTCTACGATACGAAGCTTGCAGCCTATGTAAACTACCAGCTCGACACCACTGATCTTATGTGTAGCCGGGCCGGTAACATGAATGAGAGAATCTATTTAGAACTTAAAAAGGTTTATAATAAATGAAATCACTTCTCCTTGCCTCACTTCTTATTTTATCTTCGGCCTACGCACACGAGGATCATGACTGGCGCGAGGATTACATGGGCTATCTATCGGTTCAATATGAGCTGCCTATGACCTATCAAAAATCCACTTCTGGACCAAACCAGCGTCGAGTTTTTGTGCGCAAAAGCTTGGACATGGATTTCTTTAAAACGAAACTCTCCGTTCTCACAGGTGCAACTCCCTATGGAACGCTCTCTATCAGCGATCGTAAATCCAATGAGAATCTTGATATCGCCCGCAATTTTCTTAAAGAAGAGTATGAGAAGCTTGGTTTCACTGTTCGCTTTGAGACTTTCGGTGGAGGAAAGAATTTTGTGGCAGAAAAACTAGGTCAAAAAGATTCAAAAAAAGTCCTGATCCTTTCTTCTCACATCGATTCCGTCAGAAATCGCGGCGCCAATGATAATGGTACCGGCACCATCGGCCTTCTTGCCGTGGCCAAGGAACTTGCCAAGAAAGATTATGCATTTACTGTAAGAATTCTGGGCTTTGATAAGGAAGAAGTTGGTCTTGTGGGATCAGATGCCTATGTGGCCGCCCTTCAGGATAAGGCCAACCTCATAGGCAACATCAATTTTGAAATGATGGGTGTGAATGCCCGAAAAGATGGCGCTTTTCATGTGATCGACTGTAACAAAACAAATTCATTGTTTTTAACCGAAGCGATTAAAAGCTCTATCGCAGGCCAGGGACTTCCACTGACTGTAGTTAAGGCCTGTACAGATCGATCTGACCATGCATCTTTCTGGCGCCACAAATTGCCGGCCGTGGTGATTTCAGAAAATTTCTTCGGAGGCGATGCTGATCCCTGCTACCACGCCAAATGTGACGTGATGGATGAAAGACTTGACTACAATTACATGTCAAACATTCTATCTGCTGTTCTGGATGCCTCAGAGACATTATTGAGGCAAGATTGAGGCTTCACTTGCTGTGGGCACTCCAAAGACATGCTAGGTATTCGTGGCGCTGTTAAAAAATTTATGACCGATTATTTTAGATGAGATTACTGGCAAGCTTACCTATGAAGCGACCGCCCTCTGGAGTCTGCACGGTATTGAATCCCAGACCCTGCCTCAGATTGTCGACAGGGTCATGGTTCTTCAAAAATTAGAATTCAGCGTTCTTCGGAGTTCTTGGGAACGGGATCACATCACGGATATTGCTCATACCTGAGATGTACATCACAGCACGCTCAAAACCTAAACCAAAACCGGCGTGCGGGACTGAGCCATATTTGCGAAGATCGGTGTACCACCAGTAATTGCTGGTATCCATCTTCATTTCTTCCATACGCTTGATTAGCTTATCGTAATTATCTTCACGTTGAGATCCGCCGATCA
>JBEIEO010000252.1:0-4021 GCA_040382895.1 Halobacteriovoraceae bacterium
CTGAGAGTCACGATGGACTTCTTGGAGTATTCATCAGCTTTTTTCAGGCGATTGATCTCATCTGCAAGTTCTGGATGATTCCTGGACAATAATGTCAGCACACGGGCAATAGAAGCTTCCACAATGGAAAGACTGTTGGCCATCTCGTGTATGTATTTGCGGTGTAGATCCAGATCCATGGAATGTCCTCTGGGGGAAGCTTTAAGTGCTTCCCCTCGAGTTATATTAGAATGGCTTAAAGATAGCTTCAAGACAAAGCACAGTAGCATAGACGCCGGCCATGATAGGAACCGCGGCAATGAACTTTGTCCATTTGGTTTCTTCTTTTAAGTGCATATAGTAGTAGGCCACAAGAAAAGCCTTACCAACTGCAAGAAGAGTGAGGGCCGAGCCTTTCTGGAACTTGCTCAAACCTGGAATTTCAGCTGCCCAGATTTCAATGGCCGTTAGCACAGCGAGAGCAACGAAAATCACAAAGTATTCTTTCTTGTGACTCTTGTGTGGCACATCGCCATGATTGTTTGAGTGTGCGTGATTACCCACGGATTACTCCTTCGTAGAGGGACGGTTAAGAAGCAGTCCCACGTCTATCATTAATTGGTTAATACTATGTTCTTCAAACGGATAATAACCACGGATACGGTTGGCATCATCCACTAGGACAATTTTTTCTGAGTGAGCGATTTCCATAATATTCGTAGAATGCTCGGCTCCCACTTTGAATCCATCTTTATAAAGCTTAAACATCGACTCTTTGTCTTTACCAGTAAGGAAAGTCCACACATGAGGATTAGCTTTACGATCCCGAGCAGTCTTAAACAGAACTTCCGGTGTATCGTGCTCAGGATCCACAGTGAAAGTGACCAATGCAACTTTATGACCGGTCCCTCTTACTCGCTTCTGAATCTTTTCAAGATCAGTAAGCATCTTCGGGCAAACCGTCGGACATCGAGTAAAAGCAAAAGTCGCCAAGTAGATGCGGCCTTTGAGGTCTTTTGATCCAAAAGGCTTTCCATTCTCGGAAATCATTTCGAATGCCGGAACGTGAGCAATAATCGGAAGCTCCGGAGGAAGAGTCCGATAGATGGATTTATAAATCGGAAAACTAAAACCAAAAGTCAGGAATGCAACCCAAAACCACGGGCTTCTCACCAGGTGTTCAAACCAGTGAGTTTTGCGAACATATCCAGGGCCAATGGTTTCGGTCATCATTATTTGTTTGTTACTCGGTTAATAAGTTCATTACGCTTAGGCATGTCACCTTTAAGTTCACGTAGGCTCTGAACATAGTACGATAGTGCCCACAGCTCTTCATCTGTCACAACATCCTTCCAGCCTGGCATACCAGATCCGGTCACACCATACATCAAACGCTGAACAATCGATGGGACGTCAGTGATTGAGCGAAGCTCGTGATAGGTGAAATCAGGCGGCAGCGCCTTGTAGTTATATTCAGAATCCTGAGCCTTGAGCTGATAGAAAGCAGCATCGATTTCCACAGATCCACCCATCTCTTTGTTCCACTGAGCAATCTCGTCTTTAGATGCATATCCACGGTGACACTGAGTACATGCAGCTGTGATGTGGTAAACTTTTTTACCTTTCTCAATGGCTTGATGACGATAAGTATCGCCGAATGGATCTGCTGGAAGTTCAAGTTTTGCACCCAATTGAGCACCCTTCACTTCCCAAACCTGAGGAGCGAAAGTTTTAATGTACTGGATGACTGCATCCAGACGCTCATCAGAGATATCCCAAGGAAGCATCGCTGATCCTTTCAGACCGTGACGGATGATTCTTGCGAAGTCTTCATCGTGCGGAACTTCTCCATAGGCGACCCATGGGAACTTATACAAACCTTGAGTTAAATCACGCGGAGGTGGAAGGAGACCAACTGCTGAAGGTCCTTTGCCTTTACCGTCTACGCCGTGACACTGAATACAGTATTCAAGGTAGGTTGTCTGACCAAGGGCCAGAGTTCCTGGATCTACAACTTTTCCACCAGCAAATGTCTTGCTCTCTTTAAACTTCGTCGTGCCATCACAAGCAACCAGGAGGAAAAGAGCCAAGATTGAAATGAGCGAAACTTTCATCGTCATATCCTTTATAATACGAAAATCATTAAATACATTAGGAGCCAAACAATACCGAGAAAGTGCCAGAATTTTCCAACGTTCATCAGTTTAATATCTGTCAGCTTCTCTTTCTTAAAAAACACAAATCGAGCAAGCCACAAAAGAGTCAAAAGACCCATGACAATGTGACCAGCGTGAATCCAGGTGAAGGCATAAACCATAGACGGAACCTGGCCATTTGAAATAAGAATTCCGCTATCTTTCAAAGCACTCCAAAGAAGTGATTGGAGAACTAAAAACGTGATTCCTAAAACGAAAGTCAGATTCCAATACAATCCTTTCTCAGCCTTCTTCTCCATCAAGTAATAAGTGAAAGAACTAAGTCCAATCACCAGTGTACTTAAGAAAGGCAGAAGCTTCGGCATGCCCTGAATTTCAACCGGAGGCCAGGTCGGGGCATTGAATCGCACCAGAAAATATCCCAGGAACAAGGATACAAAGAGCATCCCAAAAGAGATGAGCGTGACCGTCATTGCGATCGAGTGCTGCATCAGCTTTTCCTGATTCTGGTGTGTATTCGTCATCATTAAGCTTTCACCAATTCTTCAGTCTGATATTGGAAATCACGCCCCTCAGGGAGGTTCGGGTTGCCAAGCTCATGTGGTCCACATTTAACAACTGGGATCTCTTTGAAGTTATAGTGTGGAGCTGGAGATGGAATAGTCCACTCTAACGTTCCAACGTTCCAAGGATTGGCCGGAGCTGCTGGATAGTTCTTCGAGAAAATCGTTTTAAAGAAGTTAATCAGGAAGAAAGACTGGGCCAGACCCATAGCAATCGCTGAATACGTGATGAACTGGTTCACAGGAATTAGTTTTTCCATGAACTCATACACAAAAGGATTGTAAAGACGACGGTGCATACCTGCGTATCCAACCAACATCATTCCCATGAAGATTCCGTTCAGAGGAATCATAGTAGTCCAGAAGTGAATCTTAGCCAGACGCTCATCCATCATACGTCCGAACATTTTTGGGAACCAGAAGTAGGTTCCTGCGAAACCACCCAGAAGAACCGAAGCGGCCATGGTGTAATGGAAGTGACCAACTACGAAGTAAGTATCGTGAAGGTAAAGGTCAATAGAAGTTGAAGCCAGGTAAAGACCGGTCAGACCACCCAGACCGAATACGAATACTACTCCCAGAGAGAAGAGCATCGGTGAATCGAAACGGATGGAACCCTTCCAAAGTGTTCCCAACCAGTTTGCAAAAAAGATTGCAGATGGAATCGAGATCAACATGGTCAGAGTCATAAAACTCTGAGTCAGAAGTGGAGACATCTGAGTTGTGTACATGTGGTGACCATAAACAACAGTTGAAAGAACTGTAATGGCCGAAAGAGAAAGAGCAGTCATCTTGTAACCAAAGGCTGGCTTTCTTGAGAAGAAAGACAGGATGTCTGATACAAGTCCCCAAGCTGGAAGAATCAGAATGTAAACTTCAGGGTGGCCGAAAATCCAGAATACGTGCTGGAAAAGAACCGGATCACCTTTACCGGAAGTCGCAGCAGCACCAGCTAAGAAGAAAGTGGTACCGAAAACGCGATCAAAAGTCAGAAGAATAAGACCAGCACCCAGAACCGGAACGAAAATCGCATTCAGGATAGCTGTTAACCAAAGCCCCCAGATTGTCAGAGGCATTTTGAAGTAGTCCATACCAGGAGCACGAAGTGTGATCACAGTTGTGATGTAGTTCACAGCACCCATAGTAGAAGAAACACCAAATAAGAACAGAGAAAGAAGCCACAAAGTCTGACCAGCACCTGGCTGACCAAGATTCGTAGAAAGTGTTGGATAAGAAGTCCAACCGCCTGCTGCAGCACCTAGTGGTAAACATAGAGAACCCAGAAGCAGAACCCCTGAGGCCATAGCAAACCAGAATGAAAGC
>JBEIEO010000253.1:0-3971 GCA_040382895.1 Halobacteriovoraceae bacterium
AAGCCTCATCCTGGAGCATCATACATTTTGTTTCGCTCATCATCTCAGGTTTCTTGTCGCAATCAGCAGGTTTTTTCCAGTTTGGATCTTTTTTAATGTTGATACAATTGAAGTTAAACTTTGGAGCGCAACTGTAGTGATCTTTGATTTCCTGATATTTCTTTTTGGTCATCTCACAGGTCTTGTTGGCCTGCTCGACGAAGTGGTTGAACTGAAGTTTTAGTTTTTCCTGCTCTACACCGTCCAGATATCGAATCGGTTTGGTCTTCTGATCAGCGATGAACTGCTGGATCGACTTATTGATCATCTGACCTTCAGGACCTTTGTAACCGACTTTACAAACTTCTTTTAAGTTTTTACACACCAAAAGTTTCATCTGGCCCGGAGACATGGGTTTATCTAATTTCACGAAGCGATGATGAAGACTCAAGATGGCGCGTACTGATTTATCCAGGGCGACGGCAGAGGCTTCATCCCAGATCTTTCGATCATCAAAGGTGCGCATGGTTTTATTAATGTCATTCATGAAGGATTGAAGATTTTGTGATGGTTTAGGAGTTGCCGTACACGTATCTCCCATGCCTTTTAGGACCTCGGGAACAATGGCACGGCCATTTACATCTTTGCCTTTTGTGTGTTCGTGACAGTCGCGCATGATTTTTTTCATGTCTTCCTGCTGCCTGGCCACCTGTTGTTGACGTATTTTTTGCATCTCTTCAGGTGTGTAGATCTTCCCAAAGTTCGGACCGAAAGCGTGGACACTCTGTGAAGCGAGCAAGAGTGAGAGAACGAGAATCGATTTCATGTATGCTCCATAAACAATCAACACAAGTAAAGATGACTCCTAAAATTCAGTATCTTATCGGATCCCAAGTGAGATACTTGATCATGTTTGTTGAGTTTTTGTAATTGCAGGGAAAGAGGGGCCAGCTCTTAAAGCGAGCATGGCCCTGAAGTTGTTAGGAAACTGAATTCTTTTTTGAGTTCATCCAGACGCTGAGAAGGAGTCAGATGAGAGATTTTTTTGCGCAGGATACTTGATCCGTCTGCAGACAAGATGAACTCACCATCAGCATTTCTAAGTGGTATGCCATTTTTTTCCAACTCATCAAGATAGGCGAGCTTCACCATTTCCGATTCATTGTCGAATTTGGAGAGCACACCGGTTTTCTCAAAAAGTTGTGGGTAACTATTTTTAAGCGAAGCCATTTTCTGGAAACGTTTGAAAACTTCATCCGGAGTTTTTGATCCCTGAATGGCAAAGCGCTCGACCAATAAGCCGATCTCGGGATCGTTAATCTTACCGTTGAATGTCTTGCGGACATTATCCAGCATTTTGCGAACATCTTCCGGTTTTGCTTTCGGCATCACTTTCTGCGAAGAAGCGAAGGTTTCCGGATAAGATTTCGCAACTTGTTTCACATCAGTGGTGATGGTCGGTGAAAGTTTTTTCCAAGGGTCTGGCTTCACGATTCTTACCGGTGTACCAGTGCGGGCAAAGTCATCGATCTTGGCCATCATCTTGGTGATATCCATGTCAGCATGTCCCAGATCATCCAGCATCAGGAAGAATTTTTTCAGTCCTTCTTCGTCCAGGGCCGCCAGTTTTTCTACGATCGCTTTTCCTTTGGCCTCATCAAGTTTTGAGAAGATGGCAGCTATTTTTAGCTGTTGATCATCGGTAAGTTTAGTGAGTTTTGCGTATTTGGCCTTATTTGCTTTTTCCAGCTTCTGCACCAGGTTGGTGAAGTCCTTAGACCCAGCAGCGAGTTTATCGACTTTATTGACGTCGTTGGCCCCATCTAACATCTTGTAGAGACCCGGCGATTTTTTAAGCTGTGCAATTTTATTGAAGGCGGCCCAGCGAGTGAAGCCAAGACCGGCCACTTCCAGGACCAGTCCACCGGCACCCCATTTCATGGAAGAGATCAATTCTTGTTTGTATTCATCCGAAACGCGCAGAGCTTCGATCCCGTTATCGAGGTTTCTTTGCTCAGTACTCATGGCCTGTCGGTTTGCCTGATCTTCTTTAAGTTGTTGGTTATAGTCCATGGCATTTTTACTAATGCCGATGGCCGTTGAACCAATAGAAATCGCTGCCAGGGTGGTGGCCGCTGGACCAGTAACGGCCAAGCCCATACCGCCAGTTGCGATAGTGAAGGCCAGTCCTGCTACCACACCCACACCGATGATAACTCCATCGATGATGTGGTCGATCTTATCATCCCAGTGAATATCACGAACATGAGAGCAAATCGCTTTAGCATAGTTCGGGTCAGGATTTTTCTTTAAAAGATCCGCGATGGTCTGAGGGTGGGTCTTGAGATAATCCTCAATCTCATCATCAGCATCCACGTCTGTGGTACGTTTCTTCTCGATGGTTTTCATCTCATTCATCGCCATCCAAAGCATGTTCCACTTGGCCTTGTCGACCTGATCATTATTAACGGCATTAAAAACTTTTCCGTCACCTTTCATACACTCTTTGTAAACCATGTCCGGCTTACCCAGAGAAACGTGCTTTCGGAAGTCATTGGAAACCAGCAGGGGAGCTAGCTCTGAAGACATAATTAGTTGCTGATTGATGTTGATACTCTGATACGCCATGGACTCAAGCTGTCTGAGTTTGGAGTATTTTTGATCAATGATTTGATTACATTTACTCTCGGTCATCTGCTCGTGATTTTTCCAATCCGTTTTCGTATCGAAAAGACGGTTTTTACAATCGGCCGGCGCTTTCCAGTTAGCAGGTGCTTTTTCAGGTTTCAAACACTCTGGTCTGATCTTTATATCTAGCTTAGGTGCACAGCTATAGTGTGCCTCGATTTCCTTATACTTCTTTTTCACCATCCCACAAGTCTTATTAGCTTCATAGATATGGTGGTTAAACTGTTTGCGCAATTTATCCTGTTCATCGGGAGTCATGTACTTAATGGGTTTTTTCTTGTTGTCGGCGAGGAATTGATTAATGGAGTTTTCAATCAACTTTTTCTCAGGGCCTTTATAACCAGGAGCACAGTATTTCACGAGTTTCTCGCAGATTTTCTGCTTTGCCTCTGAAAAAGACATGGTGTGGTTGTTATAGTGAAAGCGATGCCACAGCGAAAGACTGGCACGGATGGATTTATCCAGAGCAATCTTCGAGGCATCGTCCCAGATCTTTTTATCATCGAAAGTGCGCATGGTCTTATCGATGTCTTTTAAAAACCCTTCCAGGCCCACGGTTGGTTTTCCGGGCGTACACTGCATGCCACTCATCACTTCCGGAATGATGGAGCGGTTGTTGACGTCTTTACCTTTGGTGGCAGCATGACAGTTATTGAGAATCTTTTTTACCTCAGCTTTGTTTTTCGCGACCTGTGAGACTTGTTTTTCTCGAATAGCTTGAAGTTGCTCCATGCTGAGTACTCCACCCCAAGATGGAGGTTGCAAGAAACTTGGCTGGGCCGACGGGACTTTTTGCGCCAGTGCGGTTTGAGAAAATAACAAAGCTAACAGCAATAATCGTTGCATGAGTAAACTCCAAAAGTTGTTTCCTGATCGGTCGCTTTTCATGACAACTTGACTGATTTGATGGATTTTTATCCGATAAACACTTGAATTAGCACAGGTTAAGATATCTGCTATTTTTTGCGCTCTAACTTATGAGAAGTTGATTGTCATGCCCTTTAAGTTTGAGCTAAAAAACTACACCTATGTCTACACCAACACCCTTTTACATTGGCCTCGTCCATAGTCCGATTCTTTCCAAGGACGGCAAAGAGATTACCACCTCGGTAACTAATCTCGATATCCACGACATCTCCCGCAGCGCCCGAACTTTTGGCTTCAAGCGTTACTTTCTGATTACTCCTATCAAGAATCAGCAGGCGATGGTGAAAAAGATTTTGGGATTTTGGGAAACAGATAACGGACAAATCTACAATCCTGATCGTCGTGAGGCCCTGGCAGAAGCCGAGGTCATTGATTCT
>JBEIEO010000254.1:0-3967 GCA_040382895.1 Halobacteriovoraceae bacterium
GATGCTTTCCCCGCGGTGATCGAAAGAAATCTCAAGCCGAAATTTCCGGACATCAAAGTCATCAACGGGGGAGTCAGTGGTGCTACTACTGCCAGTGGCCTCAAGCGTCTTAACTGGTATGTGAAGGCCAAGCCCGAAATTATGGTCCTCGCTCTGGGGGCAAACGATGGTCTCAGAGGTCTGAATCTTAAAGAGTCCGAAAAAAATCTTTCTGCCGTGATTCAAAAAGCCAAAGATTCTGGCATGAGTGTGCTGCTGGTAGGTATGAAAATGCCTACGAATTATGGTGAGCCTTATCGCACTAATTTTGAAAAACTTTTTCCGAAGCTCGCAAAAAAATATCAGCTCCCTTTAGTTCCTTTCTTACTGGAGGACGTTGGCGGCAACCCAAAGCTTAATCTGCCCGATGGTATCCACCCTAATGTAGATGGCCATAAAATCATGGCAAAAACCATCCAAAAAATATTGGAACCTTTACTATGAGTATGATGAGCCTTTTCAACGTTCGCAAAAGCTACGGCCACGGATCGTCGCGGGTTGAAGTCCTCAAAGGCATTAATCTGACCATCGAAGCCGGAGAAACTCTTTCCCTTGTTGGAAAATCGGGGTCAGGAAAATCCACTCTGTTATCTTTGATGGCCGGTCTGGATAAAGTTGATAGTGGTGAAATCTGGATCCAGGGTCAGCCTATCAACAATCTTTCTGAAAAAGATCTGACGCGTTTTCGCGCCAAGACCATGGGAATTGTTTTTCAGCAGTTTCATCTGGTCTCAACATTGAGTGCACTGGAGAATGTGCTGTTGCCGTTAAATCTTCTCAAAGCCGAGAATGCTCTGGCGACGGCCACCAAACTTATCGAACAGGTGGGATTAAGTCATCGTGCTCATCATCTTCCCTCTGAACTAAGTGGAGGAGAAAGTCAGCGAGTCGCCATCGCCCGGGCCCTGGCCACCAGACCTGCCGTCTTATTTGCGGATGAACCAAGCGGAAATCTGGATGAAGAGACTGGTGAAAAAGTCATGGATCTTTTATTTCAAATGGTCAAAGAAACAGGCACCACTCTGGTGCTCGTGACCCATGATCATGACCTGGCAAAAAAATGCTCCCGCATGATTCAGCTGGAGCACGGGAGCCTGGCGTGATCGTTAAGCTTCTGCTCCTTAAGGAAGTTAAAAAATATCCATTCTTTTTTTTACTCCTTCTCATCACACTCATGCTGGGGACTCTAGGTCTAACGGGGATCAGTGTCGTTTCCGAGCAGGTGAAATCAAAGCTAGAGTCTAATGCCCGTGAGCTTTTGACTTCGGACATTGTTGTCTCGGCACGCCGGGACTTATTAGAAGATGAAATTCAAAAACTTGAAGGAATTTTTGAGTCCATCCCTCATCAGGGCTACAAGGTCGTGGATATTTACTCCATGGTCCGCCATGAAAAAACATTTCAAACCCGTCTGGTTGAGGTGCGTTCTATCCAACCAGGTTTTCCTTTCTATGGTGAGATTACCTTACGTTCAGGCACATTCTCTGTTGATGGTCTTTATATCTCCAAGGATCTGGCTGAACTGTGGTCAATTGCGACAGGGGACATTCTCAAAGTTGGTGAATCCACTTTTACTGTGAAAGGAGTGGTCCAAAACGATAGCTCTCAGGGGTTAAGAGGTTTTTCATTGGCCCCAAGAATTTATCTTCCTCTGAAGAATTTGGAGGATAGCACCGGACTTCTTAAGCCAGGTGCGACAGGTAGTTTTGCCCGACATTTTCGCATAAAAGATTATCAACCGGACCAATTTGAAGAGCTCAGAAAAAAACTCCTCAATGCTCTTACAGATAATGCCATTAAGGTGACATTACCTCAGGAGAGCAGTGAGCAGAGTGGGAGAGTCATTGGCTATTTGACCGACTTCATGTCCCTGGCCGCTCTCATCGGTCTGATTCTGTCTCTGGTGGGAGTCTTTTATCTCTATCAATCTCATCTGGTGGCAAGACTGAAAGATTTTTGTCTATTCAATCTTTATGGCCTGGAGAAACCTAAGCTCTTGGGTGGTCTCATCTTGCAGTTCACTTTGGTGTTTTTTCTGGTGTTTACCCTACAGAGTTTTCTCATCGTCCCGGGCTATAAGTTGCTCTATCCGATCCTTTCCCAAAACCTAGGGATGGATCTTTCTCCGGAAGTTAATCTCAAATCCGTTCTGATGCAGCTGCCTTTCCTTTATGGATTGGTGCTAACCATCCTGGTTCCGCTACTGATGGGACTTATGCGCACCCCGATGGGATTGCAGCTCAAAGCACCTAAGCTATCTATGGGACGCTTTCGTTTCTTTGATTTTCTTCCTTTCATTCTACTTTTGTGGGCCTTTGCGGTTTATCTTAGTCATTCACTCAAAACTGGAACTCTTTTCTTCCTAGGCCTTCTGGTGGTGTTTATTTTCTCCACCCTTCTGATAAAGTGCGTGCAGTGGACACTTAAAAAAATCTTTTTAAAACAAGGTAAAAGCCTTTTGAACCCCGATATTGAAACCGGTGTAGCGATCCGAAATATTGTGCATTCTGGTCATAAGCTTACACTGAGTTTTCTCTCGCTTGCCATGGGGGCCACGCTCATTTCACTTATCCTACAGCTAGATCGACTCATTCAAAAAGAATTCACTTTAGATGAGAAGAAACCAGCTCTCTTTATCTTCGATATTCAGGAAGATCAGATAGAAAACCTCACTAGTTTTGCTGACCGACAAGGTGTGAAACTGGAAGGAGTGACACCGATGATCCGTGCCCGCCTGGAGAAAGTGAATGGTAATACCTTCACCCGTCAGGAAGATCGCAATCCCCTGCGCACCAGAGAAGAAGAAGTGGAAGCGCGGATGCGCAATCGGGGGATCAATCTTACTTACCGTCAAAACTTAAGTGCCGGTGAAAAAATCCTCGAGGGAAAACCCTTTCCGAGCGAAGCTGATCCTAATCGTCCGGCCTGGATCTCTCTGGAGAAAAGATTTGCTCAGCGAATGGATCTGGAGATCGGAGATCTTGTGACTTTCGATGTGCAGGGAGTGGAGGTTGAAGGCAGAGTGCTTAACCTGCGGGAAGTGAAGTGGACAAGTTTCTATCCCAATTTCTTTGTGAATGTAGAGCCAGGTTACATCGACGAAGCACCTAAAACTTATCTCGCCGTCCTTCCTCAGGGAAGTCGTGAATCCAAACAAAACTTTCAGCGAGAAGCAGTAGGAGAATTTCCCAACGTTTCTTTCATTGATGTGGAGGAGTTGATAGCCAAGCTCTCAAATCTTTTTGATAAATCCCGCCGTGCGATCGAAGTCATTTCCTGGCTAAGCTTGGGTGTTGGATTAGTTATTCTTTATGGATTGTCCCATGATCAGGTTTATCGAAGGTATTATGATTTGGCGCTGATGAAGAGTTTAGGATTCTCATCCTCTAGCCTCCGTAAACATTTGATAATTGAGTTTGGCTTTGTGTTCATCTTGGCCATGAGCGTCGGCTTTTTCCTGGGGTGGCTTATGGCCATCATCATTGGGCGGGAGGCCTTCAAACTGGAATGGAGCATTGATTTAGGTCGAATCATTTATCCGAGTTTATTTCTAACTATTCTGTGTTTAGGCACAATTTTTATCTCCTCCTGGAAAGCCGTTCGATCTAAGCCAAGAGAGCTTTTGTCGGACTCTTAAAAATGAAAGAATTATCATCGCCTTTTTACTTTCCAAGAGAGTTTTGAGTCATTAGACTTTTTGTCATATGTTTGGAATCGATTTTAGTGAAGCCGGGCTTATTCAGTTCTTCAGTCAGTATGCCTATGAACCTGCATACGTTTACACTTTCATTACCTGTTTCATGTTCGCCTCATCTTTTGGTTTACCCATTCCGGAAGAATTAACCCTCATTAGTGCAGGTCTGGTTGCCTATATGGCCCATCATCCGGAGCAATTCCCACCACCCTATCCTGGTGCTGAAGGTGTGAA
>JBEIEO010000255.1:0-3876 GCA_040382895.1 Halobacteriovoraceae bacterium
GAGCTCATGGAGCTTAAGATCATCGAATTTTAACATGGGGGCACAATCCAACTTTCGCCGTGGATCGTCAAATGAAAGTGACACTTTTTGGCCATAAAGTTAAATTATAGGGATGAAAGTACTTATCTCTCGTAAAGATCTACGTGATACCACCTCAGGAGTACCTAAAAAGGTGCTGCAAGAGCTGCGATTTTTCCAGCAACAAGGTCATGAGGCCTTTGCCATTGCAGAGACCATTAATACCGAGATGGTGAAGGAATTCGGCGGAAAGCCCGTCAAAACCATGAGATGGCCGATTTCAGGCTATTTTCGACGTAAATTCTATTACCAACAAGTTGATCGCTGGATCAAAAAAGAGAAACCAGGTCTGGTGATTGGTCACGGAGACATACTTCATCAGGACGTCCTGTTCCTGCACAACTGTGTGCATCTGGCCCATGAGTTGATCGAGAAGAAGCCTCTTCCTTTGGATCATGAAGTGGGTCGTATTCACGAAGCCATTTTCAAACAAGGTTTTTATAAACTCCTCATCTGTAATTCGCAGATGATGAAAAATGATCTGGTCAATCGCTTCGGAGTGAATCCAGCCAAAGCTGAAGTGATTTATCCGGAAGTGAATCTCGCCAAGTTCAAAGTAGAGAATGAAAGCAACACAAGAAACGAATGGCGTACCAAATTTGGATTTTCGGAAAATGATTTTGTGATTGGGCTTGTGACTTCAGGAAACTTCAAAAAAAGAAATCTCGGACTGCTCATTGAAGCTTTCAAAGAGCTTCAACAAAATCACCCACAGGTGAAATTATTTGTGGCCGGTGGAAACATCGACGAGAAATACAAAGCCATGGCGCCGAAAGAGGGTGTGGTTTTTGCTCCACCGATTATTGACGTCAAAAATTACTATTATCTGCTGGATATCTTCGTGCTTCCCGCCCACATTGAAGAGTTCGGTCGCAGTGTACTGGAGGCCATGTTCTGTGGAGTGCCGGTCATTGCTGGACAATATGTGGGAGCTTCAGAAATTTTGGAAGGGGAAGCACGGGAATTTATCCTGAAGAAATTGGATCGACCGGAGCTGGTGGGAATGCTTAAGCGTCTCATGGAAAAGCCACTGCATGCCCGGATCGCTGAATTAAATAAGAAGACTTCCCTTAAATATAGCTCGGAAGTGCAAAATAGCGCTTTCGCTAATGCTCTTAAAAAACATGGAATCTATGAATAAAGCACAAAAGCTCATCACTCATTACGACATGCAACCTCATCCTGAGGGGGGATTTTATAAAGAGACTTATCGATCGCAGCATTCAACGGGTATTTATTATCTTCTAGGCAAAGGTGATAAATCTTCTCTTCATCGAATCAAATCAGATGAACTTTGGCATTTCTACGAGGGAGATTCACTCATCGTGGTCGAGCTCACCGAAGATGGCGGATTCAAGGAAACACGACTCGGAAGAAACCTGGAAAAAGGGGAGCTCTTTCAATATGTCGTGCCTGCCGGAGTGTGGTTTGGAGCTTACCTTCCAGATGACTCGCAGTTTGCGTTTGTGGGTTGTACCGTGAGTCCAGCATTCGAGTTCAAAGATTTTGAGATGGGAAATAAAGCAAATCTTTTGAAAAATTACCCGCAAGCTGTTTCAGTTATCAACAAACTTCTTAGTTAGTTTCAATCAAAAAGACATTCAATTTCTGGGGAGAGTAGGGTGCGAAAGCTTCCTGGAGTTCTTCCGTTAGACGCCCAATGAAGGGCGCCTTTAAGAGAGGATTTCAATGGAAGAGATGCTTAGGGTGCTAACGATGTAGGTGGCTTTAGGGTGGTAGTTCGTAGCTACTGCCCACCTAATCATCTACTTAAAGAGTAGCAGAAACTTTTAAGTCATTGCAAATGTATTTTTAGGTAACGATTTTTCAGCTGGTTAATGCCTCTCAACCTGGCACCTTTTGGAAAGGTGTGAAGCGCACCTTCAATTCTTTGGCATAACTGCTGCCTAATAAAATCATAGGTGCTGTCGTGACCATCTTGGTGAACTGATCTTCTACCACACAAATATTGATATCGGAGTGAGTCCAGGGTTGGTGGGAAACGATTCCTTGATAGATAACGTTCTTATGGAGAGTGAAAAGTGAATAGCGCTCAGTGGCCCAGAGGTCAAAATTCGTAGAAGGTCTCACGTTCTGAAACTTCGCAGTCAGTTTGAAATTCAAGCCTTCGCGTTTATGTTGAAACTGATAATTATTGCCAGCGACAGCTGCTTTGATGTGAGCGTAGCGATAAGGAAGATAAAAAAACTTCTGGGCCACCACCTCAGCGATTTTGGAATCTGTTTCTAGGGTAAAAAAATACACACCCTTGACCCCGTTAACCTCAACATAAGTTCTGATATTGAGCTCCCAGAGTTTTGAGATCCAGGGGATGGGCGGCAAAAAAGGGAAGCGAATGCCTTCCATCTTAAAGGGCACGATCGAAAGGATGGCCTTGCCGTTATAGAGATCCAGCTTAAAAGGCACAAGCTTCTCAATCACCTTCGGATCCACTTCGTAGTGCAGGAACACTAAATCTTTCCAAACTTGTTGAATGATCCAGCTCTTGGTTTGTAAGGACAGGGCCCAGAAAATAAAAATAAATTGGAAGAGTGTTCTGGCCCATAAGAGCCAAGGACTAGAGATACCGAAGATTTCAATGGGCTTGATTGAAACGTAGATGTGAAGTGGAAGTAATAACAAAAAATACAGAGCCGTCGTTTTTGCTGAAAGGTCTTGGGTCTTTTTATTCAGTAGCCCTAAGCCGAGGATGAGCTCGAAGATACCCGTGAGATAGATGATCTCCAGATGAAAAGGAATAAATTCCGGCATCACCGGCAGAAAGACATCCGGAGTCAGAAGATGAATAAGGCCTGCAACAATCAGGACTAAACTAAGAAAGAAAAGTCTTATCATATTCTTTGTATTGTACTTAGGAAATCTAATCGACGCACTAGACACCTGTTAGATGTATCAATTTAGAGAAATAATTCAGAGGGGAGGGAATAGTAAGCGCCGATGAAAATTAAGCCATCCTCGTCGAATTTCCATATCAAGACTTTCCCATCATGGAAGGGATGCCAGAAACGCTCTTCTCAGAAAATGTTTTTAATCTCTTTACCAATACCTGGATTAGATTCAAATAGTTTGCAAATACGTTGAGCATCTTTAACCACATTAGTGGCAGAAGCCCTGAAACCAGTGAAGACATAGGCATTTAAAGCAATGGTCTCTAATTGTTGCCAGCCGATTTTCGTCCATCTTGCCACTTACGACCTGCTCTGATGGGTCCCTCAGCTTTCTTAATGATCTTGGTGAGACGTTCTTCGAATGATTGTAAACGCTCTTCGAAATCGACGGTTTCTTCTTTTTTAGCACCCGCTTTAACGAGCAATTGATTGTACGCTGCTAAGAGATTTAAGTAGTGCTCTTGAGAAATAATAACTTTGATTTCTGATCCTTTACTAATCACCTGGACAACCTCATCACCCTTTACATCAATAGCTGCTGGGCCTTTCTCTCTAAGGGTTTTAAAGTTAATCGTTTCTTTAAGATTCATCATGCTTCCACCTGTGATTAAGGAACAAAAAGAGGATACCATAGTGTCTCTTTTATGTCTCCTTAATGTCGAAGCGAGCATGTTTTCAGCTATTTATTACAAAGGGTGGTAACTCTTAACAAGGCTGAACTGGCTAAGACTGATAGGTTTTTCTGAACTGATATGTTCAAAAGGTATTGCGTACCTTCAGGACTAAACTAAGAAAGAAAAGTCTTATCACGCTGGTACTTCTCTTTGAGTAGTTTATAAAACGGGATCCACCAGATGAGATCGTTGAAGATAATGATGATTCCAAAGGC
>JBEIEO010000256.1:0-3846 GCA_040382895.1 Halobacteriovoraceae bacterium
ATCCTTCTTCTCTTTCTTTCTCTTTTCATCATCTAAGAACTGGCGGGCAATCGAACTAAAAGAAACAAAAACTCCTGGAGCTTTGCTGAAATTC
Source organism: Halobacteriovoraceae bacterium (assembly GCA_040382895.1). Lineage (GTDB taxonomy): Bacteria > Bdellovibrionota > Bacteriovoracia > Bacteriovoracales > Bacteriovoracaceae > Peredibacter. The sequence goes on from JBEIEO010000256.1 coordinate 95, forward strand.
AGAAGGCGTGGCACCCGGCCGATGAAGTTCACATGTGGTGCAAACATGATGACCATGATTCGCAAGAAAGTAGAAGCCGCGAACAGAATTAGGTATTGATCCCAACCAGCCGGCAAATTTTTCATGAAAAGAGCTCCAAGGCTCGATCCGATCACCATGCCGGTGGTGTTAAGGAAGGTAATGTAGGTGATAATGCTGGTTCGTTCCCGATCGTCAATTTTTTGATAGTACAAAAGGATTGTCGCAAGCTCAAACCCGGCCCAGTAGCATCCTGATAGAAACTCAATCAGCATAATCAGCCAGTAGTTTTGGGTTAATGACCACCAAAGTGGGCTGGTGGAGATGCCGATAGTGGAAAGAATCAGGATTTTGTTGATGTGGCGAGATTTGGCCCGTTTCTGCAGAATTCGAAAAGCAAAGACACGGCCAAAGTAAGCAATAGAAGTGATCGCCATGTATTCTAGGTAATTGAACTTCAAGCGCCCAAGCATATAAGGGTTGAAGTAGGGCGCAGAAAAATGGACCGTTATGTAGAAAAAGAACAAAAAGAGCACCAATTTGCCCTGTTCGGTGTTGCGTATATTGCTTAAAAAATCCCGCAACCTCACCCGATGCTCGGATCCGGGAGCCAGATCATAGTCATTGTGATTGAACTTCACCTCATACCAGGAAAGGCATTTCAGGATAAGTCCTGCTACAAAAATCCCTACGAAGACCTGTAGCTCACTATTTTGATCTTTCGCCCAATAAAGCAGCAAGCCGCTGGTGATAAGGCCCAAAAACACAGAAAACTGGCCAAACTGACTTCTAATGGAAAAAAACTTAAGGCGAAACTTAGGTGGTACGGTGTGACCGATAAGACGATTCCATGGAGGATTCAGCGAAAGCAGGCTCGCCCAGTAGATGCCCAAAACTCCAATCACTAAAATGGCCGAGTTGATTTCATACCAGCCAATCATGATCAAAGGAATCATCGCCAGGGCCTGGACACCCAGAAATAGGAGTAGCCGATTTTTTAGTGAGTATCTACGGAAAAAGGATCTGATAGAAAAAAGCTGAAAGACTACCCCGATGAATTGTGGAATCACGGTACCTAAGCCAGAAATGACTTCCGAAATCCCAAGGGCGAGCATGAAAGCACAAAAGTAACTTTCGGCCATTCCGATATTGAGGTTGGTGAAGGTGGCATCCCTGAATGAAGCCCTTACATGTTGTTTCGTTGAGACAAGAGCTGCTTTGCTCATTCGGATGGCCTATGATATCTTTGGAGAAAGTTTAGGACTCAAACAGAATATCGTTCCTCCGCGGAAAACTAAACAGGAAAATGCGACCATCATGAAGCACCTTAATCAGATCTTTTTCAAAGGCTTGATCGTCGTTCTACCGATCACTCTGACTTTTTATCTCTTATTCTGGGCCAGCATCAATATTGAATCGCTTTTTGGATCTGGTTTGCGAATCCTGATGGGTCAGGAGCTTTACATTCCTGGTCTGGGGATATTGCTGACAATTCTATCCATCTTTCTGGTCGGATTGCTGGTAACAAACTACGTAACCCGCCCCTTCTTTGCATGGCTAACTCAGTCTTTGGAAAAAGTTCCTTTAATTAAGGTCATCTATAATCCTCTGAAAGACCTCATGGCCCTTATTCCGGGAAAAAGTTCCAACAAAGATAAACCTCAACGAGTCGTACTGGTTCAACTTGAACAGTTGGGTGTGGAAACCATGGGTCTGGTGACTCGTGAAGAGCTCGAAGAACTTGGTCCACTAGGGCAGCAAAAAGTCACAGTCTACATTCCTTTTAGCTACATGTTGGGTGGAATGACGGTGATAGTTTCAAGAGATAAAGTTAAAAAGGTTGATATGCCTGTGGATCAAGCTCTTAAACTTTCTGTCACTGCCTGGATCAAGGTCAATGAAGAGAAGCGTGAGTAGTTGTCCTCTCTGTCGATCCGAAAAAATCTCTGAGTACTCAAGTGATAAGTTCCGTACCTATCAACTATGCCATGCCTGCCAGCTAATCTTCGTTCCCCGGTCTCAGCTAATTTCTCAGGTAGAAGAAAAAAAACGCTACGATACTCATAACAATTCAGAAGCGGACAGTCGATATCGGGACTATCTGGCACAGATCGTAGATCTGGTAGTGACGGAAGTGAAGATTGGAAGTCGAGGATTGGATTTCGGTTGTGGTTCTTCAACTTTGATGGCCGAGATTTTTAAAGAACGCGGGTTTTCAGTCGATTCCTACGATCTCTTTTATCATCCTCAGGAATTTATCTGGGACCAAACCTACGATTTCATCATTCTGTCAGAAGTTATCGAACACTTGCGTGAACCACTGGCAACGATGCAGGCACTTAAGTCCCGATTGAATCCCGGAGGAAGTTTTTTCATCAAGACTGCCCTCTCGCCCGATTCAAAAGAAAGTTTTGATAAGTGGTTTTATAAACGAGATTCAACACACATTCAGTTTTTCCAATTGCCGAGTCTTGAGAGTCTGATGGAGCAAATGCAAATGAGTTCTCTGAAAATTCTGGCGAAAGATCTTTTTCACCTACATCATTGATTGGAAATAATTAGACAAATCTTTGATTAAATCACTGCGCAGTTTGATTTCGCGGTACTTGATATTGGAGAGTTCGAAGATTTTTTTGGCGATGTTATTTTCAACTGTGCCTTCATACTTATCTGAAAGATAAACGATTTCTTTAATTTTCACTGTCGCCAGCATCTTGGCACATTCGTGGCAGGGAAAAAGGGTGACATAACAGCGGGAATTTTCCAGCGGTGCTTTGGCATGTAAAATAGCATTGGCCTCTGAATGGACTACGTAGGCATACTTTTGCTGATCGAGTGGGACACTTTTGATATTTCCCCAGGGAATTTTGCTCTCATCGATTCCAGCGATCTGACCATTATAGCCCATGGATAACTGATGATTATTATCGTCTACAAAGACACATCCGACCTTGGTATTGGGATCTTTGCTTTTGAAAGAGGCCATCATGGCCTGAAGCATGAAATACTCATCCCAGTTTAAATAAGAAGTTACCGGTACCAGGTTTATATTTTCAGACATTTTTATCTCAACATTTTTAATAATTCGAAGTATCTTGTAAGGGTCAATAACTGTCAATTATGTCCATTTGGAGCTCTCTACGAAATACGAAATTCCTCGTGAAATGTTTAAACAGCGTCTAGAAGATCGTTTAAATTTTGTCTTCGTAGACCTTCTACCTGCAGATAGAACCCCGGTTAAGTTTGAGAATGTTGAGCACATCAACTACAGTTCAAACTTCAAGTCTGAATTTGCTGCTAAATACCCAAATAAAGCTCAAAACGTTGTGCTTTACAGCCTTCAAAAAGGTGATGATGCGCCAGGTAAGGCTGCCAATGATCTAGCTGAGTTGGGCTATCATTTCGTTTATTTTTACAAAGGCACATCTGACGATGTTGTTCTGGATAAAGGTCTGAACTAAGTTTCTCTACAAATTTTCATCTACATAAAAAAAGACCGGCCATTGGCCGGTCTTTTTGTTTTAGCTAATTAGAACCAACGAGCAAAGCGGCAGTGAATGTTGCTCCATCCCCCTACGAATGGGTTGAAAGCATTGGCAGTTACAACTGCGAAACGATATCCTCCAATTGGAAGAACTTGTTCAGCAAAAAATGTTGTAAACACCGGGCCGGCAGCCGTCTGGCCAAAAACCTGTCCATTACAAATGATAGGTTCATAATAAGGATTGAAAACC
>JBEIEO010000257.1:0-3798 GCA_040382895.1 Halobacteriovoraceae bacterium
ACACCAGGACCGTCCCTTCCAGATAAGTTTGAGTGTAATAATCAATCAGGTTGTAATTCATGAACGGTTCCAGTTCCTGGGCTTTGAGAAGCTGCAGATCACGCTGGCGGTAAGGTAAAAGTTCCGTCTCCCGGTAAGATGGATACTGCGCCAGATTGCCGTATTCCGGTTTCTGAATCAGCGAATCAATCATTTCCAGGAAAAGCTCCTGGTCAAAGTGAGTGGATTGGAAAATTTCATCGAAGATGAAAGCGTTCATCTCATACATGAGTCTGAGATCATGCAGCCAGGAGGAGTAAAAATAGCAATCATACTCACCCAGATAGTAGGCCATGGACTCTTTTTTGACTTCAATGTTTTTAGGCACAAAGATTTTAATGAACTGTGGCGCCTGAGACTTATCCACAGTGAAATCCACCGACTCAGAATCTGTGAAGACACCATCTAAGAGAAGATTGTCATATGAGATGGAGCGGTATTGTACACCATTTCTAAAGGACATGAGGTAATGATGAAGAATAGTTTTTATCATCGCTTGCGAATCAGCGCCATTAAAGCGCTGAATTAAAAATTCTTTCGCGACTTTTCGATCTTCCGGCACGGTAGTCCCCGGAAACAGCTGGGCCAGACGATAGGAAGAAGCGTCCCGCACCTGGATACATTCCTGGATATGCTGAAAAGTTTTCTCCTGGTAGAGGAATAAACCCAGAATTTCTGAAGCCCCTAGCGGAGTTCGAGCATTCAGAATTTCATTATTAAACACGGCCCTGAGAGCGTCGCGAGTGAGAAACCCACCCCAGCGATGATGATAGTCCTGATTAAAATTTAAGTGATTTGTCCCTACTCCTTTTAGCTGCACATCATAGAGAAGTGCATGACGAGAAGATCCCTGGCACATGAAATCCGGAGCAAAAAAGCGTTCCGCACAGAGTGATAAATCCGAAGAGGTGAAGAGCTTTTCAAATTCTTCCCGTTTAAGTTTTCCACCCTCGGCGTATTGATTGGATTTTACACCGTAATGATGAAGCTCGGCACGGGAGTTCGGATCAAAAGCTTTAAGACTATTCATGAAAGTTCGGATGTGCCAGCTATCAAGTTTTTTAGAGTAGATCATTTTTTGGTACTCAACAAAGGCTGCATTCATCTGCAATCGATCGACACACTCTGGATTAATAATCCAGGGTGCAACCGTTGAGTTCACCATATAGGTCGAGGTATATTTTCTTATATCCAAGTTATTCACCTCTCCATTATACTTGTTTAGAGATGACAGTTAAACATAAACAATATCTCTGGCTCGACATTAACTGGGAGGATTCCTGGTTTAGTAGCAACTACCTGCTAAAGAATCTCCGGCGCTGCTACCAGCAAAAGTTAGGGAAGGATTTCCATAGCTTCACGCTCCCTGCCGATGAGACTCAGCTAACTACTTTCATAAAAGCCAACCAAATCACATCAGTAATTTTGGCCGATCCCCGTCTGAATCTTCTGGGGTTATTTAAGCAGCTCGAGGGACTGGAGTTTTTGATCCATGTCATTGGTGCTCCTTTGAAAAAGCTCGAAGACTTAAAGCAAATGAAACTGGAAGGACAGAAAATTTGTCTGCTGGCCGGCTCACGGGCCAATTACCAGATCCTAAAAAATTCCTGCTCCGCTGAGGTGAAATACTTCCCTTTTCTCCCGTCTTCACCAAAAAGCTCAGTCAAAATAAAAAACGTTCAAAATAAGTTCATCTACTTCGGCCGCCTATCTCATAAAAAAAATGTCACCGCTCTCCTTGAGCTATTTGCCAAATATCAAAAAGACATTAATCCTCAGGCAGAGCTCACCATATTTGGTGCTGCTTGTAATGCGAACTTTCCCACCAAGCCTCCGGGACACTACATCGGTATGAGTGCCGATCGATTTTTTTATAAACTCGCCCAGCTGCAATCTTTGGGGCACAAGATTGATTATCAAGGAGCACTTTCGCATGATGATTTGCAGAAACGCCTTGGTGAATTCAATACTTTCGTGAGTCTTTCCACCGCTGAAGAAGAAGATTTTGGTATGAGCGTGTACGAATCCTTAACTCATAATTTAAGCTGTGTGCTGAGTAGATGGGGCGGCTATCGGGAATTTGAAAATTTCGACCAGGTCTCACTGGTGGATGTGATCCATCAAGATAAAACATTGTTTGTGGATCAGGATCAATTTTTCTCTGCCCTCCAGAAACAAAATCAGACCCAGGTGGCAGCGCTCTCTTCCTGGGAAGCCGAAAGACAAGCCATTATTGAAAAGCTGGATCTGAACTTTGAAGACCGGAAACTGAATATAAAACTTGAGCGCTCTTTTTTTAGCGAAGAATTTTTTAATGAACACACGGAACTTGTATCCCCTTATTGGGGATAAAACTGAAAGATTAAATTGGTTGGTAACGTCCAGCTTAAGGCCTGACCTGGCCTTCTCCAGTCATGGACAAAATACTTTTCTTTCTGCCTCACACTTTCCCCTCTTGAAACCTGACCACATACCTTTGAAGTGGCTTAAGGCTGATCCGGGATTTCCTTTGCTTCTGATTGAACCGGCCGATCTGAAACAAGATTGGATTTATCACCCTTACGATCAAACTCAGAATCATTTCCAGCTAAGACAGAAATCACCGTCTGAAAAACCTCAGAAAATCCTGGTGGTACTCGAAGAGCATGCCACGCGAGAAGACGTGGATTTTTTCAAGAGAAATCTCTCTGGTGACAAACAGTTTATCTATAGGGACCGGGAAAACTTTCAGCTCATGAAAGAACTTCAGATCCTGAGTTCCTATCTTTTTTGTTTTCAGTCTGCCTGGATCCCGGAGCTGATCTATTTTCAGGAACCAGGCATGAGTAAATGTTTAAGGCCCCACATCCTGCATGCGATTCATCTGGGGGGAGTGATTAAAACCGGCTACTGGAATAAGACGCCGACAATTGAGCAAAAACTTTGGTACGGCACTTGGGAGCTTTTCCATGTCTAACACTCTCAATGACATTCTGATCATCGATGATTTCCTCACGCCGGATTTATTGGCAAAGTTTCTTTCCCCTGTACGTGAATTTAAGCGCATTGAAGAAGTTTACTATGCCGGAGATACGGGGTTCATTTCACCCGAGGAACAACATCAACTGGGGACACTGCTTAAAAGGAAGCTTCCCGTGGGATTCAATGACTTTAATTGCCGCCTCCGACGAACCCGTCCTGAGAATCAAAAAAAAGCGGAAAGCTTTATTCATACCGATCATTTCGCAGAATTGTCCAGTGTCATCTATCTCACTGATGGCCAAGGCAAAAATGGCGAACCCACCGGAACCTACTTCTGGGAAAGTAAATTCACCAAGAGCAAAGAAATGCGCACAGCTGAATTGCCCAAGATGTACAAAGACATGATGTTAGTGAACAAGATGACTTTTGATCTGGAGAACTGGACCTGCTGGAAAAAAATTGAGCAGAAGGCCAATCGCCTGATCCTCTTCCCCTCACGCTTCTACCACTCCCCGCCTTTGATTGATATCGAGATGGGAGAACGGATCACGCTGGATCTCTTTATGAATCTGAAGTTTGAATTCCAGTATAAAAAGCGGGATAACAGTTAGGTTTTCCGGCAAAAGTGAAAGAAGATCAGATCACAAAAATTATCGGGTTGAATTTTATTTCACCAGTGAGGATGATCAGTCCCTGAAAAGAAAATCGCATCTCCGGGCTCAAGGATATACTCTACTGATTCCCGGTTAATTTCCTCCGCGTGCAAAGCCAGATCCTCATATGAGCGGTAAGGAAAGG
>JBEIEO010000258.1:0-3761 GCA_040382895.1 Halobacteriovoraceae bacterium
CACATTCGTTAATGGCCGAAAACATCCGGGCCAGGCGTTTAGAGTCTTTAAAGTTCTCTTCACGGCTGTAGTCCTTCATCGCCTTCATCCAATTAAGATCCGCTCCAGCACAAAAGCTAGAACCTTTACCCGTGAGAATTATGAGGCGCTCATCTTTGAAAGATTCAAAAAGCGAGATCATCTCTTCGATTAATTCAGCATTGAAGGCATTATGAAGATCAGGCCGATTAAGCCAGACTTCTTTAACGCCATTTTCTTTTTCGATGACTTCGATATGTTTCATTCATTACATCCTGAAGACACCCCATTGAGGGTCCTTGAATTCTTCGTTGTGGGTAACACTTAAACACAGACCAAGAATATCCCGAGTCTGGGTCGGATCAATAACACCATCATCCCAGAGACGAGCTGATGAATAGTATGGCGATCCTTCTTTTTCATATTTATCCAGGATCGGTTGTTTAAAGGCTGCCAGTTCCTGCTCAGTCATCGGAGTTTTACCAGCTACTTTTAAGCCATCTTGTTTAACGGTCGCCAGTACGTTAGCGGCTTGCTCGCCACCCATGACTGAGATGCGGGAGTTAGGCCACATAAAAAGAAACCGCGGACCGAAGGCACGGCCACACATTCCATAGTTACCAGCCCCAAATGAACCACCAATCACAACTGTGAATTTAGGAACCTTAACTGTTGAAACGGCCGTTACAAACTTTGCTCCATGCTTAGCGATACCTTCATTTTCGTATTGTTTACCCACCATGAAACCAGTGATGTTTTGTAAAAAGATTAATGGAATTTTACGTTGTCCACAAAGCTCAACGAAGTGAGCAGCCTTCTGAGATGATTCAGAAAAAAGAATGCCGTTGTTGGCCACGATACCAACCATGTAACCATGGATCTTGGCAAAGCCAGTGACCAAAGTATTTCCATACCGTTCTTTGAATTCCTGAAACTCAGATCCATCAACCAAACGGGAGATAATCTCTCTCACATCAAAAGGCTTTCTCGTATCTTGAGGAATGATTCCGTAAATCTCCTCAGGCTTATAAAGCGGAGCTCTAACTTCATTTTTAATGAACTTGCCCGGATGCTTGGAACGATAATTTAAAGTGCCCACGATGTTGCGGGCGATCTCTAAACCTTCTTCTTCGGTTTCGGCAAAATGATCGGCGACTCCAGATTTCGAAGTGTGAACATCTGCTCCACCCAGGTCCTCTGCACTAACTTCTTCACCGGTGGCTGCTTTCACCAAAGGTGGACCTCCTAGGAAGATCGTCCCATTTCCTTTTACGATGACCGTTTCATCACTCATGGCCGGAACATAAGCGCCACCTGCGGTACAGGAGCCACACACAACTGCGATCTGCGGAATTCCGAGCGAGGACATGTTCGCCTGATTATAAAAAATTCTTCCGAAGTGTTCTTTATCCGGAAACACCTCGTCCTGTTTAGGAAGAAAAGCTCCGCCAGAGTCTACGATGTACACACATGGAAGTTTATTCTCGATGGCAATTTCCTGCGCACGTAGATGCTTTTTCACTGTCAGTGGGAAATAGGTTCCACCTTTCACGGTAGCATCGTTTGCCACGAACATACATTCTACACCATGAACGAGGCCGATACCAGTTACCACTCCAGCGCTTGGAACATCATCTTCATAAACACCATCAGCAGCTAATGTTGATAGTTCCAGGAAAGGCGATCCTGGATCGAGAATTTTTTCGATTCGCTCACGAGGTGGGAGTTTTTTACGGGCCTTGTGTTTTTTAACCGCATCTTCTCCGCCACCTAAGCGTGCTTTTTCAATTTTCTTTTTCAATTCATTGGCCAATCCGCGATTGAATTCAGCGTTGATTTGAAAATCTTTTGTGGATGAATCTATGTGTGTGAGGCCAAAGGTTGCATGAATACCCCAATTTTGAATAAAACTAATAATTTAGTCTAACGTGAGAGTGGGAATAGTGGCAATGTTTTGGGCTTAGCGATAGAGCGATAAATTGTTGTTTATGAGACCATTAAAATAATACTGCAAGTACGCTTTTAATAATAGATCAGTCGAACTTTCGGGAGATGAAAAATCACCTGTTTCCCAGTCATAATTAAGCTTAATCTGGGAACCATCCTTGGACATTTTCAAAACTTTGCTACCACTGACCATGAGATATTCACGATTATCAATGAAGTTCATGGCCAGACCAGAATCTGAACTTAACACACTGACGGAGGTTGCCGGCAGCTCCTTGCCTGTCACCCCCAACATATCAACAATGGTACTCGGAATATCCGAATGTTGAACGACCTTTTTAGTATCCAATTCTTTCAGAGATCCTGAAGGATCATAGATCAATAAAGGAACACGATACTGACCGATGGAGTTCTGAAACTTCTTCGATTCCAGCTTTGAAGTATGATCGGCGGTTATGATAAAGATGGAATTATTAAACCACTTTTGTGTGCGGGCCTTGGTGAAAAATTGCTTTAGAGCATAGTCGGTGTAACCTATGCTCTCATGAATTTCCAATGTGCCCTTAGGAAATTTCCCGTGGTATTTCTCCGGAACGGAGTAAGGTTGGTGTGAACTGAGAGTAAATATGCCAGCTAGAAACGGCTCAGGCATTTTGTTAATTTCATCGATGGTAAAAAGCATGAAGGGCTCATCAAAGATGCCCCAGGTACCATCAAAATCCTCTTTTTTAGGATAATCAGAGCGAGAAAAGTACCGGTCAAATCCATTAGATAACGTGTAGGATTCAAAACCCATTGTTCCTTTAGATCCCCCATGAAAAAAATAGTTCGTGTAACCAGCGGCTTTTAAGAGTTTTGGCATACAAACAAACTTATTTCCCGAGAACATTGATTTTGAGATTGGTTCGCCAATCATTGAGGGAAGCCCACAGAGTACTGAAGGTAGAACTTCGATGGAACGCCGGCCGTTCGCAAGATGGTATGGAAAAAAATGAGACTGTTTAATCAGTTCACTCAGAAAGGGAGTGTAACCCTTTTCAACATACTCCGAAGAAAAACTTTCCAGAATAAGCAATATCACATTTTTTTTAAGTGCTAATTGCCCAGACTCAAAAACTCTATTTTTAAGAATAATCCCTTTAGCCTCATCATCCGTGCCAAAAAAAGTAACCTTCTCCAGCGACTTATTCTTGAGGGTCCTAAGAAAATGATAAGGCGTATTTAAAACCAAATGTCCTAATTCATTTTTTCCTTGTGTAAATGCCGACTGAACATTGATGGATTTAGATTGGAAGCCACCTCTGACTCCCACAAAGCTACCTCCTAAAAGAAATAAACTTGAAAGAATGAAGGGCAGAGGATTTATTGCAGAATTTTTCAGAGAAAAATATCTCTTATCTATAAAATATAATCCGATACCTAGAAGCAAAACCAAGAAAGGAAAATACCAGTAGTAGAGAGCGATCTGAGGGAGCTGTTGAAGGATGTCATCACCGAGGGCAAAGAAATCAAAACTAAGTCGCTTGCCCATAAAGAGAAAGAGTTCATAGTCATCAATGGCCATCACAAAACCAATCATGTTAACCACTACAAAAAGCCATCGTTCGAATTTTAAAAATTTAGGATAGTTGCTCGGAATGAGCGATAGAAAAATAATCGAAAGATTCATGAGAAGAATGCCGGCCACATCAAAACGTATCCCCAGCAAAAAACTGGTTAGGATTTCATCTGAAGTGAACTGCTTATAAATGTTCAGGTGATAGAAATAGAATCCCACTCTGAGCAAAGAATAAATA
>JBEIEO010000259.1:0-3728 GCA_040382895.1 Halobacteriovoraceae bacterium
CCACCGGTGCGTGACGAACTTTCACATCAAAATAGTAGGCCCCTTTATCAACGGCAGAATGGGCCGTGGCGGGAATAATGATTTCTGGCTTAAGAATCCATGGCTTCAATTTGCGAGCGCGATCCCGATAAGCTTTGATTGCCATAATCAGGGATTCAGTTCCACCTGAGGTGACAAGTCCAACCACTTCTTCATCACCATGAAAAAGATCGGCTACCATGCGGATAGTTTCATGTTCAAAACGACGTAGAGATTTAAAGGCCATGGGATTAAGAGCATTCTCAGAGAAGAACATGTTATGAGCTTTTTTCAAAAACTCATGATGCTCATCACTCACTGGATAAGTGAGAGAAAATGAACGACCATTTTTCCAATCCACATCCTGAGTTTTAAATTCCTGCATCTGGGAGAGAACTTGCTCAGGTGATTCACCCGTTTTTGGAAAGGAAGTGGATTCAGACATGGAAAACTCCTCGAGGCTTTTAGAATGAGAGACTCTATTCTAGCAAACCTCGAGGAAAATTAAACGAGACAATTATTGATTAGCTTTTTTGTCGGTTATGAGAGAGATGTTTTCGAGTTTGTTTAGTTGCAACAAGTCTAAAACCTGAACCAGTCTTTGATACTTCACGTCACCATCAACTCGAAGATTAATCAGGGCCTCTTTGCTGGTATTCTGGAACGTGGCCGGCAGCTCTTCCATAGTGGCTTTCTTTCCATTCACGGCCACATCTTCATTAGAAAGTTCGATGGTCAATTGATCCATCTTCTTTTCACTACCCGCGCCCTGCTCGGTTTTTGGCAATTTTAGTAAGAGGGCCAACTCATCTTTTTTGAAAGTTGAAGTCACAAGAAAAAACACCAGGAGCAGGAACACCATATCGATCAACGGTGTTAGATCCATGGCAAGACTTTCGCGTTTGTTACGACGAGCCATGATTATTCTGCCTTGAGGTAAGGCGTGATGGATTTTTCCAGTTTAATTTCCAGAGCGTCCAGTTCACCAGAGAGGTAGTTGTGAGCAATAAAGTGAGGGATGGCCACAATCAATCCCACGATGGTGGTAATAAGAGCATAAGAAATTCCAGCTGCGAACTTCCCGGGATCCTGAAGACCCGTGGATGAGATAACCTGGAAAGCTTCATAAATACCAATAACTGTTCCAAGTAGTCCCAGAAGAGGAGCTGTTGTCGCAACGACTTTAATGGTAGTCATACCGACTTCCAATTCGTGTACACGACGAGAAATACCATCTTTAATCAGGTCGATGTGATCGATCAAAGATTTTGTCTTCAGTTGCTGGGCAAGATCGTTGGCAACTCCTTTAGCTTCTGCATCTAATTTTTTATTGAAGTCTTTGAGGATAAATAACCGCCATAGGATCAGAGAAAGACCCAGAACGTTCATGGCAACCAGAATCCAGGTGATAGATCCACCGGCATTGATAAAATCAATCAGACGCATAAAATTCCTTTTTTATTCTAAAAACAAAATTACAAATAAAATTTAACGGGCACAGTGATGTCCATCTGAGATTCCCCAAGCTCATTAGGAATGGGACTAAAGCGACCAACCTTCTTCACAGCATCCAATGCGGAAGCATCCAGGCGGTCAAACTTTGAACTTTTATGGACATGTAGGTCAATGATAGACCCATCTCTGAGCAACGTAAATCCCACAACTGCGATGCCGGTCTGACCCATGCGCCGACTGATGAGAGGATAGAATTTATTAGCTTCGATTTTTGAACGAACTTTTGAAATGTAGATCTCTTTAACTGTAGCCGCTCGTCCTGCACTATCTCCTGTTCCCACTAAAGCCTTGGCAGAAGATGGAACTTCCTGAGTTTTTGTCTCTTCAACTTTGGGCCGTGGGATCGGCTTGGAAGTGAGTTTTGGTATTTGCTTCTGTGGAACCACCGAAGTTACTTTGCTGACTGATGCTTTTTGACTTGCGACTCTCACCTTCATTACGCCTGGTAATTGCTGCGACGTGTGTGTTTCTTTAAGTTTAAAAAAACTCAACCCGAAGATTACCCCCAAGTGAAGAGCCAGTATGTAAGTGAAGTGGATCCCAAATTGCTTCGTCATTGTAAGTAGTTTTATATACCAAACACTTTACGAAGTCGAGCCCCCATGACAAATTTACTGCCATGAATAACAGCCTTAAAGAGTCCCTCAGCACTTTCACCATGATCTGGAATCATAAATTGATCACCATCGCTGGAGTTAAACTCAGCCTAGGAAACATGCTGGTCGCGCTGATTCTTCTGCTTTTTGCGACCCGTCTTTCACGCCTTGTAGTGAAACTTATTAACAAGCGCCTGATTGTTCCTTTCGTGGATGATAAAGGTTCGCAAAATACGTATCAAACTTTTGCTTTTTACGGATGCCTGGCCATCTTTGTAGCACTCTCCCTCACCATCGCTGGAATTCCTTTAACGGTCTTCACTGTTCTCGGTGGTGCTCTTGCCATCGGTGTGGGTTTTGGTTCTCAGAATATCGTGAACAATTTCATCTCCGGCATCATTATGCTAGTAGAGCAGCCAGTTCGGGTGGGAGATATCGTGGAAGTTGATGGTATCACAGGAGCTGTGGTGTCGGTAGGAACGCGCTCTACTAAAATCCGCAATGGTGATAACAAAGTCTTTGTTGTTCCCAACAGCTTTTTCCTGGAAAAAGGTGTGGTGAACTGGACTTTTGAAACTAATATCATCCGAAACATCGTCGAATTCGGAGTCGCCTATGGCTCAGATGTGCGACTGGTAGAAAACGCCTGCATGGATATCATGCTTAACACTGACGGTATTGAACAGGCACCACTCCCGGTGGTCCAGTTCACAAACTTTGCCGACTCTAATCTCACCTTTCAGCTAATCTTCTTTTGTAACGTTGAAAAAGTCGTTTCTCTGGCGCAGATCCGCAGTGATGTGCGCTTCAAGATCGATGATAAATTCAGAGAATTAAAAATCGAAATGGCCTTCCCGCAGCGGGATTTTAATCTAAAATTGAAAGATGATCTGAAGGTTAAAGTGCTTTCTTAAGCTCTTCATCTAAGGCCAGAGCACCGGCCACGACACCAACAATTCCTTGACCCGGGAACGTCGTATCGCCTACGCGATAAACTTCATTTAGCGGTGTCTGATGGCCAATCAAATTCCAGGGGTTCATTCCATAGAGAAAAGGTAAACCGCCTACAAAGCCTGTCTTTCGGCCGGTATAGCGCTCAAATGTTCGGGGTGTTCCTGAGGTAAGATACTTCAGCTCAAAAACACCAAAACGCTGTTTAAAATCGTTTAAGATAAGATTCTGAATATTCGTTTTGTTAATTTTATAATCTTCCTTAGTCATCAAAAACCACTGATAGGCTTCAATATGCGTGGAGATTGTTACACACTGCCACCCCTCTGGTGAGCGGAAACGATCGGCCGGCGAAGAAAAAGAGATGAAATAATTTTTTACGAGTGGATGATTGAGATGCACCTGCTGATAAAGATTTTCTGTTGCTTTGGGACAGGCAAAATAGAGCGTGAACGCTCCCCAGGCTTCTTTATTTTGTTTCATCTCAAACTTTAGCTTTTCTTTTTCTTCATGTCGGAAAAGCTCCGGCAGATCCCAACGGGTAAGGTTCAGGATCATTCGTTCTGCCTCCAGAGTCTCTTGCATCAGTCTAACTTCAGGGTGGTAAATAGACTGCACCTTAGCATTCGTCTTGATCTCGATGGTTCG
>JBEIEO010000260.1:0-3703 GCA_040382895.1 Halobacteriovoraceae bacterium
ATCACGCTCTCAACGCCGCTTACTCTCGAACGAACTGCTGAGCCCGATTGCCCTGGAGCGGTGTCGACGTTGTGGGCAAGTTGGGTCTGTGAATTCATTCGATCCCGGGTTCCTTTCCCTTCCCAGAGAGTCCCTGTAATTTTATCTCCAGGGTAACCGGCGATGGTAATCGGAAGTTTATGAGAGTTAGGAGAAACAGCGATAGGAAGAGCTGACACTGGAAGGTTTTCATTGAAAGTAATCAGGCCTAGATCGTTAAGTGTGTAGGGGGCGGATAAGTAACTTTTCAATGCTGTTAAACGTGAAGCAGTGAAGGTTCCGAATGGGAACTTCTTCTTTCTATAGTCTTCATTTACGCCTGGAATGAAGGTCACTTTCTTAACGAATTTTCCATTTTGAATCAAACAGTGAGCAGCGGTCAACACATGGTTAGGACTAATCACTGTACCCGTACATGTGCCGGCGGATTTCTCAGTTTCGATATAGAGAAGACCTATGCTGTCATGAAGACGTCTATGATTGGTGGCGGTGATTCGCTCCCGGCTGTCGTTATCAATGACGATCTTATTGTTAGCTAGTGCCGACACAGAAAGAGTGAGAGCGAATACTAAGAACGATAACTTCATGGCTTCTCCGTTGAGGTATCGGTAAAGTACCCGATAACTGGAGAAATCCTGTAGTCGTTGTAAATTTTTCCTGGAAAAAAAGAGAAGCTTAACCCAAATCAAGGCGCTTCAACACATCCTGAAACCGGCCGAGGTAGTGCTTTTTCAGAGCTTCTGGCTTCAATAGTACCGGAAGCTTGTAACCACGCTCTTTGCCCTGGTTTTCAATCCAATTGAAGAACTCTTCAGAGCTCTTAGCGGTAAAGCTTGCCTCCTGGATAAAAGCATAGAGCTCTTCCCGGTTGGTTGAATTAAGAAGAATCATTTCATGTAGTAGGTAGCTTGAAAGTGAAGCAAAATTTTCAATGGCTTTGACCTCAATCGTTTCTCGATGAAGTTCAAGGTCCCTTATAGTAGAACTCATCCGTCGAACAGCATAGCTGACCAGTCCAAAATGATCTGGAAGATAAAGTCGTTCATTGGAGGAGTGGGAGATATCACGTTCGTGCCAAAGCACATTGTTTTGCAAGGCCACTTCCACATGGGAGCGAATTAAACGAGAAAGACCGGTGATGTTCTCTGCGCTAATCGGATTTTTTTTATGAGGCATAGTCGAAGAACCCTTCTGGCCTTTTTTGAAGCCCTCATGAACTTCTGAAACATCAGAGTGATGAAGCAATCGAATCTCAACGGCGATACGCTCCAGTGCTGATGCTAAGAGAGCGCCATTTGACACGATCTTTGCCAGATGATCTCGCGGTATCACCTGAGTGGAAACCGGTTCAATATTGAGTCCTAGCTCATCTAAAGTCATTTTTTCAATCTCAGTATCCAGGATCGTATAGTTTCCTACCGCTCCAGAGATCTGGCCGGTGATTTCATTTTTCAAAATACCTTCATAGTCATGCAGACGCCGGGAAATTTCCTGATGAAAAGATAAAAACTTTTGCGCAAACACCATCGGTTCAGCGAACATTCCGTGGGAGCGGCCTATGCACAAGAGATCTTTGCTTTGTTCTACTTGCTTATACAAAGAATTCAAAAGACCTTGCAGATCCTTAATGATGACTTCCAGAGAAGCTTTGAGTTGGAGAGAAAGGGCCGTATCCAGGACATCGGAAGAAGTCACACCAAAATGGAAGTAGCGGGCAACCGAAGGATTTACCTGCTCGGTAATGCTGCTACAAAAAGCAATCACATCATGTCGAGTGATCTCTTCGATTTCCTGAATCCGGGCAGGATTAATTTTAACGTTGGCGAAGGCTGCGGCAGTTCCCTGAGGAATTTTCTTCTTATTTTCCAGTGCTTTAAGTAAAGCGAGTTCGACTTTTAAAAAAGTTTCAAAGCGCTTCTGTTCAGTCCAAAGGACAGAGATCTCTTTTACTTCATAGCGAGTAATCATTATTCATTCTCTTGAATTTGTTATTCGACAAGAATGATTGTCCCACTTTTCTTTCAGATCTTGAATATAAAATTTAGGTAAAGGCTTAGTTCTTCAGTTGCATGTGAGTGATATCCTGAACGATTCCAAAGAAACTTACGGGTTCAGATTCCCCGGGTCGAAAGCGACAACGTCCTTTTGAGTACACCCATCGTCTGGCACATGGCCCAGGTTCAATTTCATATGTCATTTCATAATCTGTCTGCCGAGCAATTGCCTCATCAATACGTCTTTTCATTTCCGAGAGATATTCGGGTACTACTTTGCTATGAAGGATTTGTTGGTTGCCATTGATCTGCGCCGGAGTGATATTCCACATATTAAGCATCTCGATGGAACAATGGATCCTACCACTTAGGAGATTAATATCCCAGGTGCCCATTCTTGCTGCTTCCAGTACAAAATCCAGACTCTCTTTGAGATAGTCGAGCTCCTGAGCTGGATCTTCCAGAAAAAAGGGGACGTGACAAAGTCGTTTCATAGAAAGAAATTTAGCAGGAAGGCTTTCAGGGTTCAACACAAGTATTCTTAAGTCACTAAGAAGGCTTGTCGAGGGGAGTGGTCTTTGCTTTAATTAATGCATGAAAAATAATAATAGTCGAAAACATTGGGATCTTTCCACTCGTATCAATCACCCTCAGCGCTATCTTCCGGGTGAAACTAATCCACCTTTGTTAACCCCGATTTATCAATCGGTAAAATTTGTGGTGGATCCAGTACTTCCATATTACGACCAGTTTATTTATTCCCGTCTCTCCAACCCAAATGTAAAGCAACTGGAGATGACTCTGGCCGATATTCAGCAGAAAGAAGATTGCCTGGTTTACGCTTCAGGCATCGCTGCTATTTCAGCGACCATGCTTTCTCTCCTTAAAGCTGGTGATCATATTATTACTTTCCGCGAATTATATAAACCTGCCCGGATGTTGATCCGTGATCTGCTTCCCAACTTTGGGATCGAGAGTTCGATCCTTAAGCTTTCTGAAATAGAGAAACTGGAAGCCGCCATCATCCCGGGCAAAACGAAACTTATTCATTTCGAAAGTCCTACAAACCCTAATCTTGAAATTGCCAACATTGAAGAGATCATTCGCATTGTCCGCAAGCATGACGTGATCGTTTCTATGGACGGCACTTTTGCTGGGCTTCATCAGCACACGCAGTTTGATATTGATCTCATGATTAACAGCCTGACCAAGTTTGCCAATGGACATGGTGATGTCCTGGCCGGATCGGTAGCTGGAAAAAAACATCTCATCCAGAAAATACGTTACATGAGCATTACCTTGGGTGCCACTCTCGATCCTCACGCGGCGTTTTTAGTAGAGCGCGGTCTCAAAACTTATCTTTTGAGAGTCGAGCGGCACGCCAAGAATGCCATGAAAGTGGCGCTATTTTTGGCAAGTCATCCGAAAGTAGAAAAGGTTTTTTATCCAGGCCTTGAATCTCATCCGAACCATGCCCTTGCCATAAAACAGATGTCGGATATGGGAGCTGTCGTCTCATTTGTCCTAAAAGAAGCTAAAGCTGAAGAATTCTGTTCAAAGCTTGTCATGATTCAGATGGCGGTGAGCTTAGGGGCCACCGAGTCCATCATTTGCCCGACCCATTTTTTCTTCGGGGATGATCTGAACACAGAAGAGAAGGCCCAGATGGG
>JBEIEO010000261.1:0-3699 GCA_040382895.1 Halobacteriovoraceae bacterium
GGCAGATTTTTACCCAAATGAATGAGTTCTTTGTAGCGATCTTCCCAATCCTGATACTGAAG
Source organism: Halobacteriovoraceae bacterium (assembly GCA_040382895.1). GTDB lineage: Bacteria > Bdellovibrionota > Bacteriovoracia > Bacteriovoracales > Bacteriovoracaceae > Peredibacter. The sequence continues at coordinate 63 of JBEIEO010000261.1, forward strand.
GAACAGTTGCTTAATCTGAGCGGTTCTGTCGGTCATATTCACGTGATTTCCTTTAGCTATGGGGCCTAGTATGGCGCTGTGAGCGGGAATAGTCAAAAGCCTCAATAAAAATCCTCATAAAGTTTAAGGTTTAGACATAGAGCACCGAAATGTCTAGTAGAGGACCCTAAAAGGACAGATTTATGGCGACCTTAGATTTAAAATCACTCACCAAAGAAGTCATCCAAAAGATGAGTTATACCCCCCATGATCTATGGTTGGTAAAACTTGATGATGAAGTTTTTGGTCCCTTTGAGGTTGAGTCACTTAAGCACTACGCCCATGAAAATGAAAAGCTGTTCCTCAAGGCTTACTCAACTCGCATGGATCACAATGACTGGCAGCCGTTTTTTTCACACGCTCTGTTTCACCCTTTGGCACCACAGGAAAATCCGGAAAGCATGCGCTACTGGATTTTGAATATGGGACAAAAATCCGGCCCCTTCAATAAGCACGAGTTAGATAAAAAGATAGAACTTGGGACACTGAACTTGGTGGACCTCATCTCTTGTAATGACGGTCATAGCTGGAAAAAACTTTTCCAGGCCCCGGAGTTTCATTTCAACGATTTCACGGTCGATAGTCTTCCGATAGCACCCCTGGAATCAAGTTTCCAGCGCGCCAAACTGGAAGTGGCCGAAAAAATCGAATCGAGGGATGAACTTCCTGGTTCGGAGGCAGTCGCTGGTCTAGCTTTCATGACAAAAAAAGAAACGATCTCACTCAAGTTGGAAGATATTGATCTTAAAACTCTGGAGCAGCCAGAGATCAGCCCTTCACTTAAGTGGGCCATTCCCTCTGCTGTGGCAGGCCTGGGACTCATCACATTTCTCGGCATGCAGCTAATGTCCGGCCCTGGTCATGATGAAGTCGCCATAAATGAGGATGCAATTCCACTACATAGAGAGCGCTCTGCGGGTGTCGTGCCAACAGGTGCAACTAAGAAGTCTTTTAGCCCCTATGATGTGCCAGTGGGCGCTCATCAGGATCGTCAACCGGCCAACTATGAACGCTCAGGCCTGACTCAACCGGCGCCGCGAGAAAATTATTATCCCACTCACGTTCAGACTCATGATGAATCAAATAATTTTCATGACCCGGCCGTTGATCAGCAAGACCCACCCCCAGCACCTGAAGAGCACTCTTTAGTTCAAAATAACGGTCAGGAAGGGCAATCTCTGGATCAGGCGATGAGCGACGCCGCCAATGGTGAAGTCGTTATGCCTCCACCTGAACCAGTGATCGAGGAAGCCACTGACTTCTAAGAGAAAATCCCTCAAAGATCTGATCAAAACCAAACACTTCATGGAACGCCAGAAGCAACGAAACGTTTCGGATGCTGAGATCTTGCGCGCGATTAAAGAAGGTGTGCTGAGTGAAAACGACACCGGTCACAGCTATCAACTGGGACATTTGAAAGTCACAGTCGATTACCATCAGGAAATTCTTATTACCGTTCATCCCGGGGATCCTGCCCTTAAAAGCTCTAAGCTACTTAGTAAAGAAGAAGCGAAAAAACTCATCGCTCAGCTGGAAAGACAACAAAGGCCTGAGGGGAAAGAAGCCAATGAGTTTTTGAACTATGTAAAAGACTTCAAAGTCAAAAAAATCTGATACATTTTTCTTTGTTGTTGCCCGGAGTCACTGCTAGACTAAGCGTCGTGAATACATCCATTTCTGAACTCAAAAGTTTTTATCGAAGCCCGGTCACTCCCGAAAGTTTTTTTCTTTCGCTGGAAGGTATTGAGGGTTCAGGAAAAACCACACAGATCAAATACATCGAAACATTTTTAAAAGAGAAAGGGTATCGTGTCCTCACCTTACGTGAACCGGGCGGAACGACTTTTGGTGAAAAATTGCGGGAAGCAATTCTCATGAGTCAGACTCCCCTGCATCCCCTGGCCGAATGTCATCTTTTTCTCGCTTCTCGCGCCCAGCTTTTAAAAGAAAAAGTTCTGCCTTTTCTTTTGAATCCAAAATCGGTGGTGATCCTGGATCGCTATATGGATTCCACTCTGGCCTACCAGGGCAAGGCCCGCGGATTGGGAATTGAAACCGTACTGGAACTTCATCGCCACGAACCACTTTGTCTGGTGCCTCACCGGACCTATTTTCTGGACATCAGTCTTGAGACCTCTCATGAAAGACAAAAGCTTCGTGGGAATGAGAAGGATTATTTTGAATCTGAGAAAAATGAATTCTACCAATCTTTGGTGGATGGCTATCGTGAGATGGCAGAGCTTTTTTCTGAGAGAATCTTGAAAATCGATGCCTCTGTGAATCCGGAAAAAGTCTCAACGTTGATCAAAAATGACCTGGAGAAACTTCTCCCATGAACATCAAAGATATTCTGATGAAGAAAGCAACCCAGAATCAACTGGCGCATTTTTATATCTTGGAGAGTTCACTTCCGGAACATGAAGCTTATGATCAGCTGATGAGTTTTGTGCATGATCTGATCCGGGACTATTACCAGAAAATTGAAGGGGCCAGGCAATCTCTCACTCACTTGATGGACCATCCGGATGTCTTTGTGATGGGAAATCATCCTGAATACGAAGACAAAAAAAGCCCCAATTACATTGTAGAAGAAGCTGAACAATTGATTCGTTTTTTTGAAATGAAACCGATTCAGGGCAAGCGCAAATTTGCGGTCATCCCGGAAGGCCACAAGATCACCAGCACCGTGGCCAATAAATGGCTTAAGCTCCTGGAAGAACCCAATGGTGTAGCCACCATTTTTCTTTTGAATCCACGTCGCCAGAAACTTTTGGATACCATCCATTCCCGGGCACAGCATCTGCGCTTGCCGGTGGCCATCTCTCAGAGCGGCCTGGAAGACTGGCAAAATTTTGTAAAAGACACTAAGGGTCAGAGTCTGGCGACTTTTATTGAGAAGAACATTAAACAAGAAAAAGATGTATTCTTCTGGACCCAAGAGCTCATAAACTGGGAATCACTCCAGAGCGATCATCTCGAAGCCAAGCTTGCTCTCGGAGATTGGATCAAGAAATTGCAGGAGATGGAGACCTTTCATCAACCAGCTGCGACAAAATGGAGCCTCTTTTATTCTTATCTTCATCAATACGTTTTGCCGCGTCTCTAACTGTAGCAGAAGAATTGATAACTCGTTGACATCCCACAGAAATCCCCGGACAATCATTGGATGTCTATGAATAACCACGCGGAAGAGTCCAACACTTCCACGGATATGATAATCTCAGATGATCAATCTGAGAGCAACGAGGCCGAAAGAGAAGCCTCTGCTGAAAGAGAGAACCGAGAAGATTCCAGATTTAAAGAAGGTCAGATCCTTCGATTTGTCAGGGTCCGTTTCCCGGGTAACTCTCGTTCATTTCCATTTCTTATTGGTAAACGCAGAATCGAATACGGACAAAAAGTGGTCGCGATGTCAGATCGCGGAATGGCCGTAGGTTACGTCAACTCATTCCCTTACGATGTTGCCTTCAATAAAAGCATGCTCCCTGTTCGCAGTATCTCAAAAGTCGCCACTGATGAAGATATCGTCACCGACCGAGAGGCTTATCGCCAGCAGAAGAATGCTGAGAATATCTGTAACGATCTGATTGAAGATTAC
>JBEIEO010000262.1:0-3667 GCA_040382895.1 Halobacteriovoraceae bacterium
CTTGCCGAGATCATTGATCTGCTCGATCGCTTTGCTCTTCAGTGGAAGGCAGGAACTTCAGCCTATCTATCGGCTATCCCGTCGCTGGTGAAGCAGTCTGGATTTTCACAAGCCGAAGTCGAGAAGACTCTGAGCATTCTGCCACAACTACTTAGTCGCGAAAGTCTTGAGTCCCGGGTTAAAGCGGAATTTAATAATCACCAGATACTTGATAAATTCGTGAAACTTCCTCATGCTCAAAGTTTGGTTCGTGCTATTCCTCGCGGGATCACCTTGCATGTAACAGCCGGAAATATTTTTTTAGGTAGTATTGATTCTCTATTGATGGGCTTTTTAACAAAAAACATTTCGATCCTAAAAGTTTCAAGCCAAAATACATTTTTTCCACTTTATTTTGCCCAGGAACTGGCGCGGTTTGATCAGCAAAAAATTCTTTCCAATAAGTTTGCTGTTCTTCATTGGAAAGGCGGAGATAAAGAGACTGAGAGCTTTCTTAAAAACAAAGTTTCAACGATAGTTGCCTGGGGTGGAGAGGAAATGCTCCAGACTTATCAAAAAGATCTACCTGCGCATGTAAAACTGCTGGATTTTGGTCCCAAGATTTCTCTACAATTGATCACAGCGAAGGGACTTGAGAATAAAGACTTGCAGAAAGTTGCTTCTGCTATCGTTCAGGACATCACACCATGGGACCAGGCGGCTTGTGCTTCCCCTCAGAATCTTTTCCTGCAAGCAGGAGTTGATGAGTCCTCACTTCTTTTAGCTTTGGATCAGGCCTTTCAAGCAGCTTCACCTCGAGGTGATTTATCTGATGATGAAGCCGTAGAAATACTTAAAGAAACTTATCGTGGTTACTATTCAGAACTGATGGAAGGTGGGAGGGTCATCTCCGGCAAAGAACATCTCTTACATCTGGAGTCCAATAAATTCCTTAAGCCATCACCGCTTGGGCGCTCACTTATCATTAAACGTTTCCAGGATGCTCAGGATTTGTTCACTCACTTGGAGCCATTCTCTTATTACCTGCAATCGGCCTCCTATTTGTTTAGTGAAGCTGAGAAAGACCAGTATCTTTGGCTTCTCTCGATGAGTGGCATCAAACGTTTTGCACCAATGGGAACCATCACCTGGGGCATGGGCGGCGCTCCCCATGATGGCCGTTTTGTTTTGCGAGAATTGGTGAATTTCATCGGTGATGAATCCCGCATGTATGATTATGGTGAGACATTTTCCTATCTTCAGACTTCATCTAAATTAAAACAGCATTTTGAAGAGACTAAACATCCGCAAGGCTACATCTTCTCATCCGGTGGAACTACCGGAGAGCCAAAGTATGTTCACTTTAGTTATGAAGAGTTTGATCGCACCACGGATATGCTGGCCTATAACTTTCGCGCTCAGGGAATTAAACCCGGAACAACTGTGGCGAACTTATTTGTGGCAGGTAACTTATGGTCATCATTTCTGGCCGTAGAAAAAGCTCTTGAAAAAATCGGTGCGATCCAGCTTCCGATTGGTGGTCTTTGTCCTAGTGAAAACATCCTCCAGTACCTCAAGAAGTTTCAGCCGGAAGTAATCATGGGGATTCCATCTCTCTTGGTAATGAACGCCGAGCAGGCCCTGGGGTTGGATATTAAATTAAATGTGAAGAAAGTTTTTTATGCCGGTGAAGCTATGTCAGAAACTCGCCGCGATTTTCTAAAAAAGCATTGGGGCGTTGAGTATTTCGGTTCAGCGGGCTATGCCAGTGTTGATGCCGGTGTGATCGGCTATCAATGCGAACATTGCGGACCAGGTGAGCATCATCTCTTTACCGATATGGTCGATTTGAAAGTTATCGATGGAGAAGGGGTTGTTTCATCTCATTGCCGATTCTCACTCCCTATTCGAAATTATGCGACCGGAGACCGAATTGAATTATTGGAAGGAAGCTGCGCTTGCGGCAGAGCCGACCGACGTTTCAAATTAATGGGCAGAATTGATAATCAGATTCAGATTTGGTCCTGCCGGGTGCTATTGACCGACATTGAGCGATCACTTCAAACATTAGATTCCGGGATACTTTCTTATCAGATTATCCTGACTGAATCACAGATTGATCAGGCGGTAGTGGAACTGATGGATATCCATTATGAAATCTCGGATACTCCCCTGGATGAAAGAAAACTGATCGATAAGATCTATCATAACTCTCGCGATTTAAAAGACACCGTTAGTTTGAAAGCATTTTCGGAAAGAATCAAAATCATTCCGCATCAGCATGGTGACATCAAACGTAACGCTCGTACCGGAAAAATCAGTGTTATTTTAGATCGACGACACTAAGGTCTCTATCCCACAAATCTAAAAGTGCCAGTGGTAAAGGACTTTTATCCCAGATAAGAGCTAACTGCTTTTTTATCAGTTCATTTAGTTGCGCTTCTTCAAGATGAGCTTCATCCCTCTGACGTAATAGTTCAGTCTCTGAATAGCAATGAGGTCCCGCTTTTTCTGTTGCATGGTGAGAGTTGAAGGCCAGACATCCGTAGGGTTTCACTTCTCGAGGCAGAGGACAACCGAGTTCCTGGTGATGAAAGAAAGGGCAGGTGTAGGTGCGACGCAGATAGGAGCGCTTCCCATTACCCATCTGGTGATCCAGGCGATAAAATCGCACTGTCTCTTCACATTTCTTTTTGAGTTCATCTGAGTTTTGATTTTGAGTTTTGAGAAAAGTCATCAATTCCCAGGCTTCCAATGGGGTCACCATCATGGAATTCGCCTCGAAAGTACAACAAGTCCCGGCACAGCCTTTACAGTCCATGCCACTGGCCTCTAAAAAATTCATTCGCTCAATTAAAAGTTCGCGTCGATTTAACATGCTTCTAATTAAGTCTCATCTCTGGAGCCGTCAAGTTGGCATTTTGTAATTAAGCCCATTAAATGATTGAATTGATGCTCTGCACTTAATTAAAATCCCTTTACCGAATTCACATTTACTAAAACAGTCAGATTTAGTACTAAATAGGTTCGCAATTTTTTTCATTTCTTAGGGAGATCAGCATGATTGATTCTTGGTTGAACTTGTGGGTAAAAACCCCGGTGATCTTTGGCGTACTAGCACTCGCCATCGCTGCCTTCTTCTACTTCCGCGTATTGGGACTAGGGAAAGGTAACGAAACAATGGAGCGTATCGCTGGATACATCCGCGAAGGTGCAATGGCCTTCTTGTTCCGTCAGTACAAAGTATTGGCTGTCTATGGTGTGGTAGTTGCTATTCTGATCGGAGTCAGCCTGGGAGCCCTTCCTGCTGCTGCTTTCGTTCTAGGCGCTTTCCTTTCTCTACTTGCTGGCTTTGTCGGTATGAAAGCTGCCACTTACGCCAACGTAAAGACAACTCAATCTGCTCGCGAAGGTTCTAAAGCGATGGCCCTTCTGACTGCCCTTGATGGTGGTGCGGTAATGGGTCTTGCGGTTGCTGGCTTAGGAGCAATCGGACTTGGTGTTCTTTATCTTGCGTTTAAAGATCACGATTCTAAAACTCTTTCTTCTATTCTTCACTCGTTTGCCGTAGGAGCTTCATCGATCGCGCTTTTCGCCCGTATCGGTGGAGGTATCTATACTAAAGCTGCAGACGTGGGTTCAGACATTGCTGGTAAAGTGATCGAGAATATTCCTGAAGATGATCCTC
>JBEIEO010000263.1:0-3636 GCA_040382895.1 Halobacteriovoraceae bacterium
CATGTTCTTCCTGGGATAAAATTGCCGAGTAAACATTTAGATCGGAACCCGAATTTTGAATGTCGGTAGCCAGATTTGACTAAAAGGCTCGGGCTAGACTTTAACTCAGCCGGATCAATTCATCCCGCTCGGACTGAGTTTCCTGTCGAGTTCTGAAGCCCATGGGACGAAACCACAGTATGGGAGGACACCATCCATATGTTGAATGGATAAATAGAAAAGGTGTTTGAACCAGCGGACCCCACAATCATTTTTTATTTTTTCGTGCGGCGAGGAGTTGCAGAAATACGAAAACAGAAAAATTCAACATCAAGATCCGATCGATATCCCATTCTTTATCCAGTTCTTTGAGTCTTAATTCAATCGCCTCAGGCTCTATGGCTTCGAGATCGGTAATGATCGCCTGGGTCTTTTGGTTAATGCTCTTAAAGGTGTGTTCGCGGATTCGGTCATGAAAAATCATAAATACCTCGCTACGATGCGTTCTCCGGATGGCCAAAAATGATAATGTGAGACGATTGAGTTTCAGCTTTGGATGGTTTCAGTGTGAGGTAGATAGCAACAGTGCTGAGTAAGCAAAAAATCAGCGCTAGGAAGAAAAGAATCGTGCTTTTTTCCGTTTCCGTCTTCATGGCCAAAACGCTACTCCTCGATCCTCTCGACATCAAACAATTACTGGTTAATTTTTCGCTAATTTTTATTGATATTGTCTGCTAATCCAACAAATTCCCTGGGATGTCAGGAATTGTGAAATTCTTTTGTCTGACAAGGCTTGAGAGCTTAAAGCAACATGGTCACCTACCTTTATCCGGAGTCTGCACCGATGGAAATGAGAAAGCTCACTGAGCTGAAAGCTACGAATCCGTACCTGCGTATGGGAACTGATGTTACTGAACTAGAAAAATCTATATCGACCCTGGGACTTATCGCTCCCCTGGTAATTTCCTCCGATAACGTCATTCTCGCCGGAGCTCGTCGCTATCAGGCCATGCTGAATTTGGGCTTCACGGAAGCACCCGTGATGATCGTCAATGGTGGAGCTTTAGAAAAGGAACTGGTTTCTATTGATGAGAATCTGGTTCGTAAAGATCTTACTAAAATTGAAATTGAGTCTCACCTTCGCCGGGCAAAAGAAATCTATCAGCAACTTAATCCAGAACCAGAAGTTAAAGAAACCTTACCTGAGGAAGATCTCGCTAAGAAAACTGTTCTTCCAGCCGAAAAGTTTTTGAACATGGTTTCGGAAAAAACCGGACTCTCTCCCAAGCAAATCCACGAAGCCATCAATCGCGATGAAATGGCTGCCCCAATAGTGAAAGAGGCGCGCATTAAAGGTGAATTGTCACTTAGCCAAACCAACGAGATTGTAAAACTCAACAAAGAAGATCAGAAGAGAGCTATCGAGCACATCAAAGAATTGCCTGTGCGTGACATAAAAAAATTCGTAAAAATCGCGAAAGCCCAAGGTGTTGAAGAGGCTATCCACTCGACTCCGAACGAGCCGTTTCAGAAAGATTTTCTGGAGATTGAATCGGCTCTCAAAAAACTAATTAAGAAATTTCAGCAACTTCAACTGGAAGGATTTGCCTTCAAGGATTTCCCGGAAAGCACTCAAGAACTCTTTAATGAGATGATTCGACTCACTGACGAGGAAGATTTCATTGATCACAAGCATCGTGAGCAGGAAATGGATTCCCTGCAATAACTAGTAACCAGCATCCTTTGCCATCATCGCCAGTGGAGCAGTAGAAGTCGTCATTTCTGACTGATCTTTTTCTGCTCCCATCATGATGAAATTCACAATCGCAACTAGAATCAAAAGTCCTGCAACCAGATAAAAGCTTTTTCCAAAATCCTGCTCTTTATCCATGAGTTCTCCAGAGCCGCTCAGACGTTTTTGTAGGTTCCCCCGGTCGGGGTTTAGATCCATAATCGTTCGAGTTCCAAAAACTCATGACTAAAAACATAAAAACAAAAGTTTTCATTATAGCCTCGGTTAGCTTTTGTTTACATACCGATATAAAGGTTTAAATCGATCCGGAATATTCAGCTTCACGCGGCAGCCATCTTTTTCCAAGCGATGACTCTCCTTGGAGAAGATTGCCAGCGCGGGAGCATCACTAAACTTGATACGTGTGAGATCGATGTCCACTCATTTATACTCAGAGAGTTGGTCGAGGATTTCTTTCTGTCTCAATGCCGAAAAGAATAATAACGAGCCATCAAATTCCAGAATCGCTTTGTCGCCATTGTAGGAAACTTTATAAATCGGCTTAAGGAAAGTCGAAAGGCTGGCTCCCTGATAGTAAGACACCACGGCTTTGACGATGACACCGGCAAAGATTCCGATTAATAGGTCTTCGGCGAGAGTTACAGCGATGGAGGCAATAAAGGCAAGAAAAGAACTTAGTCCTAAATGTTTCATCTCAACAAACTGCTTGGGATGTGCCAGTCGGTAACCTACCAGGATCAAAATAGCCGCCAGCGCTGAAAGTGGAATCATGTTCAGAATCTGTGGAAAAAGCAGCAAAAAGAACAACATAAAAGCACTATGAGAGAAATTGGCCAGTGGGGTTTTTGCTCCCTGAGAAATGCTCGCTGATGAACGGACGATTTCGGCAATTATGGGTAACCCACCCATCAATCCACAAGCGATGTTGACCAATCCTTTACTCCAAAGTTCGCGGTTAAAGTTTGATTCACGGTGAAGAGGGTCAAGCTTATCCACAGCACTCGCTGAAAGAATGGATTCAAGACTTGCTACAAAAAATAAAGAGAAGATGGCCAGGAGTGATTCACGGCTAAAAATGACATCAAAAGATGGCGTAATGATAAAAGCAGAAATATTTGTCGGAATTTTGACCAGATCGGTGGATGGCAGGAAATATGTCAAACCAATACCAACGATGACGACGACAAGAGGAGCTGGTATCACTTTTGCAATTTGTAGTTTTATATAGGGATACGCAATCAAAAGGATAATACTCGCTAACCCAATCAACGATGCTTCAGGATTGAGGTTCGTAACGCTCGAAGGGATCTGAATAATAGAATTGATTATAGAACCTTGAGCTTTATGACCGAAAAATACATGTAATTGTTTAATGATAATGATGAGACCAATTGCCGATAGCATCCCATGCACGACAGCGGTGGAAAAAGCGCAGCGAATCGACCGGCCTTGATTAGTCCACTGAATATCTGAAGCATTCCAACAACAATTACACAGGCAAGCATACGCTTGAAGCCGAGGGCGGGATCTCCAGGAGCCAGAGATTGAATAGCGGTTAAAACAACCACAATTAATCCTGCAGCGGGTCCATTAATTGTAACGTATGATCCACCAAAATAGGCACCGATGAGACCACCCATAACTGCTGAAATGAGACCGGCAGTAGAGGGAGCACCAGAGGCCAGGGAGATACCTAGTGAAAGAGGGAGTGCGATGAGGAAAACGACTAAACCTGCTTTCAGATCTTGCAGTGAGAAGCTCTTTGAAGCAGAATTAGGAAGATTCATGATGTTTTCTCCGGATGATTTTTTCTAAGTATAGTAGACCAGGATGAAGACCATATGAAAACGAGATGAGGATTTCCTCATCAACCTAAAGGACCGAAAACATGAGAATTCTAGTAG
>JBEIEO010000264.1:0-3609 GCA_040382895.1 Halobacteriovoraceae bacterium
AGACTGAATGAGATCCCGCCAGCGAGTGGAAAGTTTAAGCCCTTTATAAAAATCTGAAATCAGAATGAAAAAACTCAAAGCGAAGAATAAAACATAAGAGAGACTTTTTTCAAATAACGAGCCCGCTGAAATCAGAAGAATCAGGCCATAAAAAATCATGTAACGGTCACGGTCTGTTTCTTTCTCTAAAAGTTTAAGCACGATGATGCTAGTGAGGAAATTGATACCCACTTCAGGATCTATGACTTTCCCGTAAGTAAACCAGTAGGAAGCAAAAATTCCCAGCGTGATAATGTTTCGGGTGATATTGCCAGGTCGGGATTTAAACCAAACCATAATAGCACCTGCGAAGACCAGCATGATGGTAGTTATCATCAACGTATCAATCATCAGCCCCGCAAAGACCAGCAGGATAATCGCTTCTTTAACTTCGCTGCGGATGATGGGTGTGTTCAGCATAGAGCAAGCACCTTGAGGCATTCCTGCAAATGATTCAGCTGAACCGATGGTGTCCGATAGCTGTTGACCTCTTTCAAGGTGAAGGGGATTTCCCGGCGGTAGCACTCCACTAATTGAGTCGCGACTTTTGAAAGGTACTGTTCTTTGAGTTCTCCAGCGGGCGGAACTTTAAGGTCAATCTCAACCACTGCGGCCCGTTTTTCTTCTCCCTCTCGAACCACCAGATCGCCGGAACGGGCATAGTGTTTCCAGCTGATCTTACGGGACTCATCTCCCTGGTAAGGAGAAAGACCACGAAAATCATCCTGTCCTTTACGATCCTGAACGATCTCCCCTTCTGAATCCAGACCATCAGGGGAAATTGTTGCCGACCAGAGGAGGGGAGGGTAGACGAGAGAAGAGAAGTCCACCGGATAAAAGATCCAGACCTGATAGAGTCCGAAGGGATTTGTGGTTTTTACTCCCACATATTTCCAGTGATAGACTCCCCTTTTGGGCAACCGAATTTCAGCCGAACTAAATTCTGCGGTATTTTTTAGGACTTCTGCAGAATAGCTTTTTTCATAAGTCTCCAAAGCGATCTTCCAGTTCCAGGGAGCGGCCGGTGTTTTTTCCCACGCTACCCGCAGCTCCAGAGCTTCCCCGGCATGTCCGGCCGAGAGATGCACATGACCCAGCTTTAGTTTGTGCAGATGAAAATGCGACTGAATCAGCCACAGCACATTGAAGACAAATAGGAACAACGTGAAAATCAGCAATAAATTGTTAGAGTATCCGATGGATAAAAGAAACATTAAAAAGATCAGGCCAATAAGGTAGCCACCCATCTTTGTGGGAAAGATATAAACCCTGGTCCTGCGTCTGAATTGTTTTCGAATCCATTGCTTCAAGCTTTACGCCTTGATGAAAGGAACGCGCTTCACGATTTCCTGGGCCCGGGCCTCTTCTTGGCGAACAGTCAATGAATGATGAGAGAACATCCGGTGTGCGGCCACGTAAGGAAATACTTCCTGAACGTCATCCGGAATTAAATGATCTCTTCCTTCCAGCCATGCCCAGCCTCGTGCCGCTTCCAGTAGATCCAGACCAGCTCTTGGGCTAAGACCGAAATGATCATCCCGATTACGGGTAGCATGCAGAAGATCAGTGATGTAATTAAGCAGCATCGGTGAAGCTGAGACAGCGCGTATAGAAGCTTCCCAGGATTCAAGTTCACTTCTTCCAATAAGAGGCTTGAGCCCATCAAGTTTTTGCAAACGTGAGCCTGTGCTCAAAAGTTCAAGCTCTTCAGTTTTAGAGAGATGTCCCATAGAAATTTTAAAGAGAAAACGATCTAACTGAGATTCCGGTAGGGGATAGGTCCCGAACTGCCCTCTGGGATTTTGAGTCGCAAAAAGACAAAAGCGCGAGGGAAGCTCATGACTGATACCATCCACCGTGACTTGTTTTTCTTCCATCGCCTGCAGAAGCGCACTTTGAGTTTTTGGCGTTCCACGGTTAAGCTCATCGGCCAGGATTAACTCTCCGAAAATGGGTCCCGGTTTGAAAACGAATTTTTCCGTCTCTTTTTGAAAGATAGAAACACCCAAAATATCAGACGGCAAAAGGTCGCTGGTAAATTGAATACGGCGAAACTCCAGCCCTGTGGCCTTGGCGAAATATTTCACTAAGGTGGTTTTCCCCATGCCCGGTACATCCTCAATCAGGACGTTGCGGTTCAAGAGTAAGGATAATAAGGACAAACGTAGTTGAAGTTGGTTTCCCGGCAGGAAACCTTCACCAGCGCTTAAGAATGCTTGGGGGGTTTTATTCATAAAAATTATCCTAACATGCCTCATGTTTCTGTCACTTGATAAAGAATCGGACACTTATAAAAGCCCGGATTTTGCGCTGAAAAATGCTATGTCATGAGAAATACAATACCTGACAAAAATACATCAATCACTCAGCAAAAACTCTTAGAATCGATCCTACCTGAAGTTTTGATTTCAACGAGGAGGCCCGTTTGAACGCACGTAATTCTGAAAATTTTCATGATGCTCTAGTTGCTCAGTACCGTGACCTTATTCATGAAGCTATTTTAGAGAGTGAAACTGAACATAAGACACGAATGGATATTGGTAAGTTAAATTCCAAGCTTCAGGTGATCTTCAAAGCTGCTCAATATGACGGTTTAAATGAATCCATCATCAGTCAATTGATTGATGAAGCTATCCCAATGACCACGTCGGCTCGTGCCGCATAAGTGATTCCTCGTATTAGCGCACTTTTGTCGCAGCAATTTTCTTCGCAAACAGTCCTGGGAAAAATCTTTTGAGATACACTCCCAGGACTTCTTTGCCACCAATGTAAGCTTCCATTTTTTTTGACTTGATAACCGGGTAGGCACGACGGGCGAATTCTTGTGGTGAGATGCCTTGAGCATTGGCGCTGTCATAAATACCAGTGGCATTACCTGAGCCCCCAAGTGCATTATAGGAAATGTCAGTGGCGACGAAGCCTGGGCAGATAATACTGACGGCGATATCTTTTTTTTGCATCATCATTTCCGCCCGAAGTGAGTCATAGTATCCGTGTAAAGCGTGTTTGGATGCTGAGTAACCACTACGATATGGAGTTCCGAATTTTCCAACCAGTGAAGAAATCACTACGAAGTGTCCGTGATTTTTTGCGAGAAATTTTTTAAGCAGTTGTTGAGATAAAGCAACGTTACCAAGATAATTGACGTCCATAAGTTTGCGGTAAACATCCAACGTCGATTCCTGCGCCAGTGAACGCTGAGAAAGTCCGGCGTTAAGGATGACCACGTCAACGGAACCGAACAATTTCCAGGCCGATTCCACCACAGATTCAGAGCCTTGAGCATCGGCCAGATCGAAGGTTAGGACACGGGCCCGATCGGGGTATTTAAGCGTGTTTTTTAAAGTTTCTAATTTGGGAGCACTTCGGGCCGAAAGAATGACCTGATGACCTTGGGAATTGAGTTCAGAGGCCAGGGCTTCGCCAATGCCGGATGAGGCACCTGTGATCCAGTAGGTTTGCATTAAAATCCTTAGTTAATTAACATAAGTATAAGAGATTTTTGGACCTTGTCTCAACGCTATGCACGATAATCTTTCTTATCGTGCGCGCTCAATGTGATTCCGATAT
>JBEIEO010000265.1:0-3585 GCA_040382895.1 Halobacteriovoraceae bacterium
AAGATGGAGCTTCTCTCCTATCTTCCGACTTATTCCGGACTTGAGAAAAAAGAACGCCGCCACGAGAGGCTTTTTGAACTTTCACCGATGGAAGTTTTTCAGGAATTCTATTCCTATAAATATCCCGATGCCCCCCAAGTACCGGAGGATCTCAAAGAAGACTTTAAAGAGTTGATTCAGAAGGTGACACATGCGTCTGATCAAACTTAAAGTTAAAAATATTGCTTCATTGAAAAGCGAACACCTCATCGATTTCGCCGATATTCAGCGCCAATCACCGCTGTTTGCTATCACTGGTGAAACAGGGGCCGGGAAATCAAGTATCCTTAATTCAATTGGTCTGGCCCTGTATGGGAAAGTATATAAATCCAATGTCACTCAGAATGATCTCGTTACTCTGGGAGAAAAAGAAGGACAGATTGAACTGATCTTTCAGGTGAAAGGCAAAAACTATCTCGCCTTCTGGAAAGCGCGGGTCAGAAAACAGAATGGTGAACCCTACTCGACTCCACAGACTCCTCAGAGGGAGCTCTATACTTTGGAAGGCGATCAGTTTGACTCACCAAAAACCATCCTTACCACTCGAACGGAAGAACTGCTAAATCTGGATTTTGATCAGTATTGTAAATGCATCATCCTGAATCAGGGTGAATTTGCGCGATTCCTCTCAAGTTCTTTTACGGAAAGAAAAGAAATCCTGGAAAAGCTATATCCAGGGGAAATGCTAGAATCTCTGTCCCGGGAATTGAAATCCGAACTTGATGGACTCCAGAAACAAAAAAATGATCTGGACATTGAGCTTGCCGCACTCAAAGGTGATGGTCCTCAAGGGGATGATCTCTCTAAAGTGAAAGATCAGCTGGAGGCCAATTATAAGTTGCATGAGAAATGGTTTAATCATCTGGAAAAAATCGCTCAGGACTACTCAAGTCTTCAGACTTATCATACTAAGAATTCAGAAACTAAAAATCGCATTGATGCATTAAAGAATACACTCACCCAGGAAACGGCTGTTTTCAATCAGCTGCTGGTGAAAGTTAGTGAAGCAACTGAAGCTTTGCAACTCCTCAAAGATGAGCAGGAACATCGGGAACCAAGACTCAGAGAACTCCTGAAGCTTGAAGAGCAGCTTAAAAACCAGACTGAGCTCAAAAAACAAACCGAACACTCCTTACAACAAACCGGATCCCAATTAGAACAGATTAAGAGTAAATCTGAAGTGAATAAAATTCGGATGAAAGAGTGGCAGGATAAGTCATCAGGGCTTAAAACTACCTTCATCTATCCTCTTCAGGATCTCCGAACTCATCAGGACAGTTTTGATGGTCTTTTTGATCTGGCCCAGCGAAAAGGGTTAATTGAAACCGAAATCAAAGGCAAAGAAGAGCGTCTATTGCAACTGGAAGAACAAGGTAAGGCAGAGGCCCAGGAACTCAAACAACTGACCTCCAAAAAGACCTCAGTCGATGAAGATAAAAAGCACCTGCAGGAACTTGAATCCAGAAAAAGAACAGCTCAAGGAATTCAGGAAAACAAATCCCGGGCCCTCTTAAAAGAAGAAGAGCTTAAACGAAAAATATCTGAACTTAACAAAGAACTGGAAGATATACAAAAACAGGAAATTGTTCTGACAGCAGATCTTGCTCGTACCCGGGATGACTATTCGCCGGTGGAAACCTCAATTAAGCTTCAGGCATTTCTTAGTGCTGTAGAAGTGTGTCTCACTCATCCCAGTGTTGAAGAAACAATGACCTGTCCGGTTTGTAAAGCAAACCTTGCGCAAGATAAACTCTCAACTCTGAGGCAGGATGTTCAAAAAACCGATTTTGCTAAAATCAAAGCTAGAGAAACTGAGCTTTCCCGACTGCTCCTCAAACAGGAAGCAGAGCTTGATCAGCTAAAAGGCAAATTTAAAAACATCAATGCTGAAGTGATAGTTAAATCCCAGGAGCTACTGGAACTTTCGCCGGCCCTTTGTGCCATAGTACCGAATATTGCAAAAATTGATGAAGAACTGACTCTTGCTCAAAAACTTATTTGGGAACAGGAGCAAATCCTCAAAGATGAAGAGCGACTTTCTAATCTTCTGAAAAAGACCCGTGAGCAGTACGTGCTCTATAAAAATGAAGTGACTCAGAAACATAACCTCAAAAAAGATATTGATGAGGAACTGAAAAAGCTTCTGGCAAGTCTCAGCTTTTTGAAAGATGTCTCAACAGAAACGCTGACCATTCTCAAAAGTGAAGTGAGAAAGCTTCAGCAATGGATGGAACAGGAGGCCTTAGGGGAAAAACTTTCTCAGGAGCGTAACTTCCTGGCCCAACAACATCATGATTACGAGACTTCCTGGAATAAGCTGAAGGAACAGATCTCCGCGATCAATCACAAAGTATCGGAACTCTCTTCCACCTTAGTACAAGAACTGGGTGAAAAGAAAGCTTCTGAACTCATCTCCGAGCTACAGCAACGACTGAGAATCGGCTCGGATGAATTAAGTAAAAAAGAAAAAGAACTGAAAGATCAAGAGCTCAAAATGAAGGGCTCCCAAAGTCAATTGTACACTTTGGATGAACTCATTAAGGACATTGATCTTCAATTTACTAATGAAGCCCATAAACTCAAAGAGCTGGCAAAAATCCAACTCGACGGCACCCAGGACATGAAAGGCTTGCTGGAAAAACTTGGGCAGTTGGGTCTGAATCTCGACTCTCCTGCTACATTGTTTATACCTCTGAAAGATTTAATTGAGGCTCAGAAAACTTTTTACAAAGAAAAAACCTCAGAGCTTAAGATGGCCTTCGCAGAAGTGCGCGCCCGTCTGGAAGACTGGGAAAAGCGCCAGGATCGGATCGCTCTTCTTCAGCTTAAAGCTCTGGATCTTACAACTCTGCTGGATCGTCGCGCCCGACTTTATGAAGTGCTTGGAAAAGATGAACTCCGTACCTTTGTTCTTTCCCTTGTGGAAGAAAATCTCATCACTCAGACCAATGATGAGCTCCAGAAATTGTGCCAGGGACGATACGAGATTGTTCACCAATCCCGCCGCATGAAGATCACGCCCGAGTTCTACATCCTGGATAAATTCCGCGAAGGTGGTCTGCGAAAGGTTTCAACTCTCTCCGGCGGGGAAACTTTCATGGTTTCTCTGGCCATGGCCTTGGGCCTGGCAGAAATGACCCGTGGGAAAGCAGAAATTGATTCTCTCTTCATTGATGAAGGTTTCGGGACCCTTGATCAGGAATCTCTGGAAGATGTGCTGGATATGCTCAAACAGATTCAGACCCGCGGCTTGATGGTAGGACTCATCTCACACGTGAAGGCTTTGACGTCTGCGCTTCCTGTGAATTTGCAAGTGACTAAGAAGCAGGATGGAACGTCCTCAGTGGGAATGGTTTATAATTAATTACTCCGTCCGACAAATCGCGAGCGATCTTCTGAGGTAACTCTTCTGGCACTGACTCACCCATTGCCCATTGAGGTAATGAGCATAACCATAGAACCAAGAAATTTTCTTCATCTGCGAGCTCAGCGGGATTTGGTTTGGGTAAACTTCCGGCACCACTCCATCAATTTCAAAACACCAGC
>JBEIEO010000266.1:0-3581 GCA_040382895.1 Halobacteriovoraceae bacterium
CAGCAGGAAGTCCACATCGTATTGATCATCGTAGCTCGCCACTTCATGCAGGGGTTCTACGACATCCTGGAAAAAACTTTCTAGATGTTTTTCATTCTTTATTCCAGCTATGAATTCAGATTTCTTCTGCCAGAATTTTAAGCGGCTATTCCAACTTTTAAGCGAGGTTTTGACCTCTTCAGGAAGTTGTTTCTTGGTGAGATAATGGAGCGTCAGAGTCTTCATGTCTTTTGGGTTTTTAAGCACTTTCAGATCAATCAGGAGCAACTGCTTGAATGGTAGGATGATATCCTGAAAATTATTCTGCACAATCTTCTCATCAATATGGGCCGTAAAGCTTTGTTTTGCGTCCGGATAGCGGCGAACGATGAGCTGAGCAATTCCCAGGTTGTACTTATTATCGAATGAGGCTGGATCAATAGATAGTTCGCCAGTCTGAAAGCTCGAGGGATGGGCAACCGGTAGTCGAGTGTGACAATCCAGGCAGAGGGAAGTGAGTTCTTTCATACGCCAATGAGCGTATTCTTTTTTGCCCTTTTTGAAGGCTTTGGAACTCTCAGCAATGTGCTCGTTGATGACAGCGTATGATGGGGCAAAGAGATCTTGCTTGAGTAGGGTTTCGTGCTTGGCGTTTTTAAATGCTCCCTGCATCTCTTCCATTTTCTCAGAAATGAGTTTTTCATTTTTCTTATCTTCAAATTTCTTTTCATCTACCAAGTAAGGAATCATGCCATTAAGAGCGTTGAAGGCCTTATTCATCTGGAGAATCGGTGCCGCAACGGCAACTGAAGAGAGAAGTGCTAAGAGCATCAAGGGAGCAGTGTTTTTCATAAAGCCTCATCCATGGGTTCATTTTTACTTAGAGAATATTCTGTGCCAGTTTCCCCTGAACTTCATCCAGCAAAGCATCACAACGAAGCTATTTGGGTTTAGTTTTTCCGGTGATCTGCTCATAGATAAATAGTCCGGTGGCAATAGCTCCGGCTGAGAAGATTAGACCAGTATTTATGTCTTTTTTCACGCCAGGTTCAGAGGGTTTCGCCGTCAGATCCTGAAGCATCAATAGGGATGCGGTCATGGTGATCGCGGCTGCCACTTCCTTGGTCACGGCGATGGTTTTCGGAGCAGGGGCAGGTGTCTGACTAATAAGGAAGGATTTCGGATCTTCGATAAATGTTTTCTCTTGAATTCCCAGACGTTTCAGTGAGACAGGTTTGATTGAGTCGATGACAAAAATGGCGGGTGTGGTTTCTGCTTCTACTCCTTTCACCTTGTATTGAAGATGGCCGGTAATCAGTGCCTCATCACCAGGTTCAAAGGCATTGATGATTTTTTGAAGTTTGTGATTTTTAAGCACAGTTTTTACACCTGCGGGCTGATTATCCTTAAGGAGTTGGATTTCATTCCCCTTATTTTTGATCCGTGCCACGAGTTTGATTTCTTCGTTCTGAGTACTCGCAAAGAGTTGTAAGGGTATTGCTAAAGTTAGTGCGAGAAGATTCAAAATAATATTTTTCATAAAAATTAGTCTATTGGCTTTTATGAGCCTGGGGGATAAGAATCATCACCCGAAAATATGATTTATATCATAGTTCAAAAGTTTTGCTTTTTAACTAAATATTTCCACTCAAACCTGATCTGTATCAGTAAACCCACTTTCAAGGAGTGCTAAATTCTTTAGCAACTAAAGGAATCTTGCGGTGGAAGCGACAACACTTAATACTTGCATACATTGTGACGAGCCGGCATTGCCTGCAATCTATGATCCATCGGATACAGATCTCTCAAAGCCATTTTGCTGTCAGGGATGCCTTACTGTCTACAATATTTTGCATGCCAAGGGACTGGAGAGTTACTACGAAATCAAGAGTAACTCGGCTACCTTCAAGCGTCGCTCTCCTGTGGACATGAAACAAAGCCAGTTCAATTACCTGGATGATTCTCAGTTCCTGAAAGAATTCTCTTATCTCAATACCCATGAAGAAAGAACCATGGAGTTCTATCTAGAGGGTATTCACTGCCTTGCCTGCTTGTGGCTCATCGAAAAAATGAACGAGTTTGTTCCTGGGGTGATCTCTTCTAAGCTTGATCTTGAACGCTCAGTTGTGGCCGTGAGCCTTAAGCCGGAAGGCAACTTTTCGGCTGCGGCCAGGGAGTTCAACCAGCTGGGGTATCGTCCGCATCCATTGAAAAGAAATCAGGAAGTGGCAGATCTGAAGACAAAAGAAGAGCGCTCAGCCTTGATTCGTATTGGAGTTGCAGGGGCTGCCACCGGCAACATCATGATCTACGCTGTTTCAATCTATGGTGGGGCCAGTGATGATTTCGCTCAACTCTTTAATGCTTTGACTGTGGGATTCGCCATTCCGGTTTTAACTTATTCGGCTTCGCCTTTTTATCAGAATGCCTACAATGCTCTCAAAAACCGCACTCTTTCCATTGATATCCCTATTTCCATTTCACTGATCTTAGGCGCTATCATGGGGATTTATAACCTCGTGATGAAGATTCCCGATAATTACTTCGATTCTCTGACTGCACTGATTTTTCTACTTCTGCTATCTCGTTACTTCCTTCAAAAAATTCAGGAGAAGGGGCTCTCCGCTTCGGATCTGCATTATTTTTATCAAACTGAAAGTGTCCTGAAGGCAACGGATAACAGCGCCGAAGATTTTCAGGAAGTGCATCCGCGCTTTATTGAAAGTGGTGATGTGCTTAAAATTCGTCCGGGTGATTTCTTCCCAGCTGATGGTGTGATCCTTAAAGGAAAATCCAACCTTAATACTTCTCTTTTAACAGGGGAGTCATTACCGGTTAAAGCAGAAGCGGGAGATAAAGTATTTTCCGGAACTCAGAATCTGGATGGCGAGCTATTAATTAAAGCTGAAAGTGTTCAGGATGATTCACGTCTAGGTCGCTTACTTAAAAACGTAGAAAATGGCTGGGCTCATCGCTCTCAGATTGTGAATCTCACCAACAAAGTCTCCAAGTATTTTACTTTGGTGGTCTTTGCCCTGTCTTTTGTTCTCTTCTTTTATCTTTATCAGACCCACGATTTCAAACATGCCCTGGAAGGAGCGATTACTCTGTTGATTGTGACTTGTCCTTGTGCTTTGGCGTTGGCGGTGCCTCTGACTTTTACCCGCGCTCTCTCAAAAGCAGCCGAGCAGGGGATCATCATTAAAAGCGATGACGTCATTGAGAAACTGGCAAAGATCAACCAGGTTTTCATCGATAAAACCGGAACGATCACCCACGGAAAACTAAAAATCGTTGATTTTGCTTTAACTGGTCAGGGCAAGCTTGCGATCGAAGACATCATCTTCAATCTTGAAACCCAATCCCGCCATCCGGTAGGGCGAGCCTTGATGGAATTCATTCAAAGTAAAAGCTATCAGAGTCTCAAGGTGACTGAGTTCACTGAAGTTCTGGGCGTTGGTGTTTCTGGTGATATTGGCCCTTGTCACTATGAGATTAATAAAGAAGGAATTTTTGAAGATAAAAAACTCCTGGCGACTTTCCGGGTACAGGATACTGTGCGTGCCGACTCCCAGAGAACACTGAACTTTCTAAAAGCCCAG
>JBEIEO010000267.1:0-3568 GCA_040382895.1 Halobacteriovoraceae bacterium
AAGTTCATGGTGGCGATGTCAAAAAAAGCTCAATACCTCGGACTCGAGAAGCTCTTCCTTAAAGGTCCCAAAGCGTTCGTATACTTTTTTTTATTTTATTTGATTCGGGACACTATCCTTTACATTATCATACCAATCGGTTTTGCTAAATGGATGGAGTAGTTGTTAAGGAGAGACGATGGACGCCTTCACAGTTGTTTATACCCTTTTAGGGGGGTTGGGAATTTTCTTTTTCGGCATGAAATTCATGTCAGATGGTTTGCAGGCCGTTGCAGGTGATGTCATCCGTCGAATGATTAATTCCCTGAATGATAACCGGATTTTGGCCGTCTTTATCGGTCTTCTAGTTACCTCTTTGGTCCAATCTTCATCTGTTACTACCGTCATGACTGTGGGCTTTGTGAACGCGGGATTAATGACGCTGAAGCAGGCCATCGGAGTCATTTTCGGTGCCAATATCGGAACCACTATCACCGGATGGATTATTTCTCTTAACCTTAGTACCCACGCTCTCTTATTGGTCGGTATAGGTTTTATTCCGGGACTTTTTTCTAAAACTGAAAAGTGGCATCAGCTGGGCCGCGCTCTGGTGGGAATGGGCTTTCTTTTTATCGGTCTGACTTTCATGAGTCAGTCTTTCGAAGCTCTTCGTTCAAGTCCTGATTTCATGAGTTCTATTGCTTATTTCACCGAAGAATCTTTTGGCAGCTATATGGCTTCCCTGATCATGGGGTGCTTACTGACGATGATCATTCAATCATCAGCGGCCATGCTGGCCATTACAATTGCTCTGGCCACAGCTGGAGTGATCCCATACCACACGGCAGTTGCCCTGGTACTGGGTGAGAACCTTGGTTCAACTATTTCGGCAATCCTTGCTTCTATTGGTACCAACGTGAATGCCAAGCGTGCGGCCCGTGTTCACGCTATTTTCAATCTATTAAGTGTGACTCTGGTGACTTTAGTTCTGACTCATTTCCTGAATCTCGTGGATTGGATTATTCCAACGTCTCCACTGACTCAAAACGAGCAGGGTCACTTCCCATATGTTGCATTCCATCTGGCCATGGTCCACACGCTCTTTAACGTCTTAGCGACTTTGATCTTTCTGCCGTTTGTAAATCTTCTGGAAAAACTAGTGACCAAGATTACGCCGGAAGGATTTGAACGTGAAGTTCCACACCTTTTGGTCCTCGGTGATCCATCCATCATGCTTCCGGCCGCATCTATGGCACAAGCCGAATCAGAACTCAGAAAGATGAAAGACATCGTTGAGCGCATGTACAAGCTCAATCGTGAGTTCTGGGAAATGAATGACTATGATCCTAAGAAACTAGCTAAGATCACCGATTATGAGCGCATCACCGATAACATTCATAAAGAGATCACAGTTTTCCTTTGCTACGTCATGGAAAAACCGATGTCTCACCATCAGTCTGAGCAGATTCAGGCCATGATTAAAATCGCTGATGAGCTTGAGAGTGTGGCCGACTACATCGAGCGTCTTGCAAACTACCGTGAGCGCTTCAAGAACAACGAAACTCTGGTTGGCGATAGTCGTACTGAGTTTTTCCAGTTCTTCGATGATGTGTGGTCATTCTTTGATATGGTTGGAAAAGGTCTTGAGGACTCTGATCGTCTGGATATGACAGCGATTGAGTCCAAATCCAATGAGCTTCAGATCTGGGCCGATAGTATGAGAGAGAAGCACCTGGACCGTATCTCGAAAGGGACTTACGCCCCAGTCACCGCTCTCACTTATTCTGACATGGTGGTGGCGCTTCGGAAGATCCGCGCCCACTCATTCCTTATGGCCGGAGCCATTGAAAACTTTCATTCTAAGCACGACTAACTGATTCTTTTATCGCCGAGGTGAGCTGCTTAAAGCTCATCTCGGATTTTCTTTCCATCCGATACACCAAATACAATTCATCTTTAAATACGGGTGCCCCTGAGACGGCTTTTATCGCACTCGCCTGAGTCGCCACCCGTCCTGGAAGGATCGCTATCCCAGCTTTTGATTCACAAAGATGCCGGATCACCTCGAGCGAGGAAGAGTGAATCTCACGATTGTAAGGAAAGACTTTGCGGACATTCTTTAGAAGTGACAGGGATTGCTTTAATGAAGGATCTAAGATTAGCACATCTCCTTTATAAGAAGGGTGCTTGAAGAGAGTGACCTCGTCACTAATAAGCTTTTGCAGCACCAGATCCGGGTGAGGTACCGGATTGATGACAAGTCCCAGATCACATTGCCGGCTGATAACTTTTTCCAGAATCTTTCGGGATAGATCATGCTGAAATTCAAATTCCAGCTGTGAGAATTTTTCCAGCAAATGAGGCACAAAAGTCTGAAGGGTATATTGGGCGACGGTGGTATGCATACCGATGGTGTATTTCCCTAAAGGCTCTTCTTGACTCTGGGCCAGCATACGCACATCGCGCTCCCAATCCAGCAACATGCGTTCACCGACTTTCACTAAGCCTTCACCCTGACGGGTGAGGTGAGTACCTTTACGGGTTCGCTCAAGCAGCGTAATGCCGGCTTTTTCCTCCAGTCGCTTCAGGGCCAGAGTCAAGGATGGTTGAGTGACACCTAAGCGTTCCGAAGCTCTGGTGATGTTGCCGGTTTTGGCGATTTCCAGGAAATATTTGAGGTCGGTGAGATTGTCTATCATAAGTTTTACCTATCTTAAATATTGATTAGATTAATTATATTTATTGTACTCCAGAGCCTATAACTTTATCAACCAAGGAGATGTCCTATGAATAATCGTAGAAATTTTTTGAAACTCGCAGGTCTTACTGGAATTACGGCCCTTGCCACTATGAAAGGGGCGGAGGCCCTGGATAACTGTGACTTTCGTCCAACTGCCCAGCAACCTCTGGGCCCATTTTATCCGAAACTTTTTCCTCTGGATACGGATGTGGATCTGACAGTGCTGAAAGGCAGAACTAAGCGCGCTATTGGACAACTCGTGATCGTGGAAGGAGTCGTGACCGATGAGTTTTGTCGACCAGTAGCAGGTGCTATTGTTGAGATCTGGCAGGCCTGTCATACCGGAAAGTACAATCATCCTTCAGATACTTCATCAACGGCACTGGATCCTGATTTTCAGTATTACGGCACGATGAAGACTAATGTTAAAGGTGAGTACTCTTTTAAAACGATTAAGCCGGGATCCTATCAGGCCTCAGAAACCTGGCGCCGTCCTCCCCACATTCACTACAAGGTAAGTCTGCGAGGTTACCTGGAGCTTGTGACTCAACTTTATTTCGACGGAGATGTCCTGAATCAAGACGATCATATCCTCCAGGATCTGCATCAGGATGATCAGAAAAAAGTTGTGGTTAAATTTGATCGAGTGAAGCTGAAGGGAGAAAGTATTCTCAAGGGAAAATTTGATCTCACTATCAAAAAGGCTTAACTATGTTTGGAATGGGATTTGGCGAAATCGCCATCATTGGTATGGTCGCTTTACTATTCATTGGTCCAAAAAAGATTCCGGAACTGGCCAAAGGTTTAGGTGAAGGAATCGGAAGTTTCAGAAAAGCAGTCAAGGAGTCC
>JBEIEO010000268.1:0-3538 GCA_040382895.1 Halobacteriovoraceae bacterium
ACGTAAAAGTGTGTTGGAACCTTACTTAGCTTGGAACCTTACTTACTGAATCAGAGCCTTGCAACCAGGTGTGACCTTCGCAACATTCTCCTTCAGGCATTTAAGGACCATTCCATTCTGAAAAGGGGCCTTCGGACAAAGCTTCAGTCGATCACCTTCACACAGATCCACCATCTTTTTTAGTTTCTGTGATTCATTCACTCGAAACTGACGGCAGCCATTAGAAAGTTCTTTTTCATTCAATGTTAAGCATTGATGTTGTTCTGTAGCACTAAGGCCACGCTTACAATGCTGGCGAAGATCTGCATAACAAGGATTCGATTCTTCACGTTTTATTTCTTCCTGAACCACTTTCTTACAATTAGGAGAGAGTGCATTTAGTTTCTTTTCCATGCATTCATGGATTTCATGAAAACGAATCTGAGCAGGGCAGTACTTTTCCGTTTCATCAAAACACGGATTTGCCTTTCTCATGTCGGCGATCTTCTTATCAACACTCTTTTGACAGAACCCTGTCAGCTTGGTGCGATTTTTAATCAGACAACGGGAGATGGCACCTTCTGGTTCCAAAATCGTGGGGTAGCAGTTGTTGACCACATCCTGAGCACACACGTCACGCACGATGAGATTACCTTTTTTCTTTTTGAAGTCAGCTGAGCAGCTGGTCGAAAGTCGGTTTTCATTTCGCAATAAGCAGTATTCCAGTTTGCGGGCATCAGAAGGAACGTCAGAACAAAACTCTGCCAGATCTTCAAAACAGGGATTCACTTTGCCCGTCTTACTCTTGAATTCTTTAAGTTCTTTTGAGCAGGTAGGTTCAAGCTGATCGGCGTAGTCGCCGAGGCATTTGGCCAGCTGTCCTTTGCCAGGTTCAATTCCGGCGCAGAATTTCTTTGCATCTCTGGCGCATTCATTGGCTTCACTTCCCAGAGAGACAAAAAGCAGCAGCGTAGCGAGAAATTTCATGAGCGTTCCTTCAGAGAATTAAGATTTCTTCTGGCAGCTGTCACCAGCACAAGCTTTCTGTTCTTTTGTGCATGAGCCATCAGCGCAGTTTTTTTCCTTGTCAGAACAAGCTTTTTTACCTTCTTCTTTAGTGCAAGACATTTTTTCAGCAGAACCGCTACAACAAGATTTTTTTTGGTGAGAACAAGCCGTAACAGAAAGAAGGGCAGCTAGAGTCAGGTAAGACAGAACTTTCATTGAGTATTCCTTTAAAAGAGTTAATGATGTTACTTTTAACGATTATAATAGCAATGCTGTGACAAGAGAGATAAGAAAATTCTGGAGCAGCTAATGTTATTAGTTGAGTGTAGTGGTAGGTTTATGAAATATGTTTGAAGAAATCGGCGGCCAGGTTGTAATCGATAAGCTGGTGGATGAGTTTTATCGCATAATGAGTACTGATCCTGAGGCCAAGGATTGTTTTGCAACCCATTCGGGTAAGGATATTCAGGAATCTGCCCACAAGCTTAAATATTTTTTATCTGGTTGGTTGGGTGGACCTCAACTTTATTTGGAGCAATTCGGCCATCCTCGTTTGCGGATGCGGCATGCACCCTTCGTTATCGGTCAGGAGGAAGCTCAACAGTGGCTTTATTGCATGAAAAAAGCTTTGGAGATGTCTACCATTCCTAAAACGGTTCAGGAGCAAATGTTTGGATCATTTATTCAGGTGGCCCAGATGCTTATTCGATAAATCCATGCTGGAAAAGACTGAACGCCAGATCCTGGAGTTTTTTAAGCCTCATCTGGACCTGAGGGTCCTCTAATTCCATAGGAAAATATCTTAAATTCAGATTCATCTCCTGCCAGTTACCAAGTAAGATCACATGCTCCTCGAAAGAAAGTTTGCCGACCCAGATGGAGCGCAAATCTGCCTGATAGAATTTCATGTGATACAAGAGCTGAACCAGTCCATGGAGATAAAGCAGCTCTTTTGTAAAGGCCATGCCCCCATCTAGAGGGACTCCGCGGAAGACTCTGAGTGTGAGTTTAAAGGCATCCAGATCATCCATTTGATGATGGCGTAGGAATGCATACACATCCTGGATGTTGGAACCTCGCTCGGCCATGGACGTTGCCAGATGCCGGAGCATCACTCTGTTCCAGCGCTCATGAGTCATACAACCAGTGATGAGTTCAGTAAGAATCGCCAGGCCTTCTTGCAAAAATGTGGAACGTGGAGACCATGTCGCAAGCCACGGATGCTGGCTTTGTGAAGCCCCATTGAGAGATGTCCCCAGATGGGCCCAACCTTCATGCACAAGAAATACATCCAAGGCCTGAGTGGTGTACTCTTTGTGAGGATTGAGCTTCAGGACTTTCCTGCCTGCTGATGAGTCTGAAAGCAGAGAAGAGGAAGGCTTCACGTCTACATCAGTATCAGAGAAAGTTTCCATCAGACGTCTTTTTAGATAGTCCATTGCCGCATGGCCTTTGAGTTTTTGTGAACTCACATCCGGCACGCAGAAATCAGGGATTTTCTCCAGGAAATATAAAAATGAATTATTTTGAGTGGACTGATGGGAAGTTCCGTAGAGTTTAGTGCAGTGATCGTAGAAGAACACGTTATCAAAGTTCTCCATCATTGAGAGCAGGGTATGATAGTCTTCAACCCGTCGGGTAAAAATCTGTTTCAAAACTTTTGGTAAGTCAGCGTGACTCAGGTCTCTTAAAAATTCATCCATGGCCATGCGCTTGGCCTTAACGTTAACTCCAAAAGGAACTGTTACATCCTCAAGTTCCTTGATGAACTCATGATGCTGAGGAAAAAATCGGTGGAGTTTGTTCAATGGATAACGAGGATGACCCAGGAAACTTAGGTCCTTGGCAATCTCTTTAAGTCGATAAGAAAAGTCATGTATAAGACCATCGCTCATATTAATTCTATCGGTAAGAAAATGATGGAATTGACACAAAAAAGAACAGTTATAATGGAAAGATGAAAACTCTTCTTATCTTCACCCTGCTAAGTTCTCAAGCCATCGCTCAGTATTCTAAACCCCAACTGGTGGCCCGTTACGCCGGAATGGATGCTTACAATGCTCCTGATGCCATGATTTGTTTTAGCTCTGAGCCTCAACCGACTAAAGAGGGCATCTATCTGGCGTGCCAGACAACTGAGGGCACTCTTATGGCCCGCTGGTCACCAAGCTTCAGCAAGGTCGCTTCTAGTTCCCGGATTTTTTCTAAACCGATTCAGATGGGTGATACCACCAGTTGGTATGAGTTTGATGAAGCAGGTGTCAGTAAAGTTTTTGAAGCTAATCGAAGTGGTGTGCGAGAGACCTCACTTAAAAATCTCGGTTCCTATTCCGCTCTGATAGATTCTTTTCTCATGCTCAAAGATCGCTCTTACGTTTATCGCCTTCAAGATGATGGAAAAGAACTCTTGAACTGGAAAAATCATCAGATCAGCTCTCTCTACAAAGAAGACATCGCCCATATCTTTCCTCCGGTGACATCAAAAGAAGGAAACTTTATCACCAAGATTCGTCGCGAACACACCGGAGAGAGTGCTCCGGATGAATTGATC
>JBEIEO010000269.1:0-3533 GCA_040382895.1 Halobacteriovoraceae bacterium
GATATTTCTCCCTTAGTTGAAAGCGGTCAGAATAATCTTTATTGGGATAAGTTTGGTGAAATCTGGAGCAAGCTTAAAGATCCGAAAGAATTGTTTGTGGAATTTGCTAATGAGCAGGCCTTCTTCCAGGGGGATTTTAAAATTCAGGTGGAGTTTTTAAAAAATAATCTGATGGTTTCTTTTATACCTGAGCCTCATCTTTACCACTTTCTTAAAGATGTCACCCCCGAGGTCACCAGATGGATAACGACCTATCGCAAACTCACACTGGAATTTTTGGCCTTAAAAACTATCGGGGTGACTGTTGAAGCCCAGACCTTGCCGGAACTTTCGAACTCACCCCTGGAAAGTCGCTTTGAGATTAACTAGGGTTCCAGCACACCTTTACGTAAGCAACGCGTAAGTAAAAGTGTGCGGGAACCTTTTTTTATTCGTGCGGAAGAGTTTTTTTCTTTGGACGGAAGTAGGTTCTCGGAGAGAAGTCCACAAAGTCTGAGACTTTCGCCATATAGATACAGGCGTACTTTTCAATCTGTCCTGCCAGACGAGAAGGCTCAACGCCCGCTCGCATCGTTTCTCCCCAGTGCGGGTTAAAAAATGAAGTGTGTTTGCGGATGAGTTTCCCGATCTGTTTATCGACTTTTTCGATCTTCTGAAAATGCTCGTTCACTTTTTCCTTATCAGGCTTTTTGCCTTTCTCGAATTCCTTATCAAAAAGATCATCGAGCTTTCGTTCAAGTTCTATCTTCTGTTTCATGAATTCGTTGATCTCATTACTGATGCTCGCTGTTTTCGCGATGGCATCGGTTTCTGCGATCAATTCATCGATCACGAGTGCGGTTCTCCAGTTGCAGGTCTTTTTGATCTGAAGGACATCACCGTAGATGTGATCTCCGAGATAGAGGATCTGCTCACCAGTAAGACCTGCGGACTTCTGGATGGTAGATGCGCAACCACCCTGATAAACCCCATCTTCGATTTTCCCAAAGTGGTTTTTCATCAGTCCAGTTTTAGGATCCACTTTGAGAAGTGGATTCTTATCGGTGAAAAATTTCGGTTTATTGGAAAGAGTCACCACGATGTTGAAGAGCTCCATCCAGGATTTATGTTCTTTTAAAAACGGAGAAATTGCGTAGTCTAAAAGAAGTTTTGAGTATTCAAAATCAGAATTCGTGATGACCCAGAGTTGTTTCCCATGGCGCTTGAACCGCTCCAGAGCAACCACAGTATCCGGATCCTGAACAATATATTTTTTAACGTTCTTTCGAACTTCATTTTTAAGCGTGCCATCTCGGTGTGATAAATCCAAGGCTTCAAGTAGATTTTCTTCGAGGGTTTTATAGTCTGGTAGATTCAGCTCCGGGTGCTTGTCTTTCAGATCTACGATCTGCATGTAGAGCATGCAATAAGCTATCGAGAAGCTTGTATCGACGATGGCGAAGCGATCAGAGTCGTTTAGGTCGATGGTCAGACCTTGATAAATTTTCTGCTGGGTCTTGAAATCCATTTCATTCATACCATGAAAGGCATGCTTAACTTTCGAGTAGGTTGAAAGCTTCAATACGTTTCCATTTGGCTTGTCGATAACAAGTCCTCGGATGGCGAGGTTAAGTTGAAACTTCAGATCATTGATGACTTTAGGATAGCCTTTCACATCAACGAGTTTCTTTTTGATCTCTTTATAAGTCATGATCTCGAAGGCCTCGAGGTTGTAGCGGACTAGGGTGTAGTCCATATCAAAGCCAATGGCCGCGATCTGCTTCATATTGAGAGTTCGATTTACGTAGATTCCCATATTTATCCCTTTGAGATTGGATTCTAAGTGTCTCTTATCCCATTGTAACCCGTCAAATGAAGAGAATTTACATGTTGCGTCAAATTTCGCTAAATAAACTCACTTGTTGAGTTATAACCTGGCCACTTTCAAACGAGGAGCTTCGATGAAAACGATCCTATCTATTGCTGTTCTGACGACTGCCTTGGCGCCTCTTGCCCAAGCTAAAGTCGCTAAGAAAATGTTCGTCGTCTACGGCGTAGATAATCGAGTGGAGGTCTTTGAGGCCACTGAGCTTCAGCAACGCCTTGCCCGCTCAACCATGGCGGTCATGGATAAAAATGAAATGACCCGTGATCCGGCCCGCCCAGGTGTGGTGCAGTTTACCCAATCCACGCTGGCCGAATGGATTAATGAAAGTAGTAAGTCGAATAAGCTTTTTTCTGAAGAAACCAAGATGGCCCCTGGAGATATTAACTTCTGCCCAGGTACGCGTTTTGTAGAACAGCCTAACCCAAGTATGTGCTCAGGCTTTTTGATTGCTCCTGATGTGGCAGTTACGGCCGGTCACTGTCTGGATCTTCCTAATTTCTGTGAAGACTTTAAGTGGGTTGTAGATTTCAAAGTTGATCCTCTGACTGGTAAGGCCGGTCAGGATATCCCGGAAGAGAATATCTACAGTTGCAAGAAAGTCGTCTCGGGTGCCCTGGATATGATGAGCGCCAAAGACTATGCTCTGATACAGCTTGATCGTCGGGTGGATCGAGAGCCACTGACCATTCGAAGTGAGTCGATGGTTTCTGATAATCAATCATTGGTGGTGATCGGAAACCCATCCGGTCTACCGACCAAAGTGGCAGCAGGAGCTAGAGTCCGCAAAAATGAACATGAGGCTTTCTTTGTGGCCAACCTTGACACGTTTCAGGGCAACTCAGGCTCAGCGGTGTTTAACGCTGAAACAGGGGTCGTGGAAGGGATCCTGGTTCGGGGCGAAGAGGACTTTGTTCCGGATTTTTCAAAAATGTGCGTGAAGACCAATGTCTGCAAGGAAGACGACTGCCGCGGCGAGGACGTATCTCGTATGACTTCCATTCCGGAAGTTGCGATTCAAAAGACGCTGGAAAAAGCTGCTCTTAATGAAGATATCACCACTCTCGCCGAGCTCATGGTTCAAAAGACCTGGTTGGATTTCCCAAATAAGGTTGGAACGACAGTGCTGATGAAAGCTGCACAAGCGGGGAAGGCCCAGTCGGTCCAGATGTTGATTGATGCTGGTGCATCGGTAGATGCCAAAGATACTCAGGATAATACAGCTTTGCATTTGGCAGCTCCAGAATTGAAAGCTGAAGTTTTGGATGCCCTGGTTGCTGGTGGTGTTGATCTAGAAGCTAGAAACGCCAAAGGTGAGACAGCTTTGCAGATAGCAGCGAATGACTTGAACTTGGTTACAACTAAACTTTTAATTCAAGCTGGAGCAGAAAAGAATGCTCTTGATGCAAAAGGTGACAATATCCTGGTTCCGTTTCTCCTGAGCGGGAACGAAAAAGCGGTATTGGAATTGGTTAGCATGGGTGTCGATTTCAAGGTCATCAGGAATCGTGCTTCTTTGAGGCTAAAATTGAAGCGACTGCTACGAAAAGTTGCTAAAAGATAAAAACCAGGCCCCGAAAGGGGCTTTTTTTGTTTAACCCCTCAGAATTTCAGCCAGATTTTCGAAAAATACCCTTGCGAAACAAAACCGATTTTATTAAATTTTACA
>JBEIEO010000270.1:0-3492 GCA_040382895.1 Halobacteriovoraceae bacterium
ATTCCGTCTCCCCTAAATGGGAGCCTTGAGACCTATTCAGGCCTGGGAAGCGGTGTGGTTGATGCTAAGAAAGAGGGAATAGAGATCCACCAGCTCGTTCAAAAGCAACGATTAGAGCAACAGCCTGAGTACCAGACTGAAGTGACCATTCGACGTGAATTCCAGCTTGAGGGATATACTTTTTTGATTGAAGGCCGAATGGATGGTTTTCTTCCGGCCGAGAAACCTTTGATTGAAGAGATTAAAAGCACTTTTAATATTTGGGAGCTTGCCAAGCATCTGCGTGTTCGCAAGGACTCACATCCATATTGCCTCCAGTTGCTTACCTATGGGTACTTTTATTGGCTGGATACGGGAAAGAAACCTGACCTTAATCTCTTACTGGTCTCTACACGCAACCATGAGACGCTAGATCTTGATTTACATTTAAACATTGAAAAGTATCAAAGCTGGCTGCAAAGACGTCTTCAGGAAATCCTCCTTGAGGTGAAGCGAGCCGAAAAGCGCGCCAAAAGAAGAATTGATCTTTCCAATAAACTAGACTTTCCGTTTGAACAAGCACGCCAGGGTCAGATTGAACTCATACAAACAATTCAGGATGGATTTTCCTCAAATAAAAAGCTGATGCTTCAAGCACCAACGGGTCTAGGGAAAACAATTGGTGTGCTGTATCCTGCACTCAAAGAGGCCCTTTCTCGGGGACAAAAAGTAGTCTATCTCACGCCCAAAAATAGTCAGCACACCGTTGCCGAAGAAGCTTTGGATAAGTTGGAAGAAAAAGGGTCATCGGTTAAATCTCTAACCATCACCGCGAAGACCAAAATGTGCTTTAAAGCTGAGCCACTCTGTAATCCGGAGTACTGTGAATTTGCCAAAGACTACTACGATAAATTGGCCAAACATGATCTCAAAGCTGAGTTAGCCAAAAAAAGAAAGCTTACCTCCCGAGTGTTTAAAAATATGGGAGAAAAATATCAGGTTTGTCCTTTTGAACACAGCTGGAAGCAGCCGAAGAAGCAGATGCTGTGATCTGTGACTATAATTATGTTTTTGGTAGTCGATCAGCTTTAGGTCGATTGCCTCGCGTACAACACGCTCAGGAAGGTTTATCTAACCTGGTCGTTGATGAAGCCCATAATCTTCCAGCGCGAGGAATGAGTTACTATTCACCTTCACTTTCAGCTTCTACGCTTGAAAAGATGAAAGAGGAATTTAAAACGTTACCAAGAAGACATTCCGAAGAGGGGAGAGACTTAATAGATGAAATGATAGCAGTTATTAAGCACCTAGGGCCAGCAAACATAACTAAACCAACGCATGTGAAATTGAGGCTTGATCCCTTTCTGGTGATGGATGAGCAGCTGAGGGGATTTCTTTCGCGCTACCTGGAATCAGATGTGGAAATCAAACCACGCGATGTAGTTTTAAGAATGTGCTTCTATTGGAATGAATTCACCGATGTGCTAAAGCAGATCCATGAGTGGAAAAGACCTGAGTTCTTTTTTACCTATCACCCCGATGTCTCTGGTGGAATTGTTAAGATCACTTGCTGTGACGCCGGCGAAATGCTCAAAGAAAAGTACCAGAAGTATCAGAATGTCGTTCTTTTCTCAGCGACTTTGAAGCCATTTGATTATTACCTGCAGCTTTCAGGATTGAATGGTTTAAACGTTGAGACTCATGAATTTCTTTCTCCCTTTAATCCGGAGAATCGCAAAGTACTGATCATTCCTCAGATCTCCACTAAGTACTCCGAGCGGCAGAGAAACTTTTCACGAATCGCAGAGTCGATTAGCCGAATTACGGCACTTAAAAGCGGAAATTACTTTGCTTTCTTTCCAAGTTTTGACTTCATGGAGCAGGTTTACCGTCAATTTTCACCTGCCGGCCAGTTTCAGGTCCTGAAGCAGGATCGCTACATGAAGGCAAGTGACACAGAAATGCTGCTAGATCGATTGAAAAATGACAAACGACCTACTATCGTCTTTGGCGTTCAAGGCGGAATTTTTTCCGAGGGTGTCGATTATCCCGGAGATATGCTGATCGGTGCTTTTGTTATAGGCCCGCCGTTGCCAAGCTTTGACGTAGAACGCGAAACGATGCGGGAGTTCTATCAAGAAACTTATCAGCAAGGCTTTGAGTACGCCTATACTTATCCGGCGATGGCCAAAGCTGTGCAAGCAGCTGGACGAGTTATCAGAACTGAGCAAGACAAGGGAATTATTGTTTTGATGGATAACCGCTTTCTGGATCAAAGTTATTCCAAAACCATGCCCGCCGATTGGTACACCATTCACCCGCAAGAATTGGTTTCTCAATCCATTCTTAGTGACCTTCAGGCATTCTGGTCTGGGCAACTTTAGTCTTTTTTAAATCACCTTCTATAAAAGTACTTTTTTGCCTCAAGTTGAGGAGAAATTCCTGACAATTTCAGCTGTTTTAATTAGCAATCCGATAGGCCTCTGCAAACTAAATGAAAGCGAGGTTAAGGATGAAAAAAATTATCTGTTTAGGACTTATGTTCTCCAGCATCACTTACGGGCAAGTCTCCCAAGGAGAAATTAAGAACTTCAATTTTGATTATCAGTCGCCCTTGGGACAGGGGACAGCTGAGAGCTTCTCTTATGAATCAAAATTCGCTACGGAACAAAAAGTCTTGGTAGAAAAAGTAGGTGAAGATTTTAAAATCAAACTGGAGGGCGTTGAGGAGCGTGAGATTGAGTTCAAGAATCCACCCGCATTGATTAAAGATTCAGAATCGATCCATTTATCCAACTTTAATCTGACTCTTAATCAAACAGCCACTCTTTCGATGGGAAAGGCTAATTTCTCATCTCCGGATAAGGATCTCGATCTTAGTTCTTTCACTTTAAATTGTAATCGGTTTGCAGGTCACACAGCTCTAATGGATCAGATGATTGTAGGCTGTCTGGAAAAGATGCTTATAAAAGCTGGTGGGTTTAATTCAAGAGCTGAAGAGGGAATCGAGCAGGCCTTGAATAAGGCATTGGATATGGGGTTTGACGCCAAACAATCTGTGGGTATCAAGAACATGAATTTAAAAATTACCGCTGGTAAGTTTGATCTGAGCGCAGAAATCAAAGCTCAGATTTCCGGTAAGGCGACAGGGAATGGTTCGATTAGGTATGATCAACCAACAAAAAAATTGACGGTAAAGTTGAGCCAGCTAAAATTTGGCATTCTGGATGTCACCTCAAGAGTTTTTGATGAATTAGAAAAACTTGAAAATGCAAATATCCAGGTGAATCAACCCTACATCTATTTTACCCTGAAATAACATTTGGCATTTTCGAAGGTGTCCAGAAAAAAAATCTGGACGCCGTCTCTAAAAAAATAAAAAATATGCATGAATGATCTTCAGCGGAAGGATTTGCCATGGATAAATTTATCAGAATTAGAGAATCAGAAATCATCTCCGATAAACATTATAAATTCAAAAGAATTGGATTTGATCTTGATATCAACGGTAAG
>JBEIEO010000271.1:0-3467 GCA_040382895.1 Halobacteriovoraceae bacterium
CCAGATAATCGTTTCTGTCCCAGACAATAGAGAGCGAATCAAAGCGACTCGCTTCATCTGCCCACCAGAAAGACGTTTACCATTCTCTCCTACTTCCAGTTCCAGGATCGCATCCAGATTATCGGCAAGACTATCGAGTTGAAACATTACGAGTAATTTTTTTGCAGCTTCAATTTCATCCGGGTTCCGCTCTCGTCCCAGAAAAATATTTCCACCAATAGTGTCATTGAAAAGGTACGGCTCTTGTTGAACCATAGATACTTTATGACCTTTAAGAATCAAGGCAGTAGCGATGCGGGAGAGGACGTAACTTTTTCCGATGCCAGTCTCACCAATTAAGACGGTCCACTTGCCTTTCATGAGTTTTAAGCCCAAGGGTCTTTCCCAGAAATTCAAACAGAGATGCAGATGATTTTGACTAAAGACTGGATTGATACGAGGAAGATCTTTTTCAACCTCCGAAGGCTCTTCCAGCATGAAATAGAGTTCTTTGATTCTTCTCCAGGCCGCAAAGCCCTGGGAAACCACCACGGCGACCCAGGAGAGAAACATTACCGGCTCCAAAAACAAATAGAGAAAACCGGAGAAGAAAACCAGATCCGAGGGCGAGCCACCACGGGCACGAATGATCATTCCACCCCACAAGAGCGATGCACCTAAACCTAATTTCACGTAGGGACCCGTAAAGGCGTACCCCACGGAGGATTTAAAAAATAATGAGAGTTCTTGGGCCGATGCCCGCACGAAGCCATCAATGAAATTGTCTTCGCGGTGAAAGTTCTTAATGGTCTGTTTAGCTTCATAAGACTCGATGATGTATTGCTGAACTTCACCTTTTTTATCCATCATCTTTTTAGAAAGGTTTTGATTCACCATGGTCATGATGGAAAAAAAAATGACGCTCGAAAAAAGAGGAATAAAGGCCGGCCATAGATAGCTATCGGTTTCATTAATCTTGGGAATCAATACCCAGGCAGCAATCAGGAGGTTACCAATTTGCAAAAGTCCGAAACCGATGAAGCCTCGAAGGTTATTGATATCATCAAAGAGCATCTGGAAGAGTTGTCCCTGACTTTTTTCACGATAACGATCGGGGGGAACACGTTCCAGCAGTCCCAGTAGTTCCATGCGTAGTAGCTTTTGTTGAACCCGGGCAGGATAGAAAAATAGCAGGCGAGATAAAG
The DNA here is from genome assembly GCA_040382895.1 of Halobacteriovoraceae bacterium. Lineage (GTDB taxonomy): Bacteria > Bdellovibrionota > Bacteriovoracia > Bacteriovoracales > Bacteriovoracaceae > Peredibacter. Next base: position 1,185 of record JBEIEO010000271.1, read on the forward strand.
TCCGGAAGATAAAAATCCCGATGGCCAGACCTACGAAGATCCAGACCGAAGCCCCGACCAGCTGCCCCTCCCCCATTATAATGGTGAGCTTTCGTATGCGCTCTGGGAGCTCAGCCTGCAGCTGCTGCAATAAATAAAGACATACGAAAGCACCCAAATAATACCATTTGAACTCGAAGGCATGATGCCCCAACCAAGGAATGAATCGGCGGGAGAGACGTAAGACCATAGAGCAGAAAATTTAGTTGAATTTCTGCTCAAAGTCATGGCTATTCACAAGAAAGATTAGTGACAGGAAGCAGGTTTTTAGCTTAACATGTTTTGCACGCGCCCGTAGCTCAGTTGGTTAGAGTATTACCTTGACATGGTAGGGGTCACAAGTTCGAATCTTGTCGGGCGCACCATTTACGAACACGTCTAGATACCGAATCTCACGAACATTTTTTGAATTTTTACACCCAGATTGGACAAGTTTTTGTTCGGATGGTTCCTGCTGAAATCTTAAGTATCTAAAGATCTAATCAAAAGGATTGATCAAAAATTGAACTTCAACTAACTATAGGTTAATCAAATCAAATCTAATGAGGTCTTATTAAAAATCAAATTAAAAACAATAGACCTTCTTTGTTCTCTTTTTTAATTAAAACAAAAATCTAAGGAAATTTATGAAACCGAAAATAGACTCCATGGAGTCTGAACGGTTGTTACTTGAGATCCGTCGTGGGTCTCATGCAACCGAGCTATTTGAATTATTTTGTGAAAAAGATCTCTACAATTACATGAAACGAGATGTGCCTCCATCAATTGAGTGTTTGGCCAATGGATTTAAGGCTCTAGAAGCTGGTCAGTCGCCAGATGGTAAAGAAATCTGGCTTGGATGGGTGGGTAGAGAAAAATCTACTCAAAAGCCTGTAGGAGTATTTGAAATAACAATCGTAATTGATGAAGCATTTATTGCTTATACTGTCTTCAAAGAGTTTTGGGGTGTTGGATACGCATCTGAAGCATCAAAAAGTATGATCGAATATGTTTTGAAAATTCAATTTCATTGTATAAGAACGCCCTAAAGTTAGGCGGCACAAAGCCCTTACCAGAACTATTTGAAGCAATCGGCGCTAAGTTCGGATTGGACGAAAAAACTCTAAGACCAGGACTTGATACTGTGAAGGAACATATTCAATAGAAAATCTATCCTAGATTTATTTTTTCCAGCGCAATTCATAAGCATTTAAATCTAAGTAAGTTTCATAACTAATATTTAGCTCTGGGCAAGAACCTTTTTTAATAACCCTTTGATAGTGGGCAATGTCTCTCACTTCCTCAGTCTCTTTCCACCCACAGTTAAATGTTTTTTTAAATTTTTGAAGTGCTGCCTCCTGAAGAAAAACAAATTGCTCACGCAGTTTGTTTGACTCATCGAAGAAGAAGACCATCTCTGGATATTTTGAATTTGGATAATTATATGTGATACCAGATTCTACTACAGTAAACTTATTTCCAAATACTCTCTTAACATCATTAGAACTGGCCTTCATTATCCATAACTCGTTCATTTGAATGTATTTGCTTTTTGATTGAAGTGTATCACTTGAAGAGCAAGAACTAATCACAAGCAAAAGTAGCATGAATGACATTTTCATCTTGGGTACCTCTTAAGTAAAAACTCAAACATTTTGGGATTCTGATGCTTTAATCGATTTGGATTCGATATATAGAGTTCCATATAGTTGGTGAAGTCTTCTTCTTTATTTATTACAGAATCGGCCTGAAGCGGCTTCTTAGGTGGCAACACATAGATCTTGTCATTCTTAACTTCTACATCCCAACCTGATAAATCAGAAAACTCAGTAAGATCTTCAGGAGAAAGGCTTGGAAATAAAAAGTGGGATGCCTCATGCCCTATCGTTCCAAGCTTATCCTCATAGGTAAAGAATTTATCGTATAAAATAATCGTCTTTTTAGTTAATTCACTTGTCGCTACATTACCTTTATGAATGGACTTATCGGCACGCCGAAATGTATATAGTTCTATCTTCGTCCATTGTGGGAGTTCCGGGAGTAGCTCCAACACAGTTTGAATTTCAGAACGGGCCCACTTTTTAAAAATCTCGCCCTTGTTTCCCCAACCTTGAACTGGATCATCTTTAAATTGATTTATATAATGGTCAGCACCTTTCCATCTTTCACGACAATGCTCCCGCCTTGGATGTTTTGAAACAGTATGACCTTCACGCGGATGTTGTGGAATTGTGGAAGCCTTTACTTTTGACTGCCACCACTGAC
>JBEIEO010000272.1:0-3433 GCA_040382895.1 Halobacteriovoraceae bacterium
AGTGAAGGTTATGACTGCCCAGCTGGAGATATTGCGAGCGAAAAGGATAAACATAATCCAGCCCCAGCTCGTTCATTTGATTTCTTAATTCATTTCCCATTAGTTCCATTCCATTCCCAGCATGGTGCTGGTCAGACCACTTCCGATTCCCAGAAGGGCCACTTTATCGTGAGGCTTAAAGAAGTTAGCTTCGGCTGCTTTTATCAGAGTCAATGGCAAGGCCGCTGAACCGGTGTTGCCGAACATCTCAAAGGTTTGAAAATCCCGATCTAATGGTAAGCCAAGCTCCGTCAGCATGGCGTGACGGTGAGCCGTTCCTACTTGGTGAGGAATGATTTTTTGTACATCCGAATTTTGCCAACCCAAGACCTGGCGGAATTTTTCCCAGTTATCCTTTGACAGCTTCACGCCAGCTTTCAGGAGCGCCTCAGAATCCGTTTCCATCATCAGTCCATGAGTGGACCCGTCTCCCTGACATAACTCCACTGCCGAAGAATCTGTCAGTGAAGAGCCACCAACAATTTTAGGAGCATGAGGCGCCAGACTTTCATGAGTTAACAAAAACGCCACTCCCGCAGAACCAATGGTCAGGGATGCGATGAAAGGTTTGATTTTTTTTCGATCCATCAATGGATCATTTTTAAGATGAGAAATCGTTTCTTCAAGTAAGGGCCCAGAGTTCTCACCGGAGACAATGAGTGCACTCTTTATCACTCCTCGCTCAATCATTTGTCCTGCCATCATGATGCTAGAGAGAACTCCCAGGCATGCGTTGGAGAGATCTGAGATCATACAATGAGGAGAGAGTTTGAGATTAAAATGCACCTGGGCTGCGGTAGCAGGCTCTAAGAAATCCCGACAAACGGAAGCGTGCAACAAGAGATCCACTTTTTCTCGTGGGAAATTGGCGAGGACCTTTTGCGCCGCTTGTGAAGCAATGGTTGAAGGACGTGTGCCTTTCGGCCAGTAACCACGCCGCTTAATACCGGTTTGAAGTTCTAATCTTCCCGCGGGAAGCTTGGCGCGCTCATACAATGCACTCAATTCATTCTCGATATCATCAGAAGTTAAATAATGAATAGGTTCTTGATAAGCATAAGAGTGCAAACGGAGGTGTTCAAATCTCATGAGTCACCTTCTCTCATCAGGCCATGAAGGTTCGCCATGGAAATGCCAGAAAGAATGGATCCCACGATCCCTAAAAACCCCTGATCTGTTCCGATAATAAACAATCCCGGCACTGGAGTTCTGCCATCGCGGGTTTTATCCGTTGAACCATAAACCGTGCCATTTAGGTGCCAAGTATAGCGCTCAATCGTCATCGGTGAGAAAATATCTTTGAATAAAAGGTTTCCGTCAAAGCCTGGCATCATGCTTTTCACAAGCTTTAATGCGCAATCCCCGACTTCATCTTTTTTTGCATCATAGGCAGCGCGATCAAGCTCACGCCACTGATGATAGTTTGCCATGAAGGTGATGCGAACAGTGCCTTCGCCCTCGCGATTCTGAGGTTCGTAGTTATCAGGAAAACACACCACGGCTGAAGTGGAATCAAAATAGTTAGTAGCCGGGCGATAAGCATACTCGGGTGCATTGTTATAAAAAACGATAGTGGAATCTTGTGACTGCAGGGGAATCTTTTTATCAAAGATAAAAATACTCTCCAAAAAAGTCATCTTTCCAACCTGAGGATCAATATTAATTTCTTTCGTTAAACGGACTGTTTCGGGATAACCGATACTAGAAAGAACCACTGGAGCATAAAGCTCTTCGCCGTTAACGTTCACACCGATTGCCTTGCCATCTTTAGTGATGATCTCAGTGACCGCAGCCTTGAAACGAACTTCTGCGCCTACTTCATCAAGCTTTTTCATCAGAAGCGAGATGATGGTACGAACCCCACCTTCCGGACGAGAAAAACCTTCAAAGTAGAGGGACTTGAACATGATCACAAACTGCGCAAAGTCCATGTCATCTTCCCAGGCGGATCCGTAGATCAGGAGTGGACAAAGTAACATTTCTACAAGCAGCTCATCTGCGATTAAAGTCTTTAAAACATCACGGGAAGACTGATAACCGATAGAGAGATCCAGTTCATTGAAACTGCGAACTTTCTCTACCAGCTCATTAAAAGCATCAACCTGAGAAGAAAACTTTTCGTGAACTTCATTTTGCAGTAATTCAAAGTCATTTGAGAATTTAAGTTCCACACCCGGAAAAGAAATTTTCGAATGAGTTTGCGGGCACAACTTGAAATCATCGTAAGAAAGACGCAGCTGCTTTAAAAGCTTTGAAAAGGGCTTACCCTTCTCGCCTTTTTTAATGAAATTAGTTAGAGCGTGAAGGCCTACGTCAAATTGGCGAATTCCGCCTTTATCAAAATTTCGGCGCTGATAATAGGAATTCAGACCACCAGGAATAGAGTGCTTTTCAAGGATTACGACCTTCTTATCGAACATCGCAAGTCTGATTCCTGCCGCAAGGCCGGACATTCCTGCTCCGATAACGATAGCGTCGTATTGACTCATAATTTTCTTGATGAACCTGGCGCCTTGAGAAATCTCAAAGCACCAGACTGCAGATTAGGCGAATTTAGGGCTTAGGTAAGCAACACAAGAATCAAGAGTCGCAAGCTTAGGATAATCTTCCTGAGGCACTTCAACTTTATGGCGCTTACGAAGTTCCATTACGATGTCCAGGAAATCCATTGAATCCAGATCCAGCTGCTCGCGCAGGGATTTTGAATCATCCAGAGAAGTCACATCTTCATCCGGAGCAATATCTGAAATGATGTCTAATACGATTTGACGAACATTTGCCGCTGTCATGGTCACTTACTCCTTAAGCAGTATACTTTTTAACAATTAAAGCTGAATTGATTCCCAACATTCCAAATGAATTATTGAGGATATAGTTAACGTTACCCAGATACTTCGGTTCATTGAACACGAGATTTGGAATAGAACAATCCGGGTCTAGTTCAGTGATGTTCATTCCCGGGTGGACCACTCCATCAACAAAGCTTGGGATATTTCCGGCCAGCTCAAGAGAGCCAGCAGCACCCATACAGTGACCGATATGTCCCTTGGTAAAATTCACGAAGGTTTTATCTGAAGTTGCGAAGGCATCACGAACGGCCTTGGATTCAGAGATATCCCCTGCTCCAGTACCCGTGGCGTGCATGTTAACGATATCGATGTCGCGGATTTCAATGCCGGCGCGCTTGATCGCCTTGTGCATGCACTGTACCTGACGCTCATTATTTGGATTCACAAAATCAGTCGCATCGGAGTTGATAGCGTATCCTACGATCTCAGCGTAAATCTTAGCACCACGTTTTTTAGCATCTGAAAGACGCTCAAGCACGTAGATACATCCACCTTCAGAGATGGCAATACCGTTGCGGCTCTTATCCAGCGGACGAGAAGCCTTC